>DATBJU010000091.1:0-70243 GCA_036556265.1 Xanthobacteraceae bacterium | reverse complement strand
AACCATTTGATCGACACGTTGTGCGGGTCGAAGGAGGAGTTCTTCACCCTGGAGAACAGCTTGAACCAGTCGATACATTTGGCTTCATCGCGCCAGAATCCGTCCGGATCTTTGATCGAGCGCGCGTACATCTCCTGATACTTTGCGTCGTCAAGCCAGGCGCGTTTCTTCCATTCAGCCGGAACGTCGTAGACTTTCTCCGACATCGGGCTCCTCCCTGTATCCCCCGACAGGGCCGGCTTGAGCCGGCCTCGCACTCGTCTTCAATCCAAAAACATTATGCGAAAGCAGGGGAGGGGCGACAAGGCGAGCTGGCTGCGACTTTGGTCGTCCCGAGGTGCGCACTAGCTTCCGAATCCGCCGATCACAGCGCCCATGACCACCAGCGAGCCGAGCCAATGGGCCCCGTCGATTACCGTCAGCATGGGCTTTCGGTTGCCGAATGCGTAGTTGACCGAGAGCGTGGTCACCACGAAGCCGAGCCACGCGAACGCAGCGGAAATGATGCCGTTCCGGACCGTGATGGCGCCCATATGCGCGATCAGCCCTGCAAGCACCCAGGCCATGATCAGATTGGCGGCGATTCCGATCAGGAATGGAAGCCTGGTCGAGTAGAGCTGGCCTCGCTTGTGTGCGGCTTGCTCTTCCGGAGTCCATCCGATCGCGTTCATCCAGGGCCGGGCGAGCAAAATGTAATAGACCGCGCCGAAACCGAATCCCGCAAGCGCGGCGATCAGCACTGCGAGATAATTGATTCCGGCGAAGGTCATGCGCGCTCCTTGCTGCGAGGTGAGCTGAAGAATTCAGCCCTTGTGACCACCGAGCCGGCAGACGATCGACCATTCCGCGTCGGTTACCGGCTGAACCGAGAGACGGGAAACCCGCACGAGGACCATGTCCTTCAGACGCTTTTCGGCGCGACATTGTGCAAGCGTCACTGGCTGCGGCAACGGCGCGACAGCGCGCAGGTCTACCAGTCCAAATGTGCCGGTCTTATCGGTTGGGTCGGGTCGGTACTCGCCGATCACTTCGACGATGCCAACGACCTGCTTCTCCTCGCCCGTGTGATAGAAGAAGGCGCGATCGCCCTTTTTCATCTTCTTCAGGTTTTCTCTTGCCTGAAAATTGCGGACGCCTTCCCAGGCTGTACCCTTGGCGCCGGCTTTTGCCTGATCGTTCCACGACCAGGTGGACGGTTCGGTCTTGACGAGCCAATGGGCCATCGTCTTCACACCTCCGCGCCGGTGGGTCGCGACAGGAGCCGCGTGATCGCGCCTTCGATGTCCAGGCGGCCGGCAAGCACATCGTCGACCGCCTCGGCAATCGGCATATCAACTTTTCTCGCCCGCGCCAGTTCGACCAGAGCCGAGGCGGTGAACGCCCCTTCCGCAAGCTTGCCGCTGCCTGCCTCGGACGGTGGCTCGCCCGCACCAAGCGCGAATCCCAACGCATAGTTGCGCGATTGAGGAGAGGTGCATGTCAGGATCAGGTCGCCCAGTCCCGACAGGCCGGTAAGCGTCTCAGGATTCGCGCCGTAGGCGCGGCCGAAGCGGAGGAGCTCGCTGAATCCGCGGGTCGTTAGCGCGGCCTGCGCGCTTGCTCCGAGTTTTCGCCCGACCACGATACCGGCAGCGATGGCGAGCACGTTCTTCGCCGCTCCGCCGATCTCGACGCCGCGAACGTCGCTCGAATGGTATACGCGAAATGTCTGCGACCGCAGTGCTCCGGCAATCATGGTTGCGGCCGCGTCTTCCCTGGTCGCGAGTGTGACGGCAGTCGGTAGACCGCGCGCCACATCTGCCGCGAAGCTCGGACCGGAGAGGATACCGGGCACTCCGTGTGGTGCCGCCTCGGCGATAATTTCGGTGACAAAGCGACGCGTCTCCCGCTCAATGCCCTTGGCGCACGCGATGAGCGGAAGGCCGTTCCGCAGGTGGGGTCCGAGCGTAAGCGCGGCTGCGCGCAACGATTGGGTCGGCACCGCCAGCAAGATGACGTCGCTGTTTACCGCTTGCTCGAGAGACGACGTAGCCGCGACCTCCGGCGCGATTTGCACACCGGGTAGTCGCGCCGCGTTCGTTCGTTTCGCACTGATTTCGGCGGCGATTGCCGGATTGCGCGCGTAGAGCGTAACGGAGCGTCTTGCGCGGGCCGCTGCATTTGCAAGTGCGGTGCCCCATGCACCGGCGCCAATGATGCTGATCCGCTGCGGGCCGGTCATGCTTCGGTCGATTCAGGCGGTTGCGGCATGCTCGCCGAGCGGCCAGCGGGCGCGGGGGCTGGTCTCCAAACCGTCGATTAGGCCGCGCGCGAGCCGCTCGGCGCCGGCCCAGGCAATCATCGCGCCGTTGTCGGTGCATAGTTCTGGCGGAGGAATCATCAGCGACATTCCGAGCTCCACCGACAGACCATCAAGCGCAATGCGTATCGTCTGGTTCGCTCCGACACCCCCTGCGACGACGAGCGCACGCGGCTTCCACGCGCTGTTTCGCAGCGCCTCGACGGCCACGCGAATGCGGTCGACGAGAATGTCGACAATCGCGGCCTGGAAGCTTGCGCAGAGATCGGCGACACTCTGATCGGAGAGCGGAGCAACGCGTTCGGCCTCGATACGAACGGCGGTCTTTAGACCCGATAGCGAGAAGTTCGGCTCCGGTCGTCCGAGCATTGGACGCGGTAGCGCAAAGCGTGCCGGATCTCCGGCGGCGGCGCAGCGTTCCACCTCGGGCCCGCCCGGATAACGCAGGCCAAGCATTTTCGCCGTCTTGTCGAACGCCTCTCCGACTGCGTCATCGATCGTCCCGCCGATGAAACGGTAGCGATCGACGTCCTCGACGGAAATCAATTGGGTGTGGCCGCCGGAAACAAGAAGCAGGAGGTAGGGAAAGCTGATGCGGTGTGTGAGGCGAGCCGTAAGCGCATGGGCCTCTAAATGATTCACCGCAATCAGAGGCTTGCGGGTCACGAGCGCGATGGCTTTCGCCGTGGTCAGGCCGACGATCACGCCGCCAATCAGGCCGGGCCCGGCGGCGGCGGCCACGCCGTCGAGCTGCGCGAAACGGACTTTCGCCTGATCCATCGCACGCTGAATCACTCCGTCGAGGAGCTCGACGTGTGCGCGCGCGGCGATTTCGGGGACGACGCCGCCATAGTCCCGGTGCTCGGCGGACTGCGAATAGATCACGTTGGAGCGGATCTCGCCGTGACCAAGGGTGTCTCGGTGCACGACGGCCGCAGCGGTCTCATCGCAAGTGGTCTCAATGCCGAGAACGAGCATGTCCCTGCTCCCGATGGGGTCGTCGTGACGGATTAGCAGGATTTCCGATTTCCGCCCATCGGTATGGTATCCGTTGAGGCACGCCTATGACTGAACGAGCCAGGCTTCGCATTGGTACCCGCGGCAGTCCGCTTGCCTTGGCGCAGGCGCACATCGTGCGCGCGCGGCTTGCGGGGACCAGTCAGATTGATCCGGCGGCGATCGAAATCGTTACGATGCGCACATCAGGCGATGCCGTTCGCGACCGGCCGCTCGCCGAGGCTGGCGGCAAGGGTCTATTCACGAAGGAGATCGAGGAGGCGCTGCTTGCGGACAAAATCGATCTCGCCGTGCATTCGGCAAAGGACGTTCCCACGCTCTTGCCCAAGGGGCTGGTGCTTGCCGCTTTTCCCGAGCGCGCCGATCCGCGTGACGCATTCGTAAGCGGGAAATTCGAGCGACTTGGAGATCTCCCTGCTGGTGCGACCGTGGGCAGCGCGTCGGTTCGACGCGAGGCACTCGTGCGGCGACTCAAGCCGCGCGTCCTGGTGAAGCTGCTACGCGGCAACGTGAATACACGAATTGAGAAGGTCGCGAGCGGCATGTTCGACGCTGCAGTACTTGCGCTCGCGGGACTGGAGCGGCTCGGTCTCTCGGGGAAGGCAAAGGAAGTGCTCGATTTGGAGGTGTTTCCGCCGTCCGTCGGACAGGGGGCCATCGCGATCGAAATTCGCGTTGGCGATCGCGGGACGGAAACGCTCGTCGCGGCAATCAACGACGCAGCGACCTCGATCGCACTAGCGGCGGAGCGCGCCTTTCTTGAGGAGCTCGACGGATCGTGCCGTACGCCGATCGCCGGACATGCGCGAGTCCTCGGTGGGCGTGTACGGTTCCACGGGCTGGTGATCTCGCCAGACGGGCGCGAGGCGGCAGAGACGAGACGCGAGGGCTTGCCTGCAGACGCTGCGCGACTTGGTGCCGACGCGGGCCGTGAGCTGAAGAGCCGTGCGCCGGCCGGCGTGCTCGCGATGCTTGGATGACAATGCGGGTATTGGTAACGCGGCCGCAACCGGACGCCGGGCGAACTGCGAAGCGGCTCGCCGAGCTCGGACACGAGGTTATCCTCGATCCGCTGTTGACCATCGAATCGTTGCCGATCGGCCAACTCCCCGCCGGGCCGTTCGCGGCGCTGGCGGCAACGAGCGCGAACGCCGTGCGCGTGTCCACCGCCACTGCGGAGCTCGAGCCCTTGCGGAAGATTCCGCTGTACGCGGTGGGAACGCACACGGCGGACGCTGCGCGCACCGCCGGATTCGAGAAGGTCGTCGTCGCGAACGGCGATGCCGCCTCGCTCGCGCAGATGCTGTCGGCAAGGCTAACGGCGGGCGCTCGCGTGCTTCACCTTGCCGGGGAGGACCGGTCGAGGGATCTGGCGGCGCCGAAGTCAGGTGCCGGCATCGTGGTGGAAGTGCTCGTTCTTTACCGTGCACGTCCTTCTGCCGCATTTGCGCCGGCGACCGTCGATGCTCTGTCGCGAGACCGGCTCAGCGCGGTGCTCCACTTTTCTCCACGAACCGCCGCGACGTTCGTTACGCTGGTGGTCCGCCACGGTCTAGTGGAATCGGCAGGAAGGCCTCGCCACCTGTGTCTTTCGCAGGCGGTAGCGCAGGAGCTCGCGCCACTTGGCATCAGTGCGGAGTACGCGGCGCGACCAACCGAGGCCGAATTGGTGGCGCTGCTCGGACGTTGAGGAGGTTGCAGGCATGGGTCGGCGGGTCTATCCGTTCAAGGCAGTCCGATTCACGCGGTTCGAATGAGGAACCATGGCGAAAGGCGACCGCCCCGACGGAGATCCACCGCGCGGCACAAGGCGGCGGCGGCGACCGCCCACCCTTGATCTGAAGGCTACCGAGGTTCGGCCCGAGCTGTCACGCGCCGAAGCGCCAAAGGCGACAAGACCCGAACAGCCGAAAACAGACGAGCAAGTACGGTCCGATGCGTTTGACTGGCGTGGGCTGTTGACGAATGCACAGGTGACCGGTGTGGTCGGGGTGGCGGCGGGTGCGGTACTCGTATTCGCACTCATGGTGCTTTTTGGCGGTCGCGGGAGCAGCGACACGCAGGTGAGCGAACTTGCACAGGAAGTTAAGAACCTCTCCACACGGGTCGAGACACTGACGAGCCGCACGCCCACGTTTGCGGAGCCGGGCGCGCTCGGACAGCGGCTGGATCGGCTGACCTCAGCGATCGGCGAAACCGAACAGCGCCTCGCCTCGTTGGAACGGCGGCCTCTGCCGCAGCCGCCCGATCTCACCACGGTCAACCAACGTACCGCGGCGATCGAAACAACGCTGAAAGACCTGCGCGGTGCGCTTGCGGACATTCGGCGAATGGCCGAGCAGGCTCCGCCTGCGGCCACGCCGCAAGCGGTCGATGCCTTGACCGATCGCATAGCCGGGCTTGAAGAGCGAATTTCTACGCTCGCAGCGGCGCGACCGGCTGCGGCCGCATCGTCGCTCGCGTTGGAGATCGGTGCGCTCAACGCGCTGTCCGACGCGGTGCAATCCGGCCGCCCGTTCGCGAAGGAGCTCGAAGCGGCGCGTGCGCGGCTCGGCGACCGTGCCGGGCCGCTAGCGCTGCTCGAGCCCTACGCCGACAATGGCGTGCCAAGCGTTGCTGCGCTCGCCGAGCGTTTCTCGGAACTTGCGCCGCGGCTGTTGCGTCCGTCCGCTTCTGATAACGGTGTGCTCGCGCGACTTCTCAGCAACGCGTCACGGCTGGTTGAGGTGCGTCCTGTGGGCGAGCCACAAGGAAACAGCGCTGGAGAGGTGATCGCGCGAGTCGAAACGAAGCTCGGGCGAGGTGACCTCGCTGCGGCGCTCGCTGAGGTCGAGTCGTTGCCGGCGAGTGTGAAGTCGGCGGCGTCGGCTTGGATCGCGGCCGCGACGCAGCGTCGCGACGCCGAGCAGACCGTGCGTCGGCTCATCGACGCTGCGCTCGCAACCGGCGCAGGGCGCAAGCAATCGTGATTCGTATCGCCGTCTTCCTTGCTGCGATCGCGGTGATGGCGCTTGGCGCCACTTGGTTTGCCGAGCGGCCCGGCGAAATCGTCATGACCTGGCAGGGCTGGCGTATTTCAACTTCGCTGATGGTCGCGGGGGCTGCACTGTTGGTCGTGATCGCGGTTGCAATCGTGGGCTGGTCGCTGATTCGCGTCCTGCTGCGTTCGCCGCAGCGCGTCGCGGATTTCGTCGAGGAGCGAAGGCAGCTACGCGGTTGGCGCGCTGTCTCGCGAGGGCTGATTGCGGTTGGCACGGGCAATGTGCTGGTTGCGAGGCGCTCGGCAGGGGAGGCCCGCAAGCTACTTGCAGGTGAGCCGCTGACATTGCTCCTTTCCGCGCAGGCTGCGCAGCTCGGCGGCGACGCAGAAAGCGCGGAAGCGGACTTCCGCGGCATGCTCGCTCATGAAGAAACGAGGCTGCTCGGCCTGCATGGCTTGTTTGTCGAAGCGATACGGCGCTCCGATCCCGTCGCGGCGCTTGCCTTCGCCGAAGAAGCCGCCGAAGCCGACCCGGCGCTTAGCTGGGCGGGCGACGCTGTTATCGAATTCCGATGCCGCGCGGGTGATTGGGGCGGAGCGCTGGAGGCGCTCGAACGACAAATCGCAGCCAAAGCGATCGACAAGGCGATTGGGAGACGCCGGCGCGCTGTGTTGATGACTGCGCAGGCCGTCGCGCTGGAAGAGACAGATGCCGCGCGCTCGCGCGAGTTTGCGACCAGCGCCGCGCGACTTGCTCCAGACCTCGTTCCGGCGGTTGCCATCGCTGGTCGCGTGGAAGCGTTGGCGGGAAACGTAAGGCGCGCCGCGCGCATGATTGAGAAGGCATTCGCGGCAGCTCCGCACCCCGAGCTTGCCGAGGTGTATTCAGATCTGCGGCCGGGCGACACCGCGCAGGAGCGGCTCGATCGCGCAAAGGCGCTCGCGCTAAAAGCACCAGCGCATCGTGAATCGTTGCTCGCAGTTGCACGTGCAGCGATGGATGCGCACGACTTTGTGCAGGCGCGCGAAGTGCTCGCGCCGCTGCTTGCCGAACCGACGCAACGAGTGTGTCTCTTGATGGCGGAAATCGAGGCGACCGAGCACGGCGATCACGGCAAGGCGCGCGAATGGACTGCGCGGGCAGTGCGCGCGCGGCGCGACCCGGCCTGGGTCGCGGACGGCTATGTTTCGGAGCGCTGGCTGCCGATCTCTCCGATCAGCGGCAGACTCGATGCATTCGCGTGGACCGTTCCGCCGGAGGCGATCGCTGGTCCGGTCCTGGAGCAGGTGGCGCAGCAGGCACTCGCGGAAGCCGCTGCGAAGGCGAGCCGGCAGGCGCCCGCGTCCGTAGCGATCGAGCCCGCGCGCGTACGCGCCGCGCCGCGCCGCAAGGCCGCCGAGCCGGTGATCGCGGAGCCGCCGCTTCCGGACGATCCGGGTCCGCAAGCGGAGGCCGAGAATGCGTCTTCGCGCAGACGCTTCCGTCTGCTCGACTGGCTCGCGGGGCCGAGTCCTTGAATTAGGCACATGGCCCCGCTATCAGGGCCACGAATGGCGATCGTTCAAATGCCTGAAGGATCGCGTATTGGCCGGCATAGCTCAGCGGTAGAGCATCCGCTTCGTAAGCGGGGGGTCGGGGGTTCAAATCCCTCTGCCGGCACCACACGGCTTCCCAATCAGTAAAAGCGCGATCGCAAGGCGTTGCCCACGCATCAATGGGACGGCTGTAGCCAGTCGATTGCCTGGCACCAACTTGGGCACAGCAAAAAAGCGCCCGCATTTCAAACGTTTGCGCTCCATTTGCGGCGGATTCGAAAAGGTGACCGCGCGAACTCGCGTATTCGTTGCCAATCCGAAATCGGCATAGTCTGATGTCCGAGAAACGGATGAAAAAAAACCTGCAACGTCGGGAAGCCGCATGGGGGTGACGCGCTCCTGTCTGCGAGCGCCATGCAGAGCCCGGCCGGCACAATGGGAGGAGTGCAAATGAGGAAATTGCTGTCTGGGATCTGCGCGCTCGGGGTCGTCGCAATGACGGGCTCGGCAAGCGCGGAAACCTTCAAGATCGGTCTTATCGCGTCCTACACCGGCGCCTTCGCAACCTGGGGCACTCAGTTCCAGAACGCGATCGAGGCGTTCCAGTCGATTCACGGCAAATCGGTAAAGGGCCCGAAGGGTGAAATCATCGACGTGCAACTTGTGTATCGCGACGCCGGGAGCGCCGGCCCGGACAAGGCGAAACAACTGGCGGAGGAACTGGTCCTGCGCGAAAAGGTGAGCATGTTGGGCGGGTTCGAATTGTCGCCGCATGCGATGTCGGTCGCGGATATCTCCAAACAAGCCAAAGTGCCGATTGTGGTCATGAACGCGGCGACCGCCTCGATCACCCGGGGCTCTCCGTATTACGTGCGGACAAGCTTGACGATCCCGCAGTGGGGTCAAGCGATCGGCAAGTGGGCGGCGGAAAACGGCATCAAGAAGGTGTACACGATCACCAGCGACTACGCGCCGGGTCACGACGCCGAGGCCTATTTTCACAAATCGTTCAAGGCGGCTGGCGGCGAGATTGTGGGCGCCGACCGGACTGCGCTGCGCGAGACGAATTTCGCCGTCTACATGGAAAAGGCGCTGCAGGCCAAGCCCGATGCGGTTTACATGTTCCAGCCCGGTGGCTCGCCCTCGATCTCTTTCGTGAAGGCGTTCAGCGAGCGCGGGTTGAAGCAGGCCGGCATCAAGCTGCTCGGCAACGGAGAGTTCGCGGAGCTGTATCTGCCGCATTTCTCCGATGACGTGATTGGGACGATCTCGGTGAACCACTATACCGAGACAAACACGCGTCCCGAGAACAAGATCATGCGTGACCAACTGATCAAGCAGTTCGGCGAGAAGGGGGTCACCGATATCGCCTCAGTTGGTGCTTGGGACGCGATGGCCCTGATTTACATCGCGCTGCGCGAGCACGGGGCGTCGGCCGATGGCCTCAAGTACATCGACGCAATGAAAGGGAAGACGCTCGCCAGCCCGCGCGGGCCTATCATGATCGATCCCGAGGAACGTGACATCATCCAAAACATCTACATTCGGCGGATCGAGAAGGTCGGCGGGAAGCTGCAAAATGTCGATATCGCGACGATCCCGATGGTCAAGGATCCGTGGAAGATCGACAATCCGGTCAAGCGCTAGGCCAGGCCACGGCAATTCGGCTGCGCGCGGAACACAAGCAGTTCCGCGCGCAGGCATTTCAACTCGAACCCGGATGACGTCGACCCAATGCTTTCGTTCGCGTTGACGGTTCTTCTCGACGGCATTTCGTACGGGATGGTGCTGTTCATTATTTCGGTCGGCCTGACCGTGACGATGGGGCTGATGCGGGTGATCAATCTCGCGCACGGTTCATTCGCCATGATCGGCGGTTACGTGGCCGGGTATCTGACCCAGCATGGGGTCGATTTCTTTCTCGCGTTGTTGCTCGCGACGGTCGCCGCGGGTCTGCTCGGCGCGCTGTGCGAGGTGACCGTGATCCGGCCGCTCTACCGCAAGGGGGAGCTTGCACAGGTACTGTTGACGATTGGTATTGTGTTCGTCGTTACGGCACTGATCACAGAAATTTTCGGCGCGTTTCCATACCGTGTCGAGTTTCCGGTCTATCTCACCCAGCCGTTAGACATAGGTTTCCGCACCTATCCGGCCTATCGCCTGTTCTTGATCCTGGTTGGCGGGATCATCGCGTTGATCCTCTGGTTGCTGATCGAGGGCTCCCTGTACGGGGCGAAATTGCGAGCCGCCGTCGACAATCCGCGAATGGCGCGTGCCGTAGGAATGAACGTAAGTCTGTTGTTCACCGCGACATTCATTGTCGGAACTGCGCTCGCCGGCTTGGGGGGTGCGATCGGCGCCGGGATCCTATCGCTTGAGCCGTCCTACGCGCTGAAATACGTGGTGCTTTTCCTGGTCGTGGTCATCGTCGGTGGCGAGGGTAGCTTCAAAGGGTCATTCGTCGCGGCGATGGCACTCGGCATCATCGATACGACCGGAAAGTATTTCGTCGCCGCTGCCGCGCCGTATCTTCTTTACGCAGCAGTTTTCGCACTGCTTCTGTGGCGGCCGCAGGGTATCCTGCCGCCGAAATCTCTGGCGTGACGATGGCTACTCCGAACCCGGCCACCGGTCTCGGTGCAATCGCAACGGGTCAATTGTCCGTCGTCGGGCACGCGTTGCCTTGGGCGATCGCAGTGGCTTTCTTCTTCCTGGCGGGGGGCTATCTGAGCTTCGGCACGCAGGTATTGATCTGGATTCTATTCGCGCTCTCGCTTGATCTCGCCCTCGGATATGCCGGCATCGTGACGCTGGGACAGGCAGCGTTTTTCGGCTTCGGAGCGTATGCGGCGGGGTTGTTCGCGATCCACGTCTCTTCCGATCCGATCCTTGGACACTTGATTGCTGTCGCTGTGACTGCGCTGTTCGGGCTCGTGACCGGAGCGCTCATTCTGCACACCACCGGCGTCACGTTCCTCATGCTCACTCTCGCTATCGTCTCCGTCATGTTCGAATATGCGAACCAGGCAACCAAATTGACGGGCGGAGACGACGGGCTGCAGGGGGTCAATATCGCGCCCCTGTTCGGGTTGTTCGAGTTCACGATGTTCGGACAGACCGCCTATCTGTACGCGCTGGTCGTTCTCTTTATCTGGTTTGTGATTGCTTGGCGGGTGGTCAGTTCGCCGTTCGGCCGCTCGCTCGACGGTATCCGCCAGAATCCGCGCAGGATGCGCGCTATCGGAACGCCGGTATGGTGGCGGCTGCTGGCCATTTACACGCTATCGGCAGCGATGGCCGGTTCGGCAGGCGCGTTGTCGACGCACGCGACGCGCTTTGTCGGCTTGTCGGTGTTGAGCCTGTTCACCTCGGGCATTGTCGCCGTGATCCTGATCCTCGGCGGCATCCGTCGACTGTACGGTGCGTTTGTCGGCGCCACGATCTATCTCTTGGTGCAGGACTGGTCCGCGAAAGTGAGTCCGTACTTTTGGGAGTTCATTGTCGGGTTGATGTTGATTGCAACGGTACTGTTCCTTGAAGGCGGCCTCATGGATCTCGGGCGCGTGATGCGCAGTGTCCTCGGTCGAATCCGAAAAGCAGATTCCAAATGACTGTCGCGCCGGTGCTTTCGGTCCGCGGGCTGTGCAAGAATTTCGGCGGCCTGGTCGTAGCTCAGAACATTGATATCGATCTGATGCCGGGAGCGAGAGTCGGACTGATCGGGCCGAACGGTGCGGGCAAGACCACACTCGTCAACTTATTGACCGGCATGCTGTCGGCGGATGCCGGCACGATCCATCTCGGCGGCGAGGCGATCGATCGGCTCAAGCCGGAAACGCGCGTGCGACGCGGCCTCGCGCGCACGCATCAGATCAACACCCTCTTGAATGAAACGAGCGTTCGCGACAACGTAGCGATTGCAATCGCCGAGCGCGATAACATTGCCTGGCGCCATTTCCGCTTTAGCAAGGAATGGCGGGCCTGTTTGAAGGAATCTGAGGAGCGACTGCTGGAGATCGGCATTGCCGACGTGGCGGAGAGGCGCGTCGCCGAATTGCCGTACGGCAAGCAACGCCTTCTGGAAATTGCGATCGCGCTTGCGCTCAAGCCACGCGTATTGTTGCTCGATGAGCCGGCGGCGGGCGTGCCCGCAGCGGAGTCGCACGTGATCCATGAAGTACTCGAGCGGCTGCCGCCGGAAATCGCGATTCTCATCATCGAGCACGACATGGACGTGGTGTTCCGCTTTGCGCGCGAGATCACGGTCCTGGTGCAGGGAAAGATACTGACGAGCGGTACGCCGGCGAAAATTGCCGCCGACCCCGAAGTGCGCGCGGTCTATCTCGGCCGGAGCGTACGATGAGTCTCGCGCTCGATATAAGGGATTTGCGCGCGGGTTATGGGCCGACCGTCGTGCTCGATGGCGTATCGATTGCGGTGCCCGCGGGCGGCACGCTCGCCGTACTCGGACGGAACGGGGTCGGCAAGACCACCTTGCTTGCGACACTCATGGGTCTGACGACGCTGCACAGCGGCGCCATCCGCCTCGGTGATCAGGCGATCGAACTGCAGCCGACGCATCAGCGCAATGAGTTGGGCCTCGGCTACGTGCCACAAGAGCGGGAGATATTTCCCTCGCTGACCGTCGAGGAGAACATGGCGGTATCGCTGCATCCGGGAGGCTGGACGATCGATGCAGTGTTCGATCTGTTTCCGGCTTTGAAAGCGCGGCGGAAGAACACCGGCAACCGCCTGTCGGGCGGTGAACAGCAGATGCTCGCAATCGGACGCGCTCTGGTCGGAGCGCCGAAGGTGCTTCTGCTCGATGAGCCGCTCGAAGGCCTCGCACCGGTAGTGGTCGAAGCGCTGGTCGAAGCGCTTGAACGTGTGCAGAAGGAGTCGAGACTTACGATGCTGCTTGTCGAGCAGAAAGCAGAGCTCGCGCTTTCTATCACGCAGCAGGCGGTGATTCTCGACCGCGGGCAAATCGTCTATTGCGCCGCGAGCGCGTCGCTGAAAGCCGATGAGGCGACGCAGGCGCGTTTGCTCGGTGTCGCCGAGAAGCGGCGTTAGGCTGGAGCGATTACGCGTACCGGCCTGCCCGCGAGCCAGGCGGCAATGTCTTCGACCGCTTCGCCATAGCAAATGCGATACGTCTCTTCTGTGACGTAGCCAAGGTGTGGAGTTGCGACGACGTTGTCGAGGCTGCGGAAGGGGTGGCCGATGGGAAGCGGCTCTTGGTCGAAAACGTCGAGTCCGGCGCCGGCGATCGTTTTGCTCCGTAACGCTTCGATCAGCGCTCCTTCGTCGACGATCGGTCCGCGTGAGGTGTTGACCAGGAGGGACGTCGGTTTCATCAAGCCGAGCTCACGCGTGCCGAGCAGACCTCGCGTACGAGCGCTCAGCACGAGATGGATCGTGACAATGTCGGCGTTGCGCAGCAGGTCGTCGAGTGAGCCCGCCTGCTCGACGCCGAGCTCAGCGCAACGCGCGGATGTCAGGTTCTTGCTCCAGGCCGAGACCTTCATTTCGAACGCGAGGCCGACGCGCGCAACGCGCGAGCCGAGCCGGCCAAGGCCGATTACCCCGAGGCGCTTGCCCGCGAGTTCGCGGCCAACGGTGAGCTGCCACCTTCCGCCGCGTCGAAGATTTTCGTATTCGGACGGAACGTGACGCAAAAGGGCGTGAACGAGGCCCCAGGTCAATTCGGCCGTCGGGCTCGGCGACAGGCCCGTGCCACAGACGGTTACACCGTGGTCGGTTGCGGCCCTTATGTCGATCGCAGCATTCCTCATTCCAGTGGTGACGAGGAGTTTCAGCTTCGGGAGGCGCTCGAAGAGGGGGCGGTCGAACGGTGTGCGCTCGCGCATGGCGATCACGATGTCCGCATCGGCGAGGGCGGCAGCGACCGCGCCGGGGTCCTCGATGTGATCGGTGAAGACCTCAAGCTCGACTTTGTCCGCGAGCCCTTTCCAGTCGCCGAATTTGCGAGTCACGCTCTGGTAGTCGTCCAGCGCCACACAGCGCAGCATTTCCCACCTCCGACAGCATCAGGGGCCGGTTTATAGCGGGTTCGGGGCGCGACAGCAGCCACATGGGTAGTGGAGTGGCGGTAGCGTGTCCCGGTAGGTATATCCGGACGGTAGATTGGGCCGAGCGGACACTTGGCGATGCTGCGATCGATCGGCGAATTCATCTCGGAGATCACCGGCGGCACGCGCGATCCGGAGACGTTCGACGAGTCCGACTTTCGGCTCGCCGCAGCCGCGCTCCTTGTCCACGTCGCCACCACCGACAGCGAATTCAACGAAAGCGAACGCGACAAACTCCGCGCTGTGCTCGCTGAGCGTTTCGACCTTGGGCTCGGAGAGGCCGACCGGCTCGTTGAATCCGCAGTCAAAGCGGACTTCGAGGCGGTCGATCTGTACCAGTTCACGAGCGTGCTCAACCGCGCGTGCAGTGACGAGGCGCGGCGGCGCGTGGTCAAGATGATGTTTGAGGTCGCGTATTCGGACGGCGCGTTGAGCGAGTTCGAGGACAACGTTGTCTGGCGGGCCGCCGAGCTGATGCATGTGCCGTCGCGCGAACGCGTGACGATCCGGCGTGAGGTGCGGAGAGAGACGGACGAGGAAAATTGAAGGGGCAAAATGATATTGGTGGCCGCAGGATGCGTCTTGAATCATGCCGCATTCCATGCGACCGCTTCCGAACTGCTGGCTTGAAGCCCGCCCGATGAAGACGATTCTGCTGATCCTTCACCAAGAACATTCGACCCCCGGTCGCATTGCGCACCGGCTGATCGACCGCGGGTTCCGGCTCGATCCGCGTCGGCCGCGCTTCGGCGATCCACTGCCGGAGACGATGCACGAGCACGACGGAGTCATCGTGTTCGGCGGGCCAATGAGCGCCAACGACTCCGACGAGTACGTTCGCCGCGAGATCGAGTGGAGCGAGGTGCCGCTGCGGGAGGAGAAGCCGTTCTTTGGCATCTGTCTCGGTGCACAGATACTCGCGCGCAAGCTGGGGGCGAAAGTCGATTTTCATCCCGAGGGCCTCGTGGAGGTCGGCTACTATCCCCTGCGGGCAACACCGGAAGGAGCAAAGCTTCTCTATTGGCCAGATCACATCTATCAGTGGCACCGGGAAGGCTTTGGATTGCCGCATGGGTCCGTGCGTCTCGCCGAGAGCGATACGTTCGCCAATCAGGCGATTCGGTACGGTCGTTCTGCGTTCGGTGTGCAGTTCCATCCGGAACTCACGCACCACATGATGTGCCGATGGACCACGCGCGGTCATGAGCGGCTTGCGTTGCCCGGGGCGCGGCCGCGACACGAGCACTTCGAGGGACGCGCGTTGCATGACTTGAAGACGCGCAGGTGGCTCGATGCTTTTCTCGACCTCTGGACCGGTCTGATGGAACGGCCTTCGCGCGCGACTATCGAGGCGTCGCAGAATGCAAAGGCCGTCGCAGAATGAGACGCCAGCTGCGCAGGTAAATTCCCGTTAATGGACGGAAGCTGCGAAAGGACGGGACTTTTCGCGGGTTCGCGCGCGTACGTCATTGGCAGCGGGCTTGCTCAGGGCCTGAGCAAGCCGGCATCAGGTCATGCGTAGTCGGCGGACTATCGACGGGAGATGGCCGGGAGCGACCCCTCTGGCTGTCTCCCGTTCGCGTTTCAGGACAGAAGCTGTCACGCCGAAGATGGCGGAGGGCGCGTTGCCTTCTGGGTGGATAAGAAGGGGACTGGTGGAGCCGAGGGGAGTTGAACCCCTGACCTCCGCATTGCGAACGCGGCGCTCTCCCAACTGAGCTACGGCCCCGGTCTGCGGTCATGTAGGCTGCGGCTTGTCGCAGTGTCAAGAACGCGGCCTCGCGCACTTCCCCCGCGCGCCGTGCACGGCTATTCATCGCGCAGCGGACCTGCCGCGGGAGCAGCGAATGAACCCATTTCTCTGGCTCATCACCACCCTCATTACGCTCTACATCTGGATCATCATCGCGTCCGCGGTACTTTCGTGGCTCGTCGCGTTCAACGTGGTGAACCCCCACAACAACGTGGTGCGCGCGATCGGCGAGGCGCTCTATCGCCTGACCGAACCTGCGCTCCGGCCGATCCGCAATGTGTTGCCGAATCTCGGTGGGCTCGACATATCGCCGGTGATCCTGATCATCATCCTTCTCTTCATCGAACGCTTCCTTTTTTGGGCGTTCTACTGAGTGCGCGCCGCATTCGAGCCGCCGTGGCGCAGGCTGGCTGACGGCTTGGCCGTAAGTGTGCGCGCAACGCCGAAGGGTGGGCGCGATGCCATTGATGGGGTTGCTCAGCTCGGCAACGGACACGCCCTGAAAATCCGAGTGCGTGCGGCGCCGGCGGAAGGGGAGGCTAACCGCGCGGTCGCTCGCGTCCTTGCCGGCGCTGCCGGCGTCCCACCGTCTTCAGTTGAGCTGCTTCAGGGTGCCGCAGGACGGCTCAAGACTTTTCGCATATCCGGCGATCCGGCCAGGTTGGCGGCCGCGCTTGAGCATGCCATCGCGGGAAGAGAGACAAAACGGAAATGACGGCGAAAATTATCGACGGCAAGGCGCTGGCAGCCGAAGTGCGCGGCAAGGTTGCCGAGGAGGCGAAGCGCGTCACGACGAAGCTCGGCCGGACCCCGGGACTTGCCGTCGTACTTGTAGGCGAAAATCCGGCAAGCCAAGTATACGTGCGCAGCAAGTCGCGCGCGACGGTTGATGCGGGAATGAAATCATTCGAGCACAAGCTGACGACCGAGGCATCCGAATCGGAACTGCTTGCACTTGTGAACCAACTCAATGCCGACACTGCGGTTGACGGTATTCTTGTGCAACTGCCGCTACCCGCGCAGATCGACTCAGCGCGAATTCTCTACGCGCTCGATCCGGCAAAGGACGTCGATGGGTTTCATCCGATAAACGCCGGCCGGCTTGCCACCGGATTACCGGGGCTCGTGCCCTGCACTCCGGTCGGGTGCGTGATGCTCGCGAAGAAAGCACGCGTCTCGCTCGCCGGGCTTGAGGCGGTGGTGCTCGGGCGCTCCAACATCGTCGGCAAGCCGCTGGCGCAGTTGCTGCTCGCCGAGAATGCGACAGTGACGATCGCACATTCGCGCACGAAGGATCTACCGGCCGTGTGCCGGCGCGCCGATCTCTTGTGCGTTGCGATTGGAAAGCCGGAGTTTGTGCGCGGCGACTGGATCAAGCCGGGCGCGACGGTGATCGATGTCGGCACCAATCGCGTTCCGACGCCGGACGGCAAAGGGCGACTCGTGGGCGATGTGGCGTTCAACGAGGCCGTGACGATTGCCGGGGCGATCACACCGTCACCCGGCGGCGTCGGCCCGATGACAATCGCGTGCCTGCTCGTGAATACGTTGCGTGCCGCGTGCGCACGCGCGGGCATCGAGCCGCCGGCAATCTAGATAGTCAGCGCGTCCAGGCGAAGGCGACTTTGTCGAGGACCTTCGTGCCGAAGCGTTCCGTCGAGCGGGCTACGGCGCGGCCACCGAGCGCACGATAGAAGCTCACAGCCGGCTCGTTGTCAGAAAGCGCCCAGACGACGAGCCCAGTATGACCGGCCTGCGCGAGGTCGCGTTTGGCCATGGAGAAGAGCTTCCGGCCGAAGCCGAGGCCCTGGTACTCGGGGCGGAGGTAGAGTTCGTAGACTTCGCCGCCGTAGGGCAGGCTCTTTGCGCGGTTGCGGCCGAAGTTCGCGTAGCCCGCGATCGTGTCGCCGAACATCAGCAGCGCGATGCGCGAACCGCGACGGATCGCGGCGTCCCACCAGGACGGGCCGCGACGTTGCACCAGTTTCTCGAGCTCCGGTCCCGGGATCAGGCCTAAATACGCCGTCCGCCAAGCCTCGTCATGGGCCTCGGCGAGCGCCACGGCATCGTCCGGGCGGGCACGGCGGATCTCGATCAGGACCGTTTCCATGGCCTCGATCGAAGCAAATGGGCCCTGGCCCTTCAAGGGTTTCGTTAACCGACAGTTAATCCGGCGGGAAAGTGCGACCTTCCGGTCACACCTCGGCAGCCTCGCGGGCGCGCTCGTCTTTCTTGCGGTCGTTCGGGTCGAGAATCTTCTTGCGCAGTCGGATCGATTTCGGTGTCACCTCGACTAGCTCGTCGTCGTCGATGTAGGCGAGCGCCCTTTCCAAGGTCATCCGGATAGGCGGCGTGAGGCGTACTGCCTCGTCCTTGGCGGTCGTGCGTATGTTCGTGAGCTTCTTGCCCTTGAGCACGTTCACCTCGAGATCGTTGCCACGCGTGTGTTCGCCGACGATCATGCCGCGATATACCTTCCAGCCGGGCTCGATCATCATCGGGCCGCGCGCCTCGAGGTTCCAGAGCGCATAGGCGACCGCCTCACCATTGTCCGTTGAAATGAGCACGCCGGTGCGGCGGCCAGGGATGTCGCCCTTGAACGGCGCGTAGGCGTGGAACAGGCGGTTCATCACGGCGGTACCGCGCGTGTCGGTAAGCAGCTCGCTCTGGTAGCCGAGCAACCCGCGCGTCGGCACGTGGAATACGAGACGCAGCCTGCCGCCGCCGGAAGGACGCATCTCCATCATGTCACCGCGGCGTTCGGAAAGCTTCTGAACGACGACGCCGGAATGTTCCTCGTCGACGTCGATCACGACCTCCTCGATGGGCTCCATCAACTCGCCGGACTTCTCATCACGCGAGAGAATTACTTTCGGCCGCGAGATGGAAAGCTCGAAGCCCTCGCGCCGCATGGTCTCGATCAGGATCGCGAGCTGCAGTTCGCCGCGCCCGGCGACTTCGTATGCATCCTTCTCGCCGCTCTCCTTGATGCGAAGCGCGATGTTTCCTTCGGCTTCTCGGAACAGACGGTCACGGATCACGCGGCTAGTGACCTTGTCGCCCTCGGTGCCGGCTAGCGGCGAATCGTTCACACGGAAGGTCATAGCGAGGGTCGGGGGATCGATCGGCTGCGCGGGAAGCGGCGTTTCGACGTCGGGGGCGGCGATGGTGTCCGATACGTTGGCCTGCTCGAGGCCCGCGATCGCGACGATGTCACCGGCCTGCGCCTCGTCGATTGGCTGGCGGTCCAAACCGCGGAACGCGAGGACCTTCGTGATGCGGCCGTTCTCGACGACTTTGCCGTTGCGCGCGAGCACCTTGACGTTTTGATTCGGCTTGAGCGAACCCGACGTGATGCGGCCGGTGAGGATGCGACCGAGATAGGGGTTCGCTTCCAGAATCGTTGCCAAGAGACGTAGCTCGCCCCGCTCGATCACGGGCGGCGCAACGTGGCGCACGATCAGGTCGAATAGCGGCTGCATCGACTTCTTTGGCCCTTCGGGGCTCGCCGCCATCCAACCCTCCTTGGCCGATCCATAGAGGATCGGAAAGTCGAGCTGCTCCTCGGTCGCGTCCAGCGCCGCGAAGAGATCGAACACTTCGTTGACGACCTGGTGTGGTCGCGCGTCGGAGCGGTCGACCTTGTTGATGAGGACGATCGGCTTGAGCCCGCGCTTCAGCGCCTTCCCGACAACGAACTTCGTCTGCGGCAGCGGGCCCTCGGCAGCATCGACGAGCACAAGGGCGCCGTCGACCATGTTGAGAATGCGTTCCACTTCGCCGCCAAAGTCGGCGTGGCCGGGCGTGTCGACAATGTTGATGCGGGTGTCGCGCCACAGCACAGATGTGACCTTCGCGAGAATCGTGATGCCGCGTTCGCGTTCGAGCTCATTGGAATCGAGCGCCCGCTCGGCGACGCGTTGGTTCTCGCGGAACGAGCCGGCCTGTTGCAGGAGCCGGTCCACCAGCGTTGTCTTGCCGTGGTCGACGTGGGCGATAATGGCGACGTTGCGAAGTGACATGGTTAATCGTTTCCGACCCGGCCAGGGCCGGACTTGAAGCGAGAGATGATGGATTGGGCGTCCGTCTACAGGTTTCGTCGCGATAGCTCAAGCGCCGGCCGGGCGGCGCCAATTGCGTACGGTCGCGGGCCGCGCCGACTGAATCAGCATCATCTCGCCGAGATTTTCGGGTGTCAGCATGCCGACGAGTCGGTTGTGCGAATCGGTTACGCCGACCACGGGTTTGCCAACCTGCGTCAATGTCCGCACGGCTGCTTCGAGGCTCGCGCGCGACGAAATCGTCGGTACGTCGGCCTCCATCACGCTAA
Source organism: Xanthobacteraceae bacterium (assembly GCA_036556265.1). Classification (GTDB taxonomy): domain Bacteria; phylum Pseudomonadota; class Alphaproteobacteria; order Rhizobiales; family Xanthobacteraceae; genus JAUSIF01. Next base: position 50,236 of record DATBJU010000091.1, on the reverse strand, counting down.
GGACCGGGGCGTCGGGCCCAACTTCCTTCAGTGCCTTGATCATCGCGTCGCGCGTGAGCACGCCGCGCAACTGGCCAGCACCGTCCACAACGGGAAACTCGCGCTGGGTCGTACGGATTAGCGCTTCGACAGCCTCGTTGACCGTGGCTTGCGTGCCAAGCGACTGGAACTTGGTGATCATCGCGTCAGCGACGATGGCGCCACGGGTCGCGGCGCGGAGTTGCGCATGGCTCGCCTCGCCCGAAGCGGCGAGGAATACGAACACTGCGATCACGATCAGCATGGGATTGGTGAAGATGCCGAGGATGCCGAAAGCGACGGCTAAACCCTGGCCGATGCTTGCGGCGAGCTCTGTCGCCCTTGCGTGACCGAGGCGGATGGCGAGCAAGGCCCGCAACACACGGCCGCCGTCCATCGGGAATGCGGGAATCAGGTTGAAGAGCACGAGGAAGATGTTGGCGCCGGCGAGCTTGGCGGCCATCGAGATCGCGGGATTGTCGATCTGCATCAGCTGCTCGGGCGTTACCGTTGCACCAAGATAAGCGAGCAGTATCGCTGCGATCACGACATTCACGGCCGGGCCGGCAATGGCGACCACGAGTTCCTCGCTTGGCTTGTCGGGCATGCGCTCGAGGCTTGCGACGCCGCCGAACGGCCAGAGGGTCACGTCCGTCGTGTTCACTCCGTAGCGCCTGGCCGCGAACACGTGACCGAACTCGTGCAGCAGCACGCACAGAAACAGGAGCACGATGAAGGCCGTGCCTTCCCACGCCGCGTCGACGCCCCCTTGCCGGTAGTAGGCCGCCCAGATCCAGATCAGAAACAGCAGAAAGGTGACATGTATGCGGACCGCCGTGCCGGCGACCCGTCCGATCGTGAGTGACCAAGGCATCATGCATCTCCCGCGGCTCAAGCCGCCGACCTTAACTAGGTGCTCGTGGGTGCTGACGCCAGCCGGTGTGACAAATCCTGTCAGCGCTTCTCAAGCTTGCGTTTGCGCATGGCATAGGTGCGGAGCCGCAGCGCGTTGAGCTTGATGAAACCTTGAGCATCGCGGTGGTCGTACGCCACCGTGCCTTCCTCGAAGGTGACGAGCTCCGGGTCGTACAGTGAGTAGGGGCTCTCGCGGCCGACCACCGCGACATTGCCCTTGTAGAGCTTCAGCCGGACGCGGCCAGTGATGAACTCCTGGCTCTTGTCGATCAGGGCCTGAAGCATCTCGCGTTCGGGCGTGAACCAGAAGCCGTAATAGACCAGCTCCGCGTAGCGCGGCATCAGCGAATCTTTCAGGTGCGCCGCTTCGCGGTCGAGTGTGATCGACTCGATACCGCGATGAGCGGCAAGCAGGATCGTGCCGCCGGGCGTCTCATAGACACCGCGCGACTTCATGCCGACGAAGCGGTTCTCAACGAGGTCGAGGCGGCCGATGCCGTTGGCGCGACCGAGCTCGTTCAACCTCGTGAGCAGGGCCGCAGGCGAAAGCCTCTTGCCACCGATCGCGACCGCATCGCCCTTCTCGAAGTCGATCGTCACCTCTGTCGCCTTGTCGGGCGCTTCCTCTGGCGCGACCGTGCGCTGGTAGACGTAGTCGGGCGGCTCGGCGCGCGGGTCCTCCAGCACTTTTCCTTCGGAGGAAGAATGCAGAAGGTTCGCGTCGATCGAGAACGGCGCTTCGCCGCGCTTGTCCTTGGCGATCGGGATCTGATGCTTCTCGGCGAATTCGAGCAGTTTCGTGCGCGACGACAGGTCCCACTCGCGCCACGGCGCGATCACGCGGATGTTCGGCTCGAGCGCGTAATAGGTAAGCTCGAAGCGCACCTGGTCGTTGCCCTTGCCGGTGGCGCCGTGCGCCACCGCGTCGGCCCCGGTCTTGCGGGCGATCTCGATCTGCTTTTTCGCGATCAGCGGCCGAGCAATCGAAGTGCCGAGGAGATATTGGCCCTCATAGAGCGCGTTCGCGCGAAACATCGGAAACACATAGTCGCGGACGAACTCCTCGCGCAGATCCTCAATGAAGATGTTCTCGGGTTTGATGCCGAGCAGTACGGCCTTCTTGCGCGCGGGCTCGACTTCCTCGCCCTGTCCGAGGTCGGCCGTGAAGGTGACGACCTCACATTTGTAGGTCGTCTGCAGCCACTTCAGGATCACGGAGGTGTCGAGCCCGCCCGAATAGGCGAGCACCACCTTCTTTATGCCTTTCGACATCGGGAATTTCCCAGTAAATGCCGGGCACTTATAGGCGGACGCGGCAGGCGCGCAAGTCGACCACCGCGTATCGGCGTGGCATGCTGAACAGATGCCGAAGATCGATTTCTGGTACGACTACTCCTCGACCTACTCCTACCTCGCCGTGATGCGCATCGAGTCGCTCGCGAAGGTGGCGGAGGTGGAATTGCGCTGGCGGCCGTTCCTGCTTGGGCCGGTGTTTCGAGCGCAGGGGCTAAACGCATCGCCCGCCGAGGTCTATCCGATCAAGGGCCGCTATGCGTGGCGCGACATGGTGCGGCTTACGCAGCGATACGGACTCCCGAAGTTCAAGCTGCCGGAGCCTTTCCCCACCAATTCACTTCTTGCCGCGCGCGTTGCGCTTGTACTTTCCGACGCGGATCGGCCGGCGTTCTCGCGCGCCGTGTATCTCGCCGAGTTCGGCGATGGACGCGAGATCGGCGACCGCGCGTTGATCGCGGATATCCTCAAACGTCTCGGCCACGATGCGGAGGCGGTCATCGCGACGACCGGCGAGCAGGCGACCAAGGACAAGCTCCGCGCGCAAACCGAGGAAGCGATGAAGCTCGGAATCTTCGGCGCGCCCAATTTCGTCTGCGAAGACGGCGAGTGGTTTTGGGGCAACGACCGGCTCGAGCAGGCGCTGGAGTGGGCGCAACTTCACGTGGCGAAGCCGTAACCTTCACAGGTGCCGCGCCGCGGCGCTGTCGAAGAAACCAGCGCGGCGGACTTGCTAGCGCCGCGCGACGTCCGTCGTGGCTTCGCCGCGCCAGCCGCCGGCAGTGCGCCCGGCAACGAGCCAATAGACCAGTCCGCCGGCGATACCGGCGGCTGCCATCAGCTCGAAATTGGTGCCAAACGGCGCGTCGATGCGAAAGCGCGGCGCGTATTCGACGAAGCCAAGCGTGTAGCCGCAAAATATACCAATCAACCCGCCCGCGACGGCGTAGACGAGCACGGAGCGGGAATTGAAGCTCTCCGTGAGCAGGATTACCATTGCGGCCGGCGCGAAGGAGAACACGGCGACGAACGCGCTCGTCCAAACGATCAGCAACCAGGCGGCCGGCCACGCGTCAGGTTCTGGCAATTCTGGCGCGCTCGCGCCGAGCACGAGTACCACTGCAGCGGCGATTGACGCGATCCAGAACGCGAACAGCACGACGAAGAAGCGGAAGAAGATCGCCAAGGTAGTCAGTCCGTGACGGCCATGGCGCGCAATGCGAGGCGCTCGCGGGCGGACAGCTTCTGCGTCTCCGACTTCAGCTGCCCGCAAGCCGCGAGGATGTCGCGCCCGCGCGGCTTGCGCACCGGGCTTGCGTAGCCTGCGTTGAACACAATCTCGGAAAACTGCTCGATCGTCTCCCAGTCCGAGCACTCGTATCTGGTGCCGGGCCAGGGGTTGAACGGGATCAGGTTGATCTTTGCGGGCAAGCCTTTGAGCAGCTTCACCAGCGCCCTGGCATCGTCGCGCGTATCGTTAACACCCTTCAGCATCACGTATTCGAAAGTGATGCGCCGCGCGTTGGATGCGCCGGGGTAGGCGCGGCAGGCCGCAACCAGTTTCTTGATCGGATACTTCTTGTTGAGCGGCACGAGCTCGTTGCGCAATTCGTCGCGCGTCGCGTGCAGCGATACGGCCAGCATCGTGCCGACCTCGGCGCCGAGGCGTTCGATCTCCGGCACAACGCCTGACGTGGAGACCGTTATTCGGCGCTTGCCGATCGAAATCCCTTCGGGGTCGGCGATGATTTCGATCGCCTGCTTCACGCCGTCGAAGTTGTAGAGCGGCTCGCCCATGCCCATGAACACGATGTTGGTGATGTAGCGCTCGCCGCTCGGCACGATCGTGCCCTCTGGCGGCGTTGCATCCGGCCATTCCCCGAGCCGGTCGCGCGCAATCATCACTTGCGCGACGATCTCAGCGGCCGTGAGATTACGCACGAGACGCTGGGTGCCGGTGTGGCAGAACGTGCAGGAAAGGGTGCAGCCGACCTGCGAGGAGACGCAAAGCGTGCCGCGGTCGGTTTCGGGAATGTAGACGGTTTCGATCTCGTGCGGTTTCTCGCCGGGGGCTTCTGCCGGCAGGCGGATCAGCCATTTGCGCGTGCCGTCGGTCGAAGCCTGCTCGACCACGACCTCGGGCCGAGCGAGCGAGAAATTCTCGCCGAGCCTTGCCCGGAGATGCTTGGAGACGTTCGACATCTGCTCGAACCCGGTCGCGCCGCGGAAGTAGATCCAGTGCCATAGCTGGGACACACGCATGCGGCGCTCCCGCTCGGGTACGCCCACTTCGGCGAGCGCGCGGGCAATATCGGCGCGGCTTCGCCCGACGAGCGACAGCTTCACCGCCGCGCGTGTGGGCGCACCGCCTTCCATCGCGAGATCGAGGAGCGCGTTCATTTTCGGCATCCGGTCCAGCTTATAGATTGTGCCGGGAGGCGCGGCGGTCAACAGCGGCGATGCGGCCAGATTGTATTGTTTCAGGGTCCGTCCACGCCGGGGACGAGCGGGTGAAATTCTTTCAACGGCACTCCTGAGCGACGCGGTCGAGCGCCTGGGCAATGCCGGAGAGCGAATAGCGGTCCGTCGTCACGTTGCCGCGAACGGACGTACTCTTCATCGTGAGATCCTTGCCCTTGCGCAGGGCCTCGATCAGTCGCGCCTCCTCGGCGACGTTGCGGATCCATGCGCCGGTCTGGCGCGCGTAGAGCGCGAACGTATCGTTACCGACCGTGAGCGAGGGATCGGCGTCCTCCTTGAGCGGAAAGCCGATAAGCACGCTGAACTCATTGCGCACGTTGTCGGCCGGCCGCGTGCTGACGAAAAGATAGCCGGGGTCGCGATTGAGATTTGCGGGGAGGCGCTCCTTGGGCTGGGTCAGGGCGAAGCAAACCTTGGCCTTCTGACCCTGGCTTACGTAGACGCCCCAATCGCCATATTGGCCGACCAGCGACGGGTTCGCGCCCTGCGCGAACGTATCGCCAGTGGCAAGGCAGGTCGCGAGAAGAGCCGCCCCGGCAAGCGCGGCGTAGTTTGAGCGTTCGGTCATTTCGGTGCCTCCCGCATCAATCGAGGCATGTCCGCCAACCCTTCCATCTCACGTCCCGCCGGCAGAGTCTGCAAATCGTGGACGCAAACGAAAAAATGGCGCAAAGACGTCCGGACTGCAATTGCCGACGAAGGGAGAAGTGTGTGTGAAAGCGGTGCTATGCGTACGCCATGGACCTCCGGAAGCACTTGAATTTACCGATATCCCCGAGCCAAAGCCCGGAAAAGGCGAAGCCCTTGTCGAAGTGAAGGCCGCGGGGCTCAACTTCTTCGACCTCCTGATCATATCCAACCGCTACCAGGTGAAGCCGGACCTGCCGTTCTCGCCGGCAGCGGAGTTCGCCGGCGTCGTAAAGGCGGTGGGGGAGGGCGTGCGTGAGCTGACCCCGGGCGATCGGGTGTGCGGCTTCATCGGCTATGGCGCCGCGCGCGAGCAGGTGGTCGCGCCGGTTCGTTCCCTGGTGCGGCTCCCCGATAGCCTGAGCTTCGAGACGGCCGCGGGCCTGATCATTACCTACAGCACTGGCATCCACGCGCTGGAAGATCGAGCAAAATTGCGGGCAGGCGAGACGCTCGCCGTGCTCGGCGCGGCAGGCGGAGTGGGACTTGCCGCAGTCGAGCTCGGCAAAGCCCTGGGCGCGCGTGTAATCGCGTGCGCGTCGTCTGCGGACAAGCTCGCGTTCGCGCGGGCGCACGGCGCGGACGACGTGATCGACTATTCCAGGGAGGATTTGAAGGAACGGCTACGCGAGCTCACGGGCGGGCGGGGAGCGGACGTCGTGTTCGATCCGGTCGGCGGCGCGCTTGCCGATCCCGCGGTGCGCAGCACCGCCTGGGAGGGGCGTTACCTCGTGATCGGATTCGCCGCCGGCGAGATTCCGAAGATCGCGCTCAACCACGTACTGCTGCGCGGCTGCTCGGTCGTCGGCGTCGTCTGGGGCATGCTCGCGCGGCACGACCCGGCACGCATGCGAGAGATTGCCGAGCAGGCCGTGAAATGGGCGGCGGAGAAAAAGATCTCGGTCTACGTGGACAAGGTCTATCCGCTCGCAAAAGCGGCCGAAGCCCTCGGCGCGATCGCGCGCCGTGAGGTCAAAGGCAAGATCGTGTTAAGGCCTTAGACATCGCCGAGACGTTCGAGCGAGCGGCGCGCGGCTTCTCGGTGCTCGGGTAGCACGTAGGCGGCAATCAGCTGAAGGGTCGCGGCCAGAACCGCCGCATCGTCGGTAAAGCCGAGCGCGGGCAGAAGGTCGGGCATCGCGTCCGCCGGAGTCACGAAATAGACGAGGGCGGCGACAATCGACGCGCGTACACGCAGTGGTGTCGCGCGGTCGAGCGAGCAGTAGTAGGCGGCGAGTGCATCCTCCGCGAACGGTACGCGCGAGGCGACGCGGCGCAACTTGCGCCACAGGTCCCGCCCAATGCGGCGGGCATCCTGTGCCGGGCCGGAAAAGTAGTCTTGCGTTGCTGCGGTCATTGTCTCCTCGCGTTCCCCGATCTAGCCGAGGTCAAATGGCCGTTTGATGGCGCCGCCGCAAGGCCTCAGATGCCGGCGAGGCGGTTCATTGCCTCGGCGAGCTTCACGTCGAGTTCGGTCACGCCCCCCGCGTCGTGGGTGGAGAGGGTGACCTCTACCGTCTTGTATACGTTGATCCACTCGGGGTGATGGTCGAGCTTCTCTGCCACAAGCGCGGCCCGCGTCATGAAACCGAAGGCCTCGCTGAAATTCTTGAATACGAATTTCCTGGCGATGGCGTCGCGGCCCTGGACCTCGCTCCAGCCGGCAAGTTTGCTCAGCGCCTGTTTCCGTGCGTTGCCGGCGAGCTTCTCTCGCATGGTGATTCTCCGGTTCATCCATCGAGCGGATAGGCGGCTTCCACGACATAGGGACCGCCGCCGGTAGATGCGCGCGACGAGAACAAAACGAAGCGGCTCACCGGGAACGGCGGGCTGCGGAACGGCGCGCGGCTGGAAAGATAGTCCGCCACCTGGTGCGCTGAGGAATCCCGCAGCCGAGCCAGTGTAACATGCGGCGCATACTTGCGCTGCTCGGGCGGCAGGCCGATCCGTCGCAGCAGACGTTCGTGCTCCGCCCGCAATTCCAGAAGCGCGGCGCTCGGGGTTGCACCGGCGAACACCGCGCGTGGCTTCTTCCCTCCGAACTGGTCGAGCCGGTCCAGCACAAGCTCGAATGCCGAGCGCCGAACGCCGCCCAGAATCTGCATTACGTCGCGGCCGACGTGGCCGTCCACGTCGCCGATGAAGCGAAGGGTCAGATGATAGTTCTCGGGATCGATCCATCGCGCACCCGGAAGCCCGCCGCGCAGCATGGACAGGCCTTGCGCAATCTGCGCCGGAATCTCGATGCCGGTGAAAAGGCGCGGCAAGGCTCAGCCCTTTCGGTTCGCGCGCACGCGCGCGATCAATTGCTCTACCGCAGGCAAAATGCGCGCCACGATTACATCGATGCCGGCGACGGTGGGATGAAGGCCGTCGCGCTGGTTGAGCCCGGTATCTGTTGCGACGCCATCGAGGAAGAACGGGTAAAGGAGAATGTCGTGCGCCTTTGCGAGGTCGGGATAGATGCGGTCGAAGGCTGCGACGTATTCCGCGCCTAGGTTGCGCGGCGCCTGCATGCCCGCTAGCAGCACTTCGATGCGCCGCTCCTTGAGGCGGCGGATGATCGCGTCGAGCGACTTGCGTGTGATCGCGGGGTCGAGGGCGCGCAACGCGTCGTTCGCGCCGAGCTCGAGAATCACCGCATCGACACGGTCGGGCACCGACCAATCAAGTCGCGCAAGACCCCCGCTCGCCGTGTCGCCGGACACACCGGCATTGGAAATACGCACGTCGTGTCCCTTGGTCTTGAGCGCCGCCTCAAGCTTCGCGGGGAAGGCGTCGGTTTCGGCGAGACCGTGCCCGGCCATCAGGCTATCGCCGAACGCAACGATATGGAGCGGCTCCGCCGCGAGCGGGATCGAGCCAAAGTGAGCGCACAGGGCGGTCAGCAATGCTAGGAGTGTGGCGCGTCGCGACGGCGCCGCAATTCTGACGGAGCCCGGCAGGCCGCCGTGACGTGTGCTACGGACCGAACGCATGGACCAATCCTCGACGAAGCGCCGCCTCGATCAACCCGCCGTGCGCATTGAGGGCGTGGATCTTTCACTGGGCTCCGGCGCCGCTCGGGTACATATCCTCAAGCACGTGTCGCTTCAAATTGCGCGCGGTGAGGCGGTCGGACTGGTGGGGCCCTCCGGCTCGGGCAAATCGACGCTCCTCATGGTGATGGCTGGACTGGAGCGGCCGAACGAGGGCCGCGTCGTCGTCGCAGGCGAGGACCTCGTGCGGCTCGACGAGGATGCGCTTGCGCGCTTTCGCGGCCGCGCTGTCGGCATCGTGTTCCAGTCGTTCCATCTCATTCCCACAATGACGGCGCTGGAAAACGTGGCCGTGCCGCTCGAGCTCGCTGGACGGGAGGACGCGATCGTTCGCGCGCGCGAAGAACTCGCGAGCGTCGGGCTTGGTGAACGGCTCGAGCACTATCCCGCGCAGCTCTCGGGGGGCGAGCAGCAGCGCGTTGCGCTCGCCCGCGCGCTCGCGCCGGATCCGGCGCTCGTGCTCGCCGACGAGCCGACCGGCAACCTGGACGAGGCGACAGGCAAGGAGATTATGGATCTCCTGTTCACGATCCGTGCCCAGCGCGGCTCGACGCTGGTCATCGTCACCCACGATCCGGCGCTCACCCGGCGCTGCGACCGGGTCATTCGCATGCATTCTGGCATCGTCGAGGCAGCATCCGCGCGCGCCGACGCAAAGGCCAGCCGCGCATGAGCGCGTTCGTTCCAGCGCGCTCGACGTTCTGGTGGCGGCTCGTCATCGTGCTGCGGCTTGCCCTGCGCGAGCTGCGCGGTGGTGTGCGCGGCTTCGGGGTCTTCCTCTCATGTCTCGCGCTTGGCGTTGCCGCCATCGCCGGCGTCGGCTCGCTCGCGCGCTCGCTATCTGACGGCCTCGCCCGCGAGGGCGCGGTCATTCTGGGCGGCGATATTGCGTTCTCGCTGGCGTTGCGCGAGGCGACGGCCGATGAGCGGGCCTTCCTCGAAGGGCGCGGGCAGGTCTCGCGCATCGCCACCATGCGGGCGATGGCGCGGGCGGAGGATGGCGACGCGGCCCTCGTCGAGCTGAAGGCGGTGGACGGTCTCTACCCGCTTGCGGGGGCGGTCACGGTCAACCCTGCCATGAGCCTCAGCGACGCGCTTTCGCGGCGCGGCGACACGTACGGCGCGCTCGCTGATGAAGCGCTGCTGGTACGGCTCGGCGTTGCGCAGGGCGAGACGATCCGCATCGGCGATGCGCAGGTGCGAATCGCCGGTGGGCTTGCAGTGGAACCGGACAAGCTCGCCCTTGGCATGGGACTAGCTCCGCGGCTTCTGCTCTCGGATGAAGGACTGCGCGCCACCGGGTTGCTGCAGCCGGGCAGCGTCGTGCGCTGGACCTATCGGGTTCGTCTCGCTGATCGCTCCGACGCATCGCTGGCGAATGTGACGAGCGAAGCCCGCGCGCGTTTCCCGGACGCCGGCTGGGAGATGCGCACGCGGGCCGGTGCAGCGCCCCGGCTCGAGGACAATGTGCGCCGCTTCGCAGAGTTCCTGACGCTCGTGGGACTGACGGCGCTCCTCGTCGGCGGCGTCGGCGTGGCGAACGCAGTCAAGCACTATCTCGATCGCAAGCGCGGCGCCATGGCGACGCTGAAGGCGGTTGGCGCCTCGGGCGGCACGGTATTTGCGATCTATCTCGCTGAAGTCGGGCTGATTGCGCTTGTCGGCATAGCGATCGGATTGCTGATCGGTCTCTCGCTCCCTTATCTCGTCGCCTGGGGTTTCCAGGCGATCATCCCGATTCCCCTCGTGCCCGCCATTCATCCGCGCGCGCTTCTGCTCGCGCTCACCTACGGATTTCTTGTCGTGCTCGTGTTTGCGCTGTGGCCGCTTGGTCGTGCGCACGACGTCCCCGTTTCGGCACTGTTCCGCGATGAAGTCGAGCCATATCGGCGCATGCCGCGACGGCGCTATATCGTGCTCGCCGCGGCCGCAGCGGCAACCCTCGTAGCACTGACGATTTTGAGCGCGGAGGTACAGCGCGTTGCATTGATCTACGTCGTTGCGGCGGCGGCGGTCTTCGTGGTCCTGCGCGCCTTGGCGTCCGGTCTCATGGGGCTTGCGCGGCGGCTGCCGCGCGCGCGTTCGATCCCGTTGAAGCTCGCGATTGCCAACGTGCACCGGCCCGGGGCACTCACTCCGACTGTGGTGCTTTCGCTCGGTCTCGGCCTCTCGTTGCTCGTCACGCTCGCGCTCATCGAGAGCAACCTGCGCAATCAACTCACGGCAACGCTTCCCGAGCGCGCGCCGAGCTTCTTCTTCATCGATATTCCCTCGGCGGACGCAGAACGCTTCTCGAAGTTCGTGCTCGACCGGGCGCCGAATGCGCGTCTCGATGAGGTGCCGCTGTTGCGCGGCCGAATCGTGAGGTTGAAGGATGTTCCAGTCGACAAGGTGACCCCCGATCCGGACGCCGCGTGGGTACTGCAGTCTGACCGGGGCATTACCTTCGCGGCTCAGCTTCCACCCGGATCGCGGGTTGTGGCAGGCACGTGGTGGTCGGCGGATTACGATGGGCCGCCACTCGTTTCCTTCGACAAACGGTTGGCTGACGGGCTTGGTCTCAAGCTCGGGGATACGATCGCGGTGAGCGTTCTTGGCCGCACCTTTGAGGCGAGAATCGCCAATCTCCGGGCGATCGAGTGGGAGAGCCTTGGCATCAATTTCGTGATGTTGTTCTCGCCGAATACGTTCCGCGGTGCGCCGCATTCGCTGCTCGCGTCGCTCACGTTCGCGAATACGGCGACGGCGCAAACCGAGCTCGTGCTTCTCAAGGAGATCGCGGCCGCGTTCCCCGCGGTCACCACGGTTCGCGTCAAGGAGGCGCTCGAGGCGATCAACGCGATCGTCTCCGATCTCACGCTCGGCATACGAGGTGCGAGCATGATCACGGTAATCGCGAGCGTCCTGGTGCTCGCCGGCGCGCTCGCCGCCGGGCACCACGGCCGGGTATACGATGCCGTGATCCTGAAGACCCTCGGCGCAACACGCGGCCGTCTCGTGCTCGCCTACGGGCTGGAGTACGTAATTCTCGGCATTGCCACCGCGCTCGTTGCGAGTGCGGCCGGGGGCGTTGCCGCGGCCTATGTGGTGGAGGAGGTCATGCGATTCCGCTTCAGCTTTGCCTTTTCGGCGGCGGCGCTCGCAGCGGGTGTCGCGGTAGCACTGACGGTCGCCTTCGGCCTGATCGGGACCTGGCGGGCACTCGGGGAGAAACCCGCGCGGATCCTGCGAAACCTGTGAATTAGACCTGACAAAGCCCCGTATTTACGCTTCACGCAAGGTTGCAGCGAATTCACTTGCTGCCACAATCCGTGATCACCATATTTGCGGGCGAACCCACGATACGCACCCTTAGCAAGGGACCGCGGTCGTTGAGGGAGGAGAGAGGTCCAAAGATGTCCGAATACAACCCCAATCCGGCAGCCCGTTACGGCACGACCGTCGCTCGCGACCGGGTCGCGGTGGACGAAGGCCTGCGGGCCTACATGCTGAGGGTCTACAACTACATGACCGTCGGCCTCGCCATTACCGGCGCGGTCGCGCTTGGCACGTTCATGGCCGCCGTCGCAGTCGACCCGGCGACTGGTGCACGCGCGCTCACCCAGATCGGGCAGCTGCTCTATGCGAGTCCGCTGAAGTGGGTCGTGATCTTCGCGCCGCTTGCGCTGGTGTTCTTCCTGAGCTTCCGGATCGATCGGCTGAGCGTCGGTGCTGCGCAGGCCTTGTTTTGGGTCTATGCTGCGCTGGTCGGGTTGTCTCTGTCGGTGATCTTCCTCGTATTCACCGGGCAGAGCATCACCCGCGTGTTCTTCATCACTGCCGCGTCGTTCGGGGCGCTGAGCCTCTACGGCTATACGACCAAGACCGATCTCTCGCCGATGCGCTCTTTCTTGCTGATGGGCGTGATTGGGCTGTTGATCGCGATGGTCGTGAACATCTTTCTTGTCTCGTCGATGCTCCAGTGGATCATTTCGGTGGTCGGCGTGCTCGTGTTCGCCGGGCTTACCGCTTATGACACGCAGCAGATCAAGGAGATGTACTACGTGGCGGATGACGGGACCGTCGCCGGCCGCAAGGCGGTGATGGGCGCGCTTCGCCTGTACCTCGACTTCCTGAACATGTTCATGTTTCTGCTGCAGCTCTTCGGCAATCGCCAGGAGTGACGGCACAGCGGCGCTGAACGACAAGGCCCCGGCTCGCGCCGGGGCCTTTGCTTTTTCGTACGTTCCGCGCGCCCCGATGCGATCCCGGGTCTCGCCTTCGGCTCGCCCGGGATGACGACCGCATTCGCGGTCGTCAATTGACGACGCGAAGCGTTGGCTCGAGCGTGCGCAAAACGCGATCGAGATCGTGACCACGCCTGAGCACGTGTCCGGAGGCCGCGACCACCGCAAACGCGCCTTGGCGACGCGCCAGACTTGTATCTTTCACGATGCGGTAAAGCGGCGTCTCCGCGGCGCGGCGGAAAACCGAAAACACGGCTCGGTCTCTGAGAAACTGGATGGCGTAGTCGCGCCATTCGCCGGCCGCGACCTTGCGGCCATAAAGATTGAGAATTCTGTCGAGCTCGCGACGTTCGAAGGTGACCCTTGGGCCGGGGGGTTGGGGACGCCTGCGCGTGCCGCCCCCCGGAAACGCTATCGGTTCAAGTTCGCTCATGGCGCCTCCTTGTCACGCGTTTCGTCGTCTCAACGTCATGATCGCGCTGGGCTCGGCCGCGAGCAAGTCCTGATGTTTTCAGGGAATAGAATGCGCGCTTCACAGGGACGTTAGGAAGACACCGGAAAAATCATAATCTCGCCTGAATTCAGCCCCTGCCACGCCCAAGCGGTCGGAGATTTTTCTAATTCGTAGCCTCCGGGTCGACCTGCGCGAAGCGCCGGTTTATCCCAGCCCCCCAGCCCCCCGGGCTTCCGTGGGTCGACCCTTACGATTCCGCGTACGGTTCAATCCCCAAGATGCTTTTCGGGCCGGCTTTGCCGGCCCGATCTTTGTATGGGTGCCGCCTCGGGCTATCGCAGCGCGATCAGTGCGCCGCCGCGAATCGGTCCCGGCGCTTCCACCGTTCCCGATTGCACGAGAACAGCCGCCATGTCGGCTCCGGATTGGGCCATGTCGGCGATCGCAAGCGACAGGCGCACCGGGGCGCCGCGCCAGTCGCCGACGCGCGTCCAGCCACGGACGACGTTGTGATATGTGATTGTCTTGCCGCGGTTCTCGCCGCGCTCGATCGTGACCGGCGCCTGCTTCGTTACAGGTAGCATCCAGATCGACGCCGAGCCGCTGCCGGCACCGACCTCGATGTCGACATTGGCGCCGTTGCGCGTGAGCGCGACCGGCACCGAGAGCGTGTTCGTGGATTCGATTTTCCCAATGATGAGGTCGATCGCATGACGGTTGCTGCCGACTGTCTCGACGGCGCCGTTGATCACCACCTGCGGCGTATAGACGTGACGGTCCCCCCGATGGGCGGAGTAGCCCTTCTGACGATTGGTGTGGGCGTGCAGTGCGAGCGTGTCGCGCCAGCCGAGATAATCCCAGTAGTCGATCGCAAGGCTCAGCACGATCAGCTGTTCATCCTTCGCGAACTCACCGAGCAGCTTGTCGGCGGGCGGACAGGACGAGCAACCCTGGCTCGTAAACAGCTCCACGACGGCCTTCGCGTCGCCGGCCGCCGCCGGTCCGCCGGTGAAGGCGAAGACGGCGAGCACGCAAATCAAGCTAGGCCAAAACCGCATGCAACGCTCCAACCAGTCGGAAGACGAATAGGGCCGGGTCGCCTTCACCGCCAAGTCAATTCGGGGTGAAAGCAGCGTCTTTTCGGCCATTTCCTTCAGGCCGCGAGGTGACGCAGCACGTAGGGCAGGATGCCGCCGTTCCGGAAGTAATCGAGTTCGTCGAGCGTCTCGATCCGGCACGTGAGCGACACGCGCCTCACGTTGCCGTCAGGGAACGCGATCTCCGCAATCAATGACTGGCGCGGCTTCAACTCGCCGGCGAGACCGCGGATCGTCACGGACTCGTTACCCTTGAGGCCGAGGGTCTGCCACGAGGTGCCCTCCTCGAAGGTGAGCGGCACCACGCCCATGCCGACGAGATTTGAACGGTGAATTCGTTCGAAGCTTTGCGCGATCACGGCACGAACGCCAAGAAGCTTCGTTCCCTTCGCCGCCCAATCGCGCGAGGAGCCGGTTCCGTACTCCTTGCCGGCGAAGACCACGAGCGGCACGCGCTCGGTGCGGTAGCGCATTGCGGCATCGTAGATCGACAGCCGCTCGCCCGACGGGTAATGCACGGTCACGCCGCCCTCGACGCCAGGCACCATCTGATTCTTGATGCGGATGTTGGCGAACGTGCCGCGCATCATGACTTCGTGGTTGCCGCGTCGCGTACCGTACTGGTTGAAATCGAGGACCTTCACGCCGTGGTCGATCAGGTACTTCCCCGCGGGCGACGCAGCCTTGATCGAGCCGGCCGGTGAAATGTGGTCGGTGGTGATGGAATCGAGGAACAGCCCGAGGATGCGGGCGTTCACCACATCGGCGACAGCATCGGGCTGTTTCCCCATACGCACGAAATAGGGTGGGTTCTGCACATACGTGGATTTCGGATCCCACGCATACGTGTCGCCCTTCGGTACGCGGATGCTGCGCCAATGCGCGTCACCTTTGAAAACGTCCGCGTACTTCTTCTGGAACAGCTTCTTTGAAAGGGATCGTCTGACGAACGTCGCGATCTCCTTCGAACTCGGCCAGATGTCCTTGAGGAAGACCTTGCGGCCGTTGGCGCTCTTGCCGATCGGCTCGTTTGCAAGGTCGATTTGCATGGAGCCAGCAAGCGCGTAGGCGACGACTAGCGGAGGCGATGCGAGGTAGTTCGCGCGTACGTCCGCGTTGACGCGGCCTTCGAAATTGCGATTGCCGGACAGCACGGCGGCGGCAACAAGGTCGTTGCCTTGCACCGTCTTCGAGATCGCGTCGGGAAGCGGGCCTGAATTGCCGATGCAGGTCGTGCAGCCGAAGCCGACGAGATTGAAGCCAAGCGCGTCGAGGTCCTTCTGAAGGCCCGCCTTCTTGAGATATTCGGCCACCACCTGGGAGCCAGGTGCGAGTGACGTCTTCACCCAGGGCTTCACCTTGAGGCCCTTCTGCCGCGCTTTGCGCGCAAGCAGTCCGGCGGCGATCATCACGTTCGGATTCGAAGTGTTGGTGCAGGATGTGATGGCCGCGATCACGACGTCGCCATGGCCGAGGTCGTACTTCTTGCCTTTCACGTCGAAGCGGCGGGTGAGCTCCGCGCTCTTGCGGAACTCTTTGTCGAGCGCATCGGCGAATCCCGCCTTCACCCCCGAAAGCGGCACGCGATCCTGCGGACGCTTGGGGCCGGCGAGCGACGGCTCAACGTCTTTCAAGTCGAGCGAGAGCGTGTCGGTGAATGTGGGGTCCGGCGTGGCAGCGGTGCGGAACAGCCCTTGCGCCTTGGCGTAGGCGGCAACCAGCGCGACCTGGTCGGATGGCCGACCGGTGTCGGTCAGGTACCGCAAGGTCTCATCGTCGATCGGGAAGAATCCGCACGTCGCACCGTACTCCGGCGCCATGTTACCGATGGTCGCGCGGTCTTCGAGGGAGAGCGAACCCACGCCGGCGCCGAAGAACTCGACGAACTTGCCAACGACACCGTGCTTGCGCAGCATTTCCGTCACGGTGAGGACCAGATCCGTCGCGGTCACGCCTTCGCGCAGCTTGCCGGTGAGACGGAAGCCGACGACCTCGGGAATGAGCATCGAGATCGGCTGACCGAGCATTGCGGCCTCGGCCTCGATGCCGCCGACACCCCAGCCGAGCACGGAAAGCCCATTCACCATGGTGGTGTGGCTGTCGGTGCCGACGAGTGTGTCGGGGAAGGCGAACTCGACGGCACCGCTCTTCGTCTTCTCGCTCTTGGTCCAGACCGTACGCGAGAGGTACTCGAGGTTCACTTGGTGGCAGATTCCGGTCCCCGGCGGCACCACCCGAAAATTGTCGAAGGCCGCCTGGCCCCACTTGAGGAAGCGGTAGCGCTCGCCATTCCGCTTGTATTCCATGTCGACGTTGCGCTTGAAGGCGCTGCCGGCGCCGAAATAGTCGACGATCACCGAGTGGTCGATGACCAGATCGACCGGCACCAATGGATTGATCTTGTTGGGGTCGCCGCCCAGCGTCTTCATCGCGTCGCGCAGGGCCGCGAGGTCGACCACGGCGGGCACACCCGTGAAGTCCTGCATCAGCACGCGCGCCGGGCGAAAGGCGATCTCGCGGTCGCTTCTTCGCCGATTCAGCCAGTCGACGACGGCCTTGATATCCTGCTTCTTGACCGTTCGGCCGTCCTCGTGACGGATCAGGTTTTCCAGTAATACCTTGAGGGAAAAGGGAAGTTTCCCTGCGCCCTTGAGGCCGCGCTCTTCGGCTGTCTTCAGGCTGTAGTATTGGTAGCTCTTGGATCCGACTTGCAGGGTCTTGCGCGACTTGAAGCTGTCGAGGGCGGTCACTGTCGTAAATCCCAAAGGTCGCAGAATGACTTAGCCCGCGTCGGGCAGGCGACTCAGCCGACGCGGTATGCGAATGCGGATTTATAGAGGGAATCAAAACCGCGGTCACGGCGGCGGATTTCGGGGGCAGATGTGCGTTCAATGCCGGGCGTTCCGATCAAATGGCTGACGGCGCTCGCTTTCCTGCGCCCGGACGCGCAAGCAGCCGGGGCGAGGTCTTGATGCGGCTTCTCGCGCAGGAACTTGCGTGCATCCGGGGCGGCCGTCGGCTGTTCCAAGGGTTGAGCTTTCAGGTGGCGGCTGGCGAGGCGCTGCTCGTGACCGGGCCGAACGGCGCAGGCAAGACGTCCCTGTTGCGGATGATCGCAGGGTTGCTGCGTCCGGCCGCGGGGCGGGTTGCATTCGACGGCATCGATGCCGATCGTGAAGTCGGTATTGCCGCGCATTTCGTCGGCCATCTTGACGCCGTGAAAGGATCCCTCAGCGCCGAGGAGAACCTCTACTTTGTTTGCGATTTGCTCGGTGGCGCGGGAGATGCGGTTGCGGGCGGGCTCGCGCGATTCGGTCTCGCGCCGCTCGCGAGTTTTCCCGCACGGATGCTTTCGGCCGGTCAGCGGCGACGGCTCGCGTTAGCGCGGCTGCTCGTTGCATCGCGTCCATTGTGGCTTCTCGATGAGCCGACCACCGGTCTCGACAACGAAGGACAGGAGATATTTGCGGCACTCACCGCCACGCATCTTGCAAACGGGGGCCTCCTGGTCGCGGCGACCCACACTCTGCTGCCGCATCTGCGCGCACAAGAAATTCGCCTCGCGTCTGGAGGCGGCGCATGACACACGCGCTTCGGGCGATCTTCGTACGCGATCTCACGATCGCCTTTCGCGTCGGCGGGGGGGCCGGAACCGGGGTCGTGTTCTTCCTGGCGATCGTCACAGTTGTGCCGTTCGCGGTCGGCCCCGATCTCCCGTTGCTTGGCCGCATCGGCCCGGCGGTCCTCTGGATCGGTGCTTTGCTCGCGAGCCTTCTCGGGCTCGACCGGGTTTTCTCGGCTGACCATGACGACGGCAGTCTCGATCTCCTTCTACTTGCGCCGCAGCCGCTCGAGATGATCGCGGCTACGAAGGCGGCGGCGCACTGGGTGGCCACCGGACTGCCGCTTGTCGTCGCGGCGCCGTTGCTCGGCTTGTTGCTCGGCCTCGACGCGAAAGCACTTGGCGCGGTGACGCTCACACTTCTTGTCGGCACGCCGGCGCTCACGTTTCTCGGCCTTGTTGGCGCTGCGCTTGCCGTTGCACTGCCACGCGGCGGGCTCCTCGTCGCGGTACTGGTGCTACCGTTTGCGGTACCGATCTTGATCTTTGGCGCAGCGGCCACCAACGCGGCCGTGGGCGGAACGTTGCCATTCGGGACGCCGTTCAAGCTGATCGCGGCGACGTCACTTGCGTTTCTTGTCCTTGGGCCGGTGGCGGCCGCCGCGGTGTTGCGCCAGATCCGCGACTGAGCAGCACACCTCGTTGCCGGGCCGATGCAGCAGGACTAGAACCCGCACCATGACGTTCTACGAGTTAGCCAATCCGCATCGTTTCACGGCGCTCGCGCGCTGGTTGGTGCCCGCTTTAGCGCTTGCGGCCGCTGTGTTGCTTGCGCTCGGGTTTGTGCTGGGTTTCCGTGCGCCCGCCGACTACCAACAGGGCGAGACGATGCGGATCATGTACATCCACGTGCCGTCCGCGTGGCTCGCAATCGGCATCTATACGCTGATGGCGATTTCGGCACTGGGCACGCTCGTGTGGCGGCATCCGCTCGCAGACGTTGCGGCGAAGTCGGCGGCGCCGATCGGTGCGGCGTTCTGTCTGATGACGCTCCTCACGGGGGCGTTGTGGGGCCGACCGATGTGGGGCGCCTACTGGGTGTGGGACGCGCGGCTGACGTCGGTACTCGTACTGTTCCTGATTTATCTCGGAATTCTCGCCCTGTGGCGGGCGATCGACGAGCCTGGCCAGGCGGGACGTGCGGTGGCGATCCTTACGCTCGTCGGCTTCATCAACGTGCCAATTGTCAAATTCTCCGTCGATTGGTGGAACACGCTGCACCAGCCGGCATCGGTGTTTCGCCTGGGCGGACCAACGATTCACCCGGCAATTCTTACGCCGCTACTGATCACCGCCGCCGGGTTTGGCGCACTATTCCTGGCCTTGCTGGTTGCCGCCATGCGCAACGAGATTTTGCGGCGGAGGATACGTACGTTGCGACTTCTCGCGAGTGCTGAGGCGCGGTGACATGGGTGCGCATGCGGCTTTCATTGCCGCGGCCTATGGCGTCGCTGCCATCATCGTGATGGGGCTGGTCCTCTGGGTCGTTGCGGACCATCGTGCCCAGCGGCGCGCGCTTGCGGCGCTTGAAGGGCAAGGCATCACCCGCCGCTCGCACGCGGCCAGGATCGAGGACACGCATTGAGCAGGATTCGACTGGCGGCGATGCGGCGGTGGTCGCTCGTCGTCCTGCCGCTTGCGATTTTTATTGCCCTGCTGGCTCTGTTCTGGTTTCGCCTCGGTGCTGGCGACGCGTCCCGGCTGCCATCGGCGCTGATTGGCAAGCCGGCGCCTGCGCTGAGTCTACCGCCGCTCGAGGGGCTCATGCGTGACGGTGCGCCGGTGCCGGGCCTTAATCCGGGGGCGTTTGTGGGACGTGTAACGCTCGTGAACGTGTGGGCGTCATGGTGCGCACCGTGCCGCGACGAGCATCCGTTTCTTACCAGGCTATCCGGCGATCGCCGCATCATGCTTGTCGGTATTAACTACAAGGACCAGGCGACAAACGCTCTGCGATTTCTTGAGCGCTTCGGCAATCCGTATTCCGCGGTTGGCGTCGACGCAGGCGGCCGCGCGGCGATCGAATGGGGCGTTTACGGCGTGCCCGAAACGTTCCTCGTCGGTCGCGACGGAAGGATCGCCTACAAGCAGATCGGCCCGATCGCCGACGAGGCAACGTTCAAGCGCGTTCAAACCGAAATCGAAAAGGCGCTTGGCGGGTGATGATCAGGCGCTCTTCTTGTCGACGGAATACCGCACAATGAGCGGCGTCTGTGCCAGAGCGAACAGAATTGTTAACGGCAGGAAGCCGAAGGTCTTGAACGCGACCCAGGTGTCGGTCGAAACCGAGCGCCAGACGATCTCGTTCAGAATCGCCATCGCTGCGAAGAACAGCCCCCACCGCAGCGTCAGCGTCTTCCATCCTTGGTCCGTTAGCTGAAACACGCTGTCGAGCACGAGTGCGAGCAGCGAGCGCCCGACGAGCAGGCCGCCGAGCAGCAAAGCGGCGAACGACGCATAGATAATCGTGGGCTTCAACTTGATGAAGGTCTCGTCCTGCAGGTAGAGCGTGAGACCGCCGAACACCATGACCACGATTGCGGACACGAGCGGCATCATCGGTACGCGCCGCGTCAACGCATAGGTGACGGCGATTGAGATCAGCGTTGCCACCATGAAGGCAGCCGTCGCCGTGAATATACCCCATCGGGTGTTGACGAAGAAGAACAGGAGCAACGGCCCCACATCGAGCGCGAGCTTGAGAAGCGGGTTGAGTTCGGCGGGTTTTGCGGCTGTTGGATTCGACATGACGCGTTGATGCTCCGTTGGGGCGTCCTATTCAAGGAGAAGTCCCAAGGCCTACCAGCGCCCGGGCGAAGTCTCGCGGCGCAAACGGGGAAAGATCGTCAATTCCTTCGCCGACGCCGATGAAGTGCACCGGCAGGCCGAAGCGTGCGCTGATGGCAACGAGGATGCCGCCCTTCGCCGTGCCGTCAAGCTTGGTCATCACGAGACCCGTGACGCCGGCGGTCTTGGCGAAGGCATCGACCTGACTGATCGCATTCTGACCGATTGTTGCGTCGAGGACGAGCAAGACCGCATGCGGCGCGGTTGGGTCGAGCTTCTTTACGACGCGGAGGATCTTTTGGAGTTCCGCCATGAGCGCGGCCTTGTTCTGCAGGCGGCCGGCGGTATCGACCAAAACGACGTCGGCGCCATCGGCGCGGGCACGCTCGATCGCCTCGAAGGTGACGCCGGCCGGATCGGCGCCCTGTTCACGAGCGATCACGCTCGCGCCCGCGCGCTCGCCCCACTTTTGCAACTGTTCGATTGCGGCCGCGCGAAACGTGTCGGCGGCGGCGAGGACGATTTTCTGGCCTTCCGTCCGAAGGCTCGCGGCGAGCTTGCCGATCGTCGTGGTCTTGCCGGAGCCATTGACGCCGGCGACAAGGATCACGAACGGCTTGCGCGCGGGATCAATCTCGAGAGGCTTTGCGATCGGGGTCAATACCCGTTCGATCTCGGCGGCGAGCAGTCCTTTGATCTCGTCCGCTGAAACTTCGCGGTCGAGGCGTGTGCTCCTGATCGCGTCGACAATCTTCGCCGAGGTATCGAGGCCGAGATCGGACTCAATCAGAAGATCTTCGAGCGCTTCGAGTGTCGCGGCGTCAAGCTTGCGGCGTGAGAGGTATGCAATCCCGTCGCCCAGCCTCGACGCGCTGCGGGAAAGCCCGCTCGTGATGCGACGCCAGAAGCCGGGTTTCTCCTTCATGCAGCGAGCAGGCGGCGGCCATCATGGCCGGAAATGGTGACATCGACGATTGTGCCGCGCGAAACTGGCCGGGCCAGCAGCACGCGAGTGAAGTGTTCACTGTGACCCTCATCGCCTGTGCCTTCCGCGAGTACGCTGCGGCGGCGGCCGATCTCTGCGGCAAAATGCCGGCGAATCGCGGTATCGCCCTTTTCGCGCAGTTTGCGCGCCCGCTCTTTCACAAGGGGGCGGGGCAGCATCGGCATGCGTGCGGCTGGCGTGCCGTTGCGTGCGGAGAAGGGGAAGACGTGGAGGAACGAAACACCACAATCGTCGGCGAGCGTTAGCGTGTTGCGGAACTGCGTGTCTGTTTCAGTCGGAAAACCTGCGATCAGGTCCGCGCCGAATACGATGTCGGGCCGGTGTTGTCGCACCTTGGCGCAGAACGAGATCGCGTCGGCGCGCGAGTGGCGTCGTTTCATGCGCTTGAGAATCAAGTCGTCGCCAGACTGCAGGGAAAGGTGCAGGTGCGGCATCAGGCGTTCTTCTCCAGCCAGCGCATGCATCAGCTCGGCATCGACTTCCACCGGATCGAGCGAGGAAATGCGAAGGCGCCGCAGTTCTGGAACGTTGCGTAGGATTGCTCTTGCGAGCGTACCGAGGCGGGGCCTCGCGGGAAGATCGAGGCCCCAGGCGGTGAGATCGACGCCGGTGAGCACGACCTCTCGATGGCCGCGGTCGACGAGTCGCCGAACCTGGTTCACGATTTCGTCGGGTGGCACCGAGCGTGATGGGCCGCGGCCATAGGGAATGACGCAGAAGGTGCAGCGGTGGTCGCAGCCGTTCTGCACCTGCACGAACGCGCGGACGTGGCCGTCGAAGCCGTCGAGCAAATGTGAGGCGGTGTTGCGGATGGAGTCGAGGTCATCGATCGTGACTTTGACCTCGGCGCCGATTCCGGAATCGAGCGCGCTCCTCACTGAGATCCACGTTTCGGCCGCAAGCTTGCTGCGGTTGCCGAGCACGCGGTCGACCTCCTTCATGTCCGCGAAGGTTTCCGGCTCGGTCTGGGCCGCGCAGCCGGTCACGATGATGCGTGCGTAGGGCCGCTCGCGCTTCAGGCGGCGAATGGTCTGGCGCGCCTGACATACGGCCTCGCCCGTGACGGCGCAGGTATTGACGATGATCGCGTTGTCGAGCTCGGCGGCTTCGGCGTGTCGGCGGATCGTCTCGGATTCGGAGATATTCAGTCGGCAGCCGAAGGTGACGACGTCGATGGTCACGCGCGGCTCCTCAGGCGGCGGTCGCGGCAAGCATGGACGCGTCGAGCGTGCCCTGGAACTCGAGCTCGACCGGACCGGTCATCAGGATGTGATCGTCGCGCTCACGCCATTCTACGAACAGGTCGCCGCCGGGCAGCGTCACGCGTACCTTGCGGTCGGCCCGTTTCAGCCGCGCCGCCGCCACTGCGGCGGCGCAAGCGGCGGAACCGCAGGCGCGCGTCAGCCCCGCCCCGCGCTCCCAGGTGCGGACGACGAGGTGATCGCGCGCGCGGATCTCGCAGACGGAGATGTTCGCGCGCTCGGGGAAGATCGGATGATTTTCCAGGAGTGGGCCAAAGCGGGCGAGATCATAGGCGTTCACGTCGTCGACCCAGAAGATTGCGTGCGGATTGCCGACGTTCACGGCCGACGGCGAATGCAGCACGGGCTTGTCGATCGGTCCGACCTGCAACTCGATGTGGCGCGTGTCGCGAAACTCCTCGGCGAGCGGAATTTCCTGCCAATCGAAGCGCGGCTTGCCCATGTCGACGGTGACGACGTGGGGCTTCTCGTCGATCCGGCATGAGGAGAACCCGGCCTTGGTCTCGAAATTGACGACCTGCTTGCTGTTCTCGCGCGCGATGAGCGATGCGATGCAGCGCATGCCGTTGCCGCAGGCGGCGACCTCCGAGCCGTCGGAATTGAAGATGCGGACGAATGCCTCGGTGCCCGGCGTCTTCGGCGGATAGAGCGCCATGATCTGGTCGAATGGCACGGCGCCGGGCCGGGCGAGAGCGCGCGCTTCCTCGGGTTTCACCAGCACCGGATCCTTGCGCAAGTCGAGCACGAGAATCTCATTGCCGAGTCCGTTCATCTTCACGAAGGGGCGATTTTCGAGCGCACTCATGGGCATCTTATATGGCGAAGGAGCCGCGTTTTGCGAATCGACGCGGCGAGGGGCCGAAATCAGAGGTCCCAGACCTCTCCCGGTTTCAGCTTGCGGAAGCGCTCGGCGGGGATGCCCGCGGTCTTGAGTGCCGCGTCGAGCGCGAACGCGGGCGTTTCATAGCCGTCGTCGGCCATCTGGAACGTGCCGTAATGATGGGCGAGCGCGTATTCGGCGCCGCTGTCGCGGAATGCCTGCACGGCCTCAGCGGGGTTCATATGGTACTCCTGCATGAACCAGCGCGGCTCGTAGGCGCCGATCGGCAGGATCGCAAGCTTGAACGGACCGAGCTGCTCGCGCGCGGCGCGGAAATAGAAGCCGTCGCCGTAAGCGGAATCGCCGACGTGATAGATGCGGCCCGAGGGCGTCTCGATCACAAATGACGCCCATAGCGACTTGTTGCGGTCGGTCACGCCGCGCGCGGACCAGTGCCGCATCGGTGAAAGCGTCACCCTCACGTCGCGGGAGAGGGAGACCTCGCCGCCCCAGTCGAAGGTTTCGACCGAAACCGAAGGATCGGCGCTGCGGATCGCGAGGTCGTTGCCGAGCGGCGCGATCACGCGTGTCCGGTGTGGCGTTGCAAGCGCGGAGAGCGTTGCCGTGTCGAGATGGTCGTAATGGCCGTGCGAGACGAGCGCAGCGTCGATTGGAGGCAGATCATCGAACGTGATACCAGGCGCATTCACGCGCCGTGGACCGACGAAGCTGAAAGGCGACGCACGTTCCGACCAGACGGGATCGATCAGGATGTTGAGGCCGCCGGCCTGTAACAGGACGGAGGCATGACCAACAAAGGAGACGCGAATGGTCGAGCCGTCGACGCGGCGCGGCGGCTTGTCCGCGAATGAGCTCGGTGCCTGCTCGGGCCAATAGCCCTGGTTGCGGGTGAGTTGCCAGCGCCAGAAGTCGAGCAGGCCGCGCTGCGGATGCAGCTTCGGGTCGAAGAAGCGCAGGCCGTCGAAGTGGTCGCTGAGCGGTCCTTCGTAAAGCGGCGACTGGCTTGCGTGGACGTAGGCGCCTCCGCCAAGCAGGAGGCCGGTGGCGGGCAGGATGCTTAACAAGCGGCGGCGCGAGAGCTTCATGGCAGCTATGTAGGACGAATAGAGCCATGTTCCAGGCAATTTGTGACCAGTCCATGAACAGGCCCGGCTTTCTTGACTCGCACAACCGCGGGGCGTAGTCGTCGCGCGCTTACGACCGACGAGATTTCCTCGCGGCCGACCGGGCCAAGCGGCAAACGCTTCCAAGAGCCCGGAGGTCACCGCCCGACAGCGCGTTGCGCCCTCGGGCGCGTTCGGCGTTGCAACTCCTCATCCTGAGGAGCCCGGCGAAACCGGGCGACTCGAAGGATGGAGCGAATATCGAGGAGCAATTGTGCCCTCGTCCTTCGCGACGCGTACTTCGTACGCTCCTCAGGACGAGGACAAAAGGAAAAGATGTTCGACAACCTGACGAGCCGACTCGGCGAGATTCTCGAGCGCCTGACAAAGCGCGGTGCGCTGACGGAAGGCGATGTTGCCGAAGCGATGCGCGAGGTGCGCAAGGCACTGCTCGAAGCCGACGTCGCGCTTGAGGTCGCACGCAGCTTCATCGAGCGCGTGCGCGAACGCGCGGTCGGTGTCGAAGTCATCCGCTCGGTCACGCCGGGCCAGATGGTTGTGAAGATCGTCCACGATGAGCTTGTGGCGATGCTCGGTTCCGACGCGCAGACGCTCGATCTCAACGCGCCGGCGCCGGTTGCGATCCTGATGGTCGGCTTGCAGGGCTCGGGTAAGACCACGACAACCGCGAAGATCGCGCGGCGGGTCTCCGAGCGCTTGAAACGCAAGGTGTTGATGGCCTCGCTCGACACGCGGCGGCCGGCCGCGATGGAGCAACTCGCCGTCCTTGGCAAGCAGATCGACGTCGATGTGCTGCCGACCGTGGAGGGCCACAGCGCTGGGCAGATCGCGAAGCGCGCCATGCAGGCGGGTGAGCTCGGCGGGTACGACGTGGTGCTCCTCGATTCCGCTGGCCGCACGACGATCGACGAAGCGCTCATGGCGGAACTCTCCGAGATGAAGAGCGCCACGCGGCCGCATGAAATTCTGCTCGTAGCCGATTCGCTCACCGGCCAGGATGCGGTGGCTACCGCGCGCGCCTTCGATGAGCGGCTGTCGCTGACCGGCATCGTGCTCACGCGTGTCGATGGCGACGGGCGCGGCGGTGCTGCCCTCTCGATGCGTGCGGTCACTGGGAAGCCGATCAAGCTGATCGGCACGGGCGAGAAGCTCGACGCGCTCGAGGATTTCGACCCGGGGCGCATCGCGGGCCGCATTCTCGGCATGGGCGACATCATCGCGCTCGTGGAGAAGGCGGCGGAGACGATTGATGCCGAGAAGGCGCGTGCGGTCGCCGAGAAGATGCGCAGGGGCGCGTTCGATCTCTCGGACCTGCGCGAGCAGCTCTTGCAGATGGAAAAGATCGGCGGCATCGGCGGCATGCTCGGCATGCTGCCGGGCGTCGCCAAGATGAAAGACCAGATCGCGTCGGCCAATCTCGACGAGAAACTGCTCAAGCGCCAGAAGGCAATCATCGATTCGATGACGCCGAAGGAGCGGCGCAATCCCGATATCCTGAAGGCATCGCGCAAGAAGCGTATCGCCGCAGGCTCCGGCACCGAGGTGCAGGAGATCAACCGGCTCCTGAAGATGCATCGGCAGATGGCCGACGTGATGAAAGCGATGGGCGGCGCGAAGCGCGGGCCGCTTGCGGGCCTCGGCCAGATGCTCGGTATGAGCGGCGGGCAGCAGCCGAGCCCGGAAATGCTGAGGCAGCTCGCGGAGAAAATGCCCGGTGGAATTCCGCCCGGCGGCTTGTCCAACCTTCCCGGCGCAGCAGGGCCGCTGCCGGGCCTCGGCGGCAAGCTCCCCGGCCTTGGCGGCGCGCCACTCGGGTTGCCGCAGAATCTTGGAAAGAAGAAATAGCTCAACGAAAGGAAAACAGAATGTCGCTGAAAATCCGTCTTGCCCGCGTGGGCGCCAAGAAGCGCCCACAGTTCCGCATCGTCGTCGCCGACTCGCGCTATCCGCGTGACGGCCGTTTCATTGAGAACCTCGGCACGTACAACCCGATGCTGCCGAAGGATTCGAAGGAGCGCGTGAAGTTCGATGCGGAGCGCGTGAAGCACTGGCTCTCCAAGGGCGCACAGCCGAGTGACCGAGTGCTGCGTTTCCTCGATGCTGCCGGAATCCGCAAGCGCGCGCCGCGCAACAATCCCGAGCGTGCAATCCCGCGCGAGGAGCGGAAGAAACAGGCCGAGGCCGCCGCGGCAGCACCTGTCGCCGCGCCCGCTGCCCCTGCGGCTCCGGCTGCCGCTCCCGAAGCGCCGTCGGGCGAAGCCGCGGCGAGCTGAGCGCGATCTTGGCCGCGCCGAAGCGCATTCGCGTCGCGAAGATCGGCGCCGCTCACGGCATTCGCGGCGAGGTAAGGCTCTTTGTCGATGCCGACGACCCACGCGCGGTGAAGAAGCTCGGGCCGCTGGAAGACGAGAGCGGCGCGCGCGAGTTCAGGATTGTCGACCTGCGCGAAACGAACGGCCGTCTGATTGCGCGCTTCGACGGTGTGTCGGACCGTAACGCGGCCGAACGGCTGACCGATATCGAGTTGTTCGTGCCACGGGAGCGACTGCCGAAACAGAAAGACGCGAACACCTTCTATCAGGCTGATCTCGTGGGGTTGCGCGTCGAGACGAAGGACGGCGCGCCGCTCGGTACGGTTGCCGCGATCCAAAATTTCGGCGCCGGCGACTTGCTGGAGATCCGACCGGTCAGTGGAGGCACGACCTTCATGGTCCCGTTCGTCGAGCAATTCGTGCCGACCGTGGACGTGGAAGGCGAGCGTATCGTCGTCGATCCGCCAGAAGGCGCACTCGGGTAAGGCAATGAGCTGGCGCGCGACCGTGCTCACGCTGTTCCCGGAGCTGTTCCCGGGAGCGCTCGGCGCGAGTCTCGCGGGCCGCGCGCTCGCCGAGGGCATCTGGTCGTGCGAGGCGATCAACATCCGCGATCACGCGACGGACAGGCACCGCTCCGTCGACGATACGCCGGCGGGTGGCGGACCAGGCATGGTGATGCGCGCGGACGTGCTCGCCCGAGCGATCGACGCAGCGGCGCAGGCCGGCGATCCGCGCCCGAGGATTTTGCTGTCGGCGCGTGGGAGGCCGCTCAGCCAGATGCTTGTGCACGAGCTCGCCGCAGGGCCTGGGGTCGTGCTCGTGTGCGGCCGCTTCGAAGGAGTGGATCAGCGGGTGATCGAGGCGCGATCGCTCGAGGAGGTTTCGATCGGCGACTACGTGCTCTCGGGAGGCGAGATCGCGGCGCAGGCGCTGATCGACGCGTGCGTCCGCCTGTTGCCCGGAGTGATGGGGAAGACAGCATCGGGCGCGGAGGAAAGCTTCGAGGGCGGGTTGCTCGAATACCCGCAGTTCACGCGGCCGCAGACATTCGAAGGCCGGCCGATCCCGGATGTGCTTTTGTCCGGCGACCACGCAAAGGTTAAGGCTTGGCGGCGTTCCGAAGCCGAACGGCTGACGAAGGAGCGACGGCCCGACCTTTGGGCGCGTCGCAAGGGTGGGCCGCTCGAAAGCGAATGACAAGTGTTTCGGCATGTCGTATAGGCGGCGCCAATCCCGTATGGAAAGTTGAGCCGCGACGCGCGGTTTGGGCGCGGAGGTTGCCATGAACATCATCGAAACGATCGAACGCGAAGAGATCGCACGGGTCACGCAGAACAAGAAGATTCCGGACTTTGCGCCGGGCGACACGTTGCAAGTCAACGTCAAGGTGGTGGAAGGCGACCGCACGCGCGTCCAGGCCTACGAGGGCGTTTGCATCGGCCGTACCGGTGCGGGGCTCAACGAGAGCTTCACCGTACGCAAGATTTCCTACGGCGAGGGCGTCGAGCGCGTGTTTCCCCTCTACTCGCCGATGATCGACTCGATCGAAGTCCTGCGCCGCGGAAAGGTGCGCCGCGCGAAGCTCTATTATCTGCGCGCGCGTCGCGGGAAGAAGGCGCGCATCTCCGAGAAGCAGGATTTCACCGCCGAGATGGGCGAAGTTGCCGAGACGATCGAAGGCGCCGAAGCCGAAAGCAAGTGAGCGATCGGCACTCGTGAGCCGGTCTCGGAGTGCGGCTCATGAAGCGGGCCTACGGTATCGATATCCCGGAGACGCTGGCTGAAGCGGCTCACCCGAATTCGACCGCGCTCATCGTGTACGACATGCAGGTCGGGATTCTGCGCCAGCTCGGACACGGGGATGTCGTACTGGCACGCGTGCTGGAATTGCTGGCGGCCGCCCGGGCCGCGGGCGTGCGCGTTTTCTTCATGCGGCACATGTCGTTGCCGAAGCGGTTATCAGGCGCGTTTCAGCTTCGTCAAATGACGGTTTGGCAGAAGAAGTCTGTCGAGGATGTGCACCCCTGGTTTCTACGGGACAGCGATGGCTTCGCGCTTGCACCCGAGCTCGATGTCCGCGCCGACGAGGCGATCTTCGACAAAATCACGATGTCCGCGTTCGAGGGCACGCCGCTTGGCATCGCGTTGCGCGATTGCGGGCTGACGAGCTTCGTGATCTGCGGCGTTGCCACAGAAATCGGCATCGAGCCGACGGTCCGCCAAGCCGCCGATCTCGGATTTATCCCGATCGTGGCGTCGGATGCATGCGGCGGCGGACAGCCGGAGGCGGCTGAGCGGGCGCTGGCGAGCATGCGCTTCATGGGCGACGCAATCATGTGCACCAGCACTGAACTGGCCAAGATTTGGCGGGATGCCGCCTAGCGAGTTGCTTCCCCACTTTTCTCGCGGGCCGGCAACCACTAGATAGTCGTCAAGAAGAGCGAACCGCCACCATGGCAAAACCACGCACGCTGTACGACAAGATCTGGGACGACCATTTGGTCGATCAGCAGCCGGACGGCACGTGCCTCATCTATGTCGACCGGCATCTCGTCCATGAAGTGACGAGCCCGCAAGCCTTTGAAGGGCTGCGTCTTGCCGGCCGCAAAGTGCGTGCGCCGGGGAAGACGCTCGCGGTCGTAGACCACAACGTGCCGACGTCGGACCGCTCGAAGCCCAATCCCGATCCGGAATCCGCGGCGCAGATCGCGACGCTCGCGGAGAACGCGCGCGACTTCGGCATCGAATATTTCAACGAGCACGATCGTCGGCAGGGGATCGTTCACGTGATCGGCCCGGAACAGGGGTTCACGCTACCGGGCACGACCATCGTGTGCGGCGACAGCCACACATCGACGCACGGCGCGTTCGGCGCACTCGCGCACGGCATCGGCACCTCGGAAGTCGAGCACGTGCTCGCGACGCAGACGCTGATCCAGAAGAAAGCGAAGAACATGCGCGTCACGGTGGACGGCAAGCTGCCGGACGGCGTGGGCGCGAAGGACATCATCCTTTCCATCATCGGCGAGATCGGCACGGCCGGCGGTACGGGCCACGTGATCGAGTATGCGGGCGATGCGATCCGCGCGCTCTCGATGGAAGGGCGCATGACCGTCTGCAACATGTCGATCGAGGGCGGCGCACGCGCCGGTATGGTGGCGCCTGACGAAAAAGCATTCGCCTATCTGAAAGATCGGCCGAAGGCGCCGAAGGGCGCTGCCTGGGATCAGGCGATGCGCTACTGGGAGACGTTGCGAAGCGATGACGGCGCCGTCTTCGACGCGGAAGTGAAGCTCGACGGCGCCAAGCTGCCGCCGATCGTGAGTTGGGGTACGAGTCCCGAACAGGTGGTGTCGGTGACGGGCCGTGTACCGGTACCGTCGGAGATCACGAACGAGAACAAGCGCGCCGCGGCGGAACGCTCACTCGAATATATGGGGTTGAGGGGCGGCGAGAAGATCACCGACATCAAGCTCGACCGCGTATTCATCGGCTCGTGCACGAATGCGCGCATCGAAGATCTGCGCGTAGTGGCCAAGATCGTGAACGGCCACAAGGTGGACGCGAGGGTGAATGCGATGATCGTGCCCGGGTCGGGTCTTGTGAAGCAGCAGGCGGAAGCCGAAGGCCTTGACAAGATCTTCAAGGCGGCGGGCTTCGACTGGCGCGAGCCAGGCTGCTCCATGTGCCTCGCGATGAATCCGGACAAGCTCGCGCCGGGGGAGCGCTGCGCGTCTACCTCGAACCGCAATTTCGAAGGACGGCAGGGCTACAAGGGGCGCACCCATCTTGTGTCGCCGGCAATGGCGGCGGCAGCGGCGATCGCCGGACATTTCGTCGACGTGCGCGAGTGGCCGCGGGTCTGACTTCGATTGGGCGCAAACAAATGAGAACGGGCGCGCAGCGAGCGCGCCCGTCTTGTTTCGATCAGACCTTTTGAGCTCACCAGCAAGTGTAGCCCCAGTAGGTGTAGCCGCAACGGCGCTTGTGCGGGCCGAAGTAGCGATAGTGCCAGCTCGGACCACCATAGGCGCCGTAGTAGGCGTAAGGAGCCACCGCGAACGGGGCGCCCCATGCGTAACGGCGGTAATATCGTCTGTGTACATCCACTACGTTCGATAGATCAGCTTCTGCGGCCTGCGCGGCAGCCGCGCCGCTACCCAAGCTCGCGGCCGACGCGGGTTGCGGGGCGAAGGCGTAGATCGCGAGCGCGAACGCGCCGGCGACTGGTATCAAGATTCGTTTGAGCATGGCGTTTCTCCTCGTTCCTCTAAACGCGGGCCGGCGCTTCGCGTTCCGGCACTTGGTCGTGCGGTTACGTGGCGCGCGCCCGCGTTGGTCGATTGCGGCCAGTTTTTCTGAAGCGTGGTGAATATCGTCTGATCCCGCCGTTCATCGGGCGTTCATTTGCCCTTTCGACCCGGCGTCCTGTTCTCTAGAATTTCGCAAATGGCGACGCGGAGTTTTGGGCTGTGAGCGGAGCCGGAGACGGGGGCGGCTGGCGCGATTCGATCGCGCCTTCGCTCGAGGACTTCGAGGTGATGGCGGCGGCGGCCTACGCCGGCCTGCCGGAAAGCTTCCGCAAACTGTGCGACGGGGTGGTGATTCTAGTCGTGGACTTTCCGGATGAGGACGTGATCGCGGACATGGAGCTGGAAAGCCCGTTCGACATCCTCGGACTGTTCACCGGCATCGGCATGTCGCAGGGCGGCGCTACGCCGGAGACCGGCCGTCTGCCAAATTCGGTTCACCTTTACCGACGCCCCATGCTCGACTACTGGGCGGAGCACAACGAGTCACTGGGCGCGATCATTACGCACGTTCTCGTTCACGAGATCGGCCACCATTTCGGGCTGTCCGACGAAGATATGGAGCGGATCGAGGCGGCGGCGGAGGAGTCACGGGGCGAGGAAGCGCGCTAGTACCACCGAATCGGGCGTGATAGCTTCCCGCGCGTCTGATTCTGTGCGTTCGGACTGACATTTGGGGGAACGCCATGTCACTCACCGTTCTAGCTTGGCTCGCGGTTGGTGCGTACGCGTTGCACATCCTCGAGGAACATATCCTCGGCTGGCACGGATGGGCGCGGAAGACGATGAACCTTCCGATGGAATGGGATGCCTATACGACTATCGAGGTCGTGCTGTTGATCCTCGGCGCGATCGCCGCGATGCTAGCGCCTGCATTGCCGATGCTCGCGCTCGCCTATGCGGCGTTCCTGGTGATCAACGTCACCTTCTTCCATCTGCTGCCGATGATCATCTCGGGCGGCAAATTCTCGCCGGGCATCATCACGGGCATCGTCCTGTTCTACCCGGTCGGCTATTACGCCTATGCGAGCAGCAGCCTGCCGCAGAACACGATCATCTGGTCGGTCGTGATCGGCGCGGCGATTATCCTGTGGCCGGTGCTGCTCCTGAAGCTCAGAAACCAGCCATATTTCCGCGCGACCAGTGGTGGAGCGGAGGCGCCGGCGCGCCGCAAGCGCTAGGATCGCCGTCGGGCGCGCGGCGCCCACGAACGGACGAACTGCGAGCTCTCGGAGCGCCTGTACGGGCGCTTCCGAGGGCTTTGATTCTGTCCTCTTGGTCGCTAGAACAAGCACCGGCAAGGATGAGTTCGCACATGGAAAAGTTCACGACGCTTACCGGCGTCGCGGCGCCGCTGAAGATGATCAATGTCGACACCGACATGATCATCCCGAAGCAGTATTTGAAGACGATCAAGCGCACCGGTCTCGGCAAGGGTTTGTTTTCCGAGATGCGCTACCGGGACGACGGCAAGGAGAACCCCGATTTCGTCCTGAACAAGCCCGCGTACCGGCAGGCGAAGATTCTGGTCGCCGGCGACAATTTCGGGTGCGGCTCCTCGCGCGAGCATGCACCGTGGGCCTTGCTCGACTTCGGCATTCGCTGCGTGATTTCCACTTCGTTCGCGGACATCTTCTACAACAACTGCTTCAAGAACGGCATTTTACCGGTGAAGGTTAGTCCGGAGGACTTGGCGAAGCTGTTCGACGACGCCGAACGCGGCGCGAATGCGACGCTCACGATCGACCTTGAGAAACAGGAAATTCGTGGGCCCGACGGCGGCATGAACCGGTTCGACATCGATCCGTTCCGCAAGCACTGCCTGCTCAATGGGCTCGACGACATCGGGCTCACGATGGAGAAGGGCGCGAAGATCGACAGCTTCGAACGGGAGGCGGCGCAAGTGCGCCCTTGGCTGTAAGCCATGGCCACTTACAGGCTGCTGCTGTTGCCGGGAGACGGCATCGGGCCGGAGGTAATGGCGCAAGCGAAGGGCGTGATCGCCTGGCTTGAGAAGAACGGTGTGGCGAAATTCACGATCGAAGAAGATTTAGTCGGCGGTTGCGCCTACGAGGCGCACGGCAAAGCGATCTCCGAAGCCGCGATGGACAAGGCGCTTGCAGCGGACGCGGTGCTATTCGGCGCAGTCGGCGGCCCGAAGTGGGATAAGGTGCCCTATGACGTGCGGCCCGAGGCCGGACTGCTGCGGCTGCGCAAGGATCTCGCGTTGTTCGCCAACCTGCGGCCCGCGATCTGCTATCCGGCGCTCGCCGACGCATCGAGCCTGAAGCGCGAGCTCGTCGACGGGCTCGACATCATGATCATCCGTGAGCTCACGGGCGGGGTCTATTTCGGTGAGCCGAAAACGATCACCGATCTCGGCAACGGACAGAAGCGCGCGATCGACACCCAAGTTTACGACACCCACGAGATTGAGCGGATTGCACGCGTGGCCTTCGAGCTCGCGAGAAAGCGGCGGAACAAGGTCACTTCGATGGAAAAGAGAAACGTGATGAAGACCGGCGTGCTGTGGCACGAGGTAGTCGGACAGGTGCATGAGCGCGAGTACAAGGACGTGCAGCTCGAGCATCAGCTCGCCGATGCCGGCGGCATGCAGCTCGTGCGCAATCCGAAACAGTTCGATGTGATCGTCACCGACAATTTGTTCGGCGACATGCTCTCGGACGTGGCCGCGATGCTGACCGGTTCGCTCGGCATGCTGCCGTCGGCTTCACTAGGCGAGGTCGACGCGAAGACGAAGAAGCGTCGTGCGCTCTATGAACCGGTGCACGGCTCGGCGCCCGATATCGCGGGTAAAGGGATCGCCAATCCGATCGCGATGATCGGCTCGCTCGGCATGGCGTTGCGCTACAGCTTCGGGCTCACCGAGGCCGCCGACATGATCGAGCAGGCAATTGCCGGTGTGCTGGAAAAGGGCTTGCGCACCGCCGACCTCGCGAGCGAGGGCGCGAAAACAGTTGGGACGAGCGAAATGGGCGAGGCGATCGTCGCTGAGCTTGACGGTCTCGCGGCCTAATAGCCTTCGAACATCCGCAGCAGCGGCCAGCGCGTGCCCTGGATGTCACCGTCCGCATATGGCCCGTAGATGGGCAGGCGCGATTGCTGGCCGGCGAAAATATAGTCGTGGTAGTGCATCGTTCCCGGCTTCACGACGGTGCCGGCATCGAGGTAGCTGCGCTTCTGAATGGTTATGCGGGTGCGCGGACGATCTTGAGCGTCCGCGGGGAAACTGATCATGAGAAGACCCGCAACAAGGGCGCCGAAACTGACCAGCCGAAAGAGCATGATGACCTCGAATGCTGTTGAACAATCTTATTCGGGATTCGGTTCCGGGGAAAGCGACGCTGCCCATCGAACAAGGCATCCTATTGTCAGCAACCGCGGTGTGCCGGATAGTTAATAACCTACGCGCGCCGGGTGACCGAATCGAGGGGAGCCGTGTCCCGCAAGTCACACAAGGATCTGCCGACTCTACTGCCTCGTTTGGCGGCGTTCGCCCGGACCATGATGGGCAATGCCGATGATGCGCGCGATCTGGTGCAGGAGGCGGCGGCGCGGGCACTTGCCGCACGCAACGTACCTACCGACGCTCCGGCCTATCGCGCCTGGGTCTTTCGCATTGTGCGCAACGCCGCGCTCGATGAGCTTCGAGCACGGTCGCCGCGGAAGTGTGAATTGCCGTCCACGCCACTCGATGTTTGGCGCTTTGACGACGCCTGTATCGCGAAGATCACGGTGGAACAGGGGCTGGCCGCCATCGCCCCGGCGCACCGCGAGATCATTGGGCTGATCGACATTGCCGGCTTCAGCTACGCCGAGACGGCAAGCCTATTGGGCATTCCCGTCGGTACCGTTATGAGTCGCATCGCACGGGCGCGATCCGCATTGCTACAGATCATCGAATCGAGCAGCCTCCGCCCCCTGAAATCAAGCCATGGCAACTGACATTAAATCAGACGAAATTCTGCTCAATGCGTTGGTCGACGGCGAGTTGAGTCCGGCCGAACACGCGGCTGTGGCGGCGCGTGTGCGGAGCGACCGCGATTTTGCGCGCGCGTACGCGACTCTGACCAAACTCAAGGCGGGCGTTGCGGAAATTGCCGAGGATTTCGAGGTCCCGTCGATCGAGGGGTCATCGATCGAGTCTTCACGGACGAATGTGCGGCGGCGGTGGGCGATGGTGGGGGCCGCTGCATCGGCGGTTTTTGTGCTTGCAGCCGCCGCGCTGTTCGCCGGTCTGTTGCCGTTTGGATCGGATGGCCGGTGGACCGAGGCGCCACAGGCGCAACTTGTTTCGGCGACGTTCGCAGGTGATCCGGTGATTCCCGATCTCTCACCGGCCGGCCTGCAACTCGCGCGCACCGTCGTGAGGACCGCCTCGGGCGCGCAATCGCTCGTCGCCACCTATGTCGGACCCCGCGGGTGCCGCCTGGAATTGTGGGTAAGTACTGCTTCCCGGTCGGAGCATGCGCCAGGCGGCACCGAACGGCGGAGCTGGCGGGTCGGCGGACTGCGCTACGAACTTGTCGCCTATGGGATGCCCGCCGAACGCTTTCAGAAGGTTGCGGAAGCTGCCGAAAACGCGACTCGCGCAACCGATGCGCCGGACGAAATCGATCAGCGATTGATCGAGGCGCGCATTTCGACGGCTCCTTGCGTGACCTAGAGGGAATAAATCTTCCGCCTTGCCCGTTTCTTCTCTTCGACCCCTGTCACGGCGCAACCGGACGGGGCCGCGCCATCCGGCGCGGAGGCATCGGGAGGGAACCATGTCGGGCAGAATTGGCAAGATCGAGCGTTCAATCGAAGAATTGTACCGCAACGACCCCGAGCGGGCGGACGCGGTTGTTTTCGGCCGCAAAGACGGACCAAGTCGGCGCGGATTTCTCGGCGGTGCCGGTCTTGCGGCATTCGGGGCGGCGGTCGGCGGCGCGATCCCATTCAGCCAGAACATGCCGGCGGGACTGGTCCCGGCCGCACTCGCGCAGGACAAGCCTGCGGCGCCGGCCGCGCCCAAAGGCCCTGTCCATCTCGATTTCCCGGGCAAGGACAAAGGGCTCGTTGTGATCGGCGAGAAGCCGCTCGTCGCCGAAACACCGGAGCACCTGCTGAACGACGACACGACGCCGGTCGAGAAGTTTTACATCCGCAACAACGGACAGATCCCGGACGAAGCCAAGGAACCGGAAAAGTGGACCGTCAAGATCGAGGGCGAGGTCAACAAGCCCCTTGAGATTTCGCTTGGCGAGCTCAAGTCGAAATACAAGGCGCAGACGCTGCGCATGGTGCTGGAATGTGGCGGCAACGGCCGGTCGTTCTTCACGCCTCGCGCAAGCGGCAATCAGTGGACGAATGGCGGCGCGGGCTGTGCCGAATGGACCGGGGTACGGCTGGCCGACGTTCTGAAAACGGCAGGCGTAAAGCCCAGCGGCATCTACACGGCACACTATGCAGCGGACCTGCATCTGTCAGGCGATGCCAGCAAACTGCCGCTTTCGCGCGGCGTGCGCATGCCGAAGGCGATGGAGCCCGAGTCGATGATCGTCTGGGCGATGAACGGCAAGCCGCTGCCGAACATTCACGGCGGGCCGGTGCGCCTCATCTTCCCGGGTTGGGCTGGATCGGCATCGCAGAAGTGGCTGACCCGAATCGTGATCCGTGACAAGGAGCACGACGGGCCGGGCATGACCGGCACGTCCTACCGGCTCACCATTAAGCCGATGGTGCCGGGAGAAAAAGCCGATCCGAAAAACTTCAAGATTTTAGAGTCGATGCCGGTACGCTCGGTCATCACGGCGCCGGCGAACGGCACGAAGCTCGCCGCCGGAACCCGCGACGTGGCGCTGCGGGGCGCGTCCTGGGCGGGCGATCTCTCGGTGCAACGCGTCGACATCTCCCTCGACTATGGTCAATCGTGGCAAGCGGCGAAACTGGAAAAGCCAAAGAACAAGTTCGACTGGCAGCGGTGGACGGCGAACTTGAAATTGCCATCGGACGGCTATTTCGAAATCTGGTCGCGGGCAACCGACAGCAAGGGCACGATGCAGCCACATGTTGCCCCGAACTGGAATCCGAGCGGTTATGGGGGAAATCCGTTCCATCGCATCGCGGTACTGGTCGGTTGACCGAGTCTTGAAGCGGACAGGCACTCCCGGATGGGCGGCGAAGGCCGCCCATCTCTTGGTTCTTCTTTCGATCGGCGCAGAGCTAGTCGTTTGCGCGCCTGCGATCGGCTCCGCGCAGCAACAGACCTTCGAGCCGCGTGAGGAGGAGCCGGAGGAATTTCCCGATCTTCCGGGACGGGAAGACACGTTTTACTTCTGCACCGCCTGTCACAACTTCAAGCTTGTGGCGCAGCAAGGCATGAGCCGTGCACGGTGGGACGGGACGTTAGACTTCATGACAGAGCGGCACGGCATGCCGAAGTTGGAGGGCAAGCAACGGGAAGCCATCCTCGACTATCTGGAAAAGGCTTTCCCGGAATCGGCTGCGCCGGGCGGCTGGCAAAATCCGTTCCTGAAGCGCTGAGCCCCTCAGCGTGCGGACAAGCGGCCGCGCAATCGTGGTGCGATCTTTGCGTGAATCCAATCGTCGTGATGCTTGGGCGTCGGGCTCACGATGGACCCGTAGGAACCGCAATAGCCGCGCCGCAGTTCCGCCTGCGCGAAGAATTCAGCGAGGCGGTCGTCGCCACCGGCGCTCATCAGCGCGAGGCGGTCCAGTAGGCATGCGAACTCGCCATGCGCGACAAGTTCGGGCCCATCGTTGCACCACCAGGCGACGAGACCTAGGCGCGGATCGTTCCAAGCGTAAGCCGTCGCGATACAGCGACGTAGGCTATCTCCGTTCTTCACGGTCATCGCCACGACCGGCAGCGCGCCGAATTTCGTGCGAAGCTTGCGGTTGGTCTCCTCAAGTTCGGCATTGATTGCCGAGCGCGAGGCGAGTGCGACCACTGCCTCAAGCGCATCGGGCTCTGCCGTTCCTTCGGAGCCAGGCCGATAGACCTCGACTCGTATATATGGGCGGGGCGCCGATGGATCACCGAAGGTGAGTTCGTCCTTGCGACCGCCGCCGAAGCGATGACGGCGCACGACGTAGTGGGCTTCGAGCCCTTCCAGTGAAGGTGAGTTGAGCGCGAAAGCGCCGTGTGGACGCGAGATCTCGATCCACGCCGGCCTGAGCGGCTCGGCGGCGGGTACCGCCGGGACGGCGGCAGACGGGCGGTTAATCAGATCGTTCGCGAGAATCGCCGCCATGATGCCTACGGCGCCGTACGTGAGAAGGGTGGAGCCGGGAAGGCTCCATATCTCCAGAACGCGGTCGCCAATCCCTGCGGCCCGATTGCGGGTGGAGTAGAAGGCAGATTGGAGTGTGAAATTTGTGGTCGAGAGCCAGTGATCGATGACAGCCAGTATGGCGTCGATGCGGCCGGGCCGAGGAGGCCCGCCTTCGAACGTCGAGCGTGAGGCGTGGGCGCGCGAGCGCCCGAGAGGCGCGAGGAACTGGAAGACGGCCACGCCTTTTCCCTCCCTGCAGGATGGCGTTGCGATTGGCCCTCTTCTCGCGTAGAAGCCGCTGCGCTCCGGTATTCTGGCAGTGGGAAAACCGCTAATTCTCGGCGGAGAGTGAACGATGGGTTACAAGGTCGCCGTTGTCGGCGCGACCGGCAACGTTGGGCGCGAGATGCTCCAGATTCTCGCCGAGCGGGGCTTCGTCGCCGACGAGGTGGTCGCGCTCGCGTCGCGCCGGTCGGTCGGCGTTGAAGTCTCCTATGGTGAACGAACGCTGAAGGTGAAGGCGCTCGAGCACCATGATTTCACCGATACCGACATCTGCCTGATGTCCGCGGGTTCCGCCGTCTCGAAGGAATGGTCGCCGAAGATCGCGGCGAAAGGCTGCGTGGTGATCGATAACTCCTCGGCTTGGCGCTACGACCCGGATGTGCCGCTGGTTGTCCCCGAGGTTAACGCGGCGGCGGTCGACGGCTTCAAGAAGAAGAACATCATCGCGAATCCGAATTGTTCCACCGCACAGCTCGTTGTGGCGCTGAAGCCGCTGCATGACCGCGCCAGAATCAAGCGCGTGGTGGTCGCGACCTATCAGTCCGTGTCGGGCGCGGGCAAGGAAGCGATGGACGAGCTGTTCTCGCAGACGCGGGCGATTTTCTCGGCCGAGACACCGGAGGCGGAAAAGTTTCCGAAGCGGATCGCGTTCAATCTGATCCCGCATATCGATGTGTTCATGGACGACGGCTACACTCGCGAAGAGTGGAAGATGTCGGCTGAGACCAAGAAGATCCTTGATCCGAAGATCAACTTGGTGGCGACCTGCGTGCGCGTGCCGGTGTTCATCGGCCATTCCGAGGCGGTGAACGTCGAATTCGAGAAGCCGCTATCGGCGGATCAGGCGCGCGACCTCCTGCGCGAGGCGCCGGGCATACTTGTCGTCGACAAGCGTGAGGCCGGTGGCTACGTCACGCCGTTCGAGTGCGTCGGCGAGGACGCGACCTACGTGTCGCGGTTGCGCGACGACAAGACGGTGAAGCATGGTATTGCCTTCTGGTGCGTGTCGGACAACCTGCGCAAGGGCGCGGCGTTGAACGCGATCCAGATCGCCGAGTCCCTCATCAATCGCAAGCTGTTGCAGCCGAAGAAGAAGGCGGCCTGACGAGGCTAATGTCGGCGGCTAGGGCTGCGCGCTGTTCGACCGCGCTCCATACGGCAAAGCTTGGGCGCTTTTTCCGCGGCCAACCTTGGCAAGGCGGAGGCGGGGCGGCTAGTTTCGCCGGAAGGGGTCGAAATGGCGAACAGCGCGGGCAGTTACTTCGAGGATTTTCGCGTCGGTCAGGTCATCCGCCACGCCACACCCCGCACGGTGACCTCCGGAGACGTCGCCCTTTATGGGGCCCTGTACGGCACCCGCACGGCGGTACAGTCATCCGAGGCATTTGCCCGTGCAATCGGCTATCGCCACTCACCGGTCGACGATCTGCTCGTATTCAACATCGTCTTCGGTAAGACGGTTCCGGACATCTCACTGAATGCTGTTGCCAATCTCGGCTACGCGGCGGGCCGTTTCCTCGCCCCGGTCTATCCCGGCGACACGCTGCACGCTGTCTCCGAAGTGATCGGCTTGCGGGAGAATTCCGATCGCAAGGCTGGCGTCGTCTATGTGCGTTCCACCGGGCTCAGGCACGACGGCACCGAAGTCGTCGACTATGTGCGCTGGGTGATGGTGCGCAAGCGGAGCGAGACAGTCGACGTGCCGGAGCCATTTGTGCCGAAGTTGCCGGCCTTCCTGCACGCGGAGTCTCTGGGCGACGCAGTGCCCGCGCTCGAAATCAAGAACTACGATCTGACCCTTGCGGGCAGTCCACACCGGCTCGAGGACTACGAAGTTGGCACACGCATTGATCATGTCGACGGGGTTACCGTCGAAGAGGCCGAGCATCAACTCGCGACGCGGCTGTACCAGAATCCGGCGCGCATCCATTTCAACCAATACAGCGAGAGCACGGGCCGGTACGGGCGGCGGCTGATCTACGGGGGACATGTTATCTCGCTCGCGCGGTCGCTCAGCTTCAACGGTCTCGCTAATGCCTTCCACTTGGCCGCGATCAATTCCGGACGGCACGTCAACCCGCTGTTTGCAGGCGATACCGTGTTCGCCTGGTCGCAAGTGATCGACCGGCAGCCGATCCCGGGTCGCCGCGACGTAGGTGCGTTGCGGTTGCGTACCGTCGCGACCAAGGACCGGCCGTGCAACGATTTTCCCTGGCGACAGGGAGAAGAATATGAGCCGGAAGTGATCCTGGACCTGGACTATTGGGCGCTCATTCCGCGTTGACCGGGCCCGGCCCGGTACTGACGGAAGAAGCTCCAAATCTCCTCCGCGGCGTCGATCGAATGGCTGCGTTCCTGCAAGAACCAGGAGACGAACGTGTCGCCACGGCCGGGGTCGGCGGACGGCGGCAGATGGCCGCCGCCCGGAATCGTGTACAGCATGACCGACAGGTTGTCGCGACAGATCGACCAGCGCCGGATTTCGACTTTGTTGGATCGGTCCAATCCCGGCCGTATGCTGTCGCCGTAGGCCATGCAGCCAGCGAGATCGGCGAAGAACTGCGCGGTGTCGGCCGCGGACAAGATGCCGGCGCCGGCCATCGGAACGCCGATCCAGGGAACAATCGGGTCGAAGGTACCATGGATGAGCAGCGCCGGTAGCGGCCGACGCGGCGTGCAAGTTTTGCGATACTGCTCGGGAATTGTCGCCGCCATGATTGCGATCGCGGCAAACAAGTTGGAACGCTCGCACGCCATGCGCGCGGCCATGAAGCCACCCATTGATAGCCCTGCGAGATAGATGCGATTCGGGTCGGCAATGCCTTCGCTGACCAACCGGCGGACGATCGCGGTAATGAACGGAACGTCTTCGCCAGGCGGGACAAGATAGCCAAGGCGCATTATCGGTGGGCGAGCATCATCCCACACGCGATTGACTCCCTCCGGATACACGACAGCAAAATGTTCGCGCTGGGCTATCCGGTTCATGCCGAGGTCGGCCTCAAACTCCGACGCGGACTGAACGGCGCCATGCAGCGCAATGACAACCGGTACGGGAGCAGTGCGAAGGTTGGAAGGGATGTAGAGACGATAGCTGCGCGTCTCACCGCCAGTGACGATCTTGCGGACCTCGGTCGCGTAGGACGCGCCCGTCGCACAGGTCAACGCGAGGCATGCGAACAACCAGGTCAGAAGTCGCTGCGTACTCCTCGACATCGAATTGCTGCGGGCCCGGTCGGTTGATTGCATCCGCTCAACTCGTTTGCGGCCCGGCAACGTTGCGGAGATTCAAGACGAATTTGCGTCTTGCGAATCGTGTACCCATCTCGATTCGGCGGGTGGAGCTAAGGGATGCGGCTGGCATACCACAGGTTCGCCCGGCGCGTGTGTCGACGCGGAACGAGTCCGCGAATCGTTGCGATACCATCAGGTTTCCGCTACTCAACATGTCCCGCCCGGGATTGCCATGATCGACACCAAGACCAGAGTCGAGCGGCCGCTGTCGCCGCATCTGCAGATTTATCGCCTGACCATGACGATGGCCATGTCTGTCGTGCATCGGCTCACAGGTGCCGGGCTGTATGTGGGTACTCTCCTGTTTGTCTGGTGGCTGCTTGCCGCCGCGAGCCCGCGGAACTTCGACACCATCAATGGCTTCTTCGGGTCCTGGATCGGCCGCGTGATCTTGTTCGGCTATACGTGGGCGTTGCTGCACCATCTTCTCGGGGGCGTGCGGCATCTGATTTGGGACACGGGTCGTGGCCTTGGGCCGGCGGAACGCGAATTCGCGGCCTGGGCGACGTTCATTGGGTCCGTCACACTGACCGTCATTATCTGGATGCTCGGTCTCATGCTGCGAGGCTAGCCATGCGCACGCCACTCGGCCGCGTTCGAGGACTTGGCCCGGCGCACTCGGGTACCGGGCACTTCCTGCTTCAACGCACCACGGCGATCGCGAACGTCGCGCTGGTTATCTATTTCGTTTTCTTGATCGTGTCGATCAGCGGGCGCAGCCACGCGGCGGTCGCGGCCGTGCTCGGGCAACCCGCGGTGACGATCCTGCTGCTCGCGGCAATCCTATCGATCGTGATTCATATGCGCGTCGGCATGCAGGTGATCATCGAGGACTACGTGCAGCACCCCGGGATGAAGATGACGCTACTGATTACGAACACTTTCTTTGCGATCGCGATCGGTCTCACGGCGGTATTCGCCGCGTTGCGTCTGAGCTTTGGACTGTGAAAGATGGCGGGTAACGGCCACGCGAAAAATCCGGCTCCGGCGATCAACGGTCGCGCGTACCCCATCACGGATCACAGTTATGATGTGATCGTCGTCGGTGCCGGCGGCTCCGGTCTGCGCGCGGTGATCGGTTGTGCGGAGGCCGGGCTGCGCACGGCGTGTGTGACCAAGGTGTTTCCGACACGGTCGCACACCGTGGCCGCGCAGGGAGGTATTTCCGCGGCGCTCGGCAACATGGGCGAAGACGACTGGCGCTGGCACATGTACGACACGGTGAAGGGGTCTGATTGGCTCGGCGATCAGGATGCGATCGAATATCTCTGCCGCAATGCTCCCGCCGCTGTGATCGAACTTGAGCACTGGGGAGTTCCCTTCTCGCGCACCGAGGAGGGCAAAATCTATCAGCGCCCGTTCGGCGGCATGACTACGCATTTTGGGAAAGGCACCGCGCAGCGCACTTGTGCAGCGGCCGACCGGACCGGCCATGCAATGCTACACACGTTGTACGGCCAAGCGCTAAGGCATGCGGCGGAATTTTTCGTCGAATATTTTGCGATCGACCTCATGATGGACGAAGACGGTCGTTGCCGCGGGGTAGTTGCACTCAAGCTCGATGATGGAACGATGCATCGCTTCCGCGCGCACGTGACCATTATCGCTACCGGGGGTTATGGCCGCATCTACTATTCCTGCACAGGCGCCCACACGCAGACTGGCGACGGCAACGGAATGGTGCTGCGCGCCGGTTTGCCGTTGCAGGACATGGAGTTTGTGCAGTTTCACCCGACCGGGATCTATGGCGCAGGCTGCCTGATTACCGAGGGCGTGCGGGGCGAAGGTGGCTATCTCGCAAACTCGGAGGGCGAGCGGTTCATGGAGCGCTATGCGCCCTCGGCAAAGGATCTTGCCTCGCGTGATGTCGTTTCACGCTCGATGACGATCGAAATCCGCGAGGGGCGGGGTGTCGGCAAGAACAAGGACCATATCTTCCTGCATCTC
This sequence comes from Xanthobacteraceae bacterium, assembly GCA_036556265.1. Taxonomy (GTDB): domain Bacteria; phylum Pseudomonadota; class Alphaproteobacteria; order Rhizobiales; family Xanthobacteraceae; genus JAUSIF01. The sequence continues at coordinate 5,933 of DATBJU010000091.1, read as the reverse complement.
GACCATCTCGACCCGGCCGTCATACACGAGCGCTTGCCGGGCATTTCCGAAAGCGCTCGTATTTTTGCTGGCGTCGACGTGACGCGTGAGCCGATCCCGGTGCTGCCGACCGCGCACTATAATATGGGTGGTATCCCCTCGAACCATCACGGCGAGGCGCTGACCAAGGCGAATGGCGAAGCCGACAAAGTAGTGCCGGGTCTGATGGCGATCGGTGAGGCTGCGAGCGTCTCGGTGCACGGGGCGAACCGGCTCGGTTCCAACTCCTTGACCGACCTCGTGGTGTTTGGGCGCGCAGCGGCGGAACGCTGTGCCGAGCTCGTGACGCCGGGCGAAAAGCATGCGGACCTGCCGGTCGATTCCGCGGAACTCGCCGTTGCGCGGCTCGATCGTTTCCGCCACGCGACTGGAGGCATGCCGACGGCCGAGTTGCGGCTCAGGATGCAGAAGGTGATGCAGACGAATTGCGCGGTGTTCCGTACCGGTGAGGTGCTCAAGGAGGGCCACAAGCTCATCCACGACGTATTTGCGGGGATAGCCGACGTCCATGTTAGCGACCGCTCGCTCGTCTGGAATTCCGACCTGATCGAAACCCTGGAGTTTGCCAATTTGATCGAACAGGCGGTTGTCACGATGGACTCGGCGCGCAACCGGACCGAAAGCCGCGGTGCCCACGCACGCGAGGATTATCCCGAGCGCGACGACAAGAACTGGATGAAGCACACGCTCGCTTGGCTGGACCGCAATACTCGTAAGGTGCGGATCGATTACCGGCCCGTGCACACCTACACGTTGACGAACGAAGTGCAATATATCGAGCCGGTGAAGCGGGTGTATTGAATCATGGTCCAGCTGACGCTGCCGAGAAATTCCAAGATCATCCAGGGCAAGACATGGCCGGCGCCGGCAGGCGCCAAGCGCACCACAGAGTTCCGCGTGTACCGCTGGAATCCGGATGACGGCCGAAATCCGTGTGTCGACACTTACTTTGTCGATCGCGACGACTGTGGGCCGATGGTCCTGGACGCGCTGATCTGGATCAAGAACAAAGTGGACGCCACGCTCACGTTCCGGCGATCGTGCCGGGAAGGCGTGTGCGGGTCGTGCTCGATGAACATCGACGGAATGAATACTCTTGCCTGCACACTCGCGATCGACGACGTGAAGGCGCCAGTCAAGATCTACCCGTTGCCGCACATGGAAATAATGAAGGATCTCGTGCCCGACATGAGCGTCTTCTACGCGCAGTACGCGTCGATCGGTCCGTGGTTGCAGACGCGGACGCCGGCACCGGAGCGCGAGTGGCGGCAATCCCACGAGGATCGCGGCAAGCTCGATGGGCTCTATGAGTGCATCCTATGCGCTTGCTGCACGACCTCCTGCCCAAGTTACTGGTGGAATGGCGACCGGTACCTAGGCCCCGCGGCACTGCTGCAGGCCTACCGGTGGATCGCAGATTCGCGAGATGAATCGAGTGGCGAACGGCTCGACGAACTCGAAGATCCGTTCCGACTTTACCGCTGTCACACAATCCTAAACTGCGCGAAGACGTGTCCGAAGGGTCTCAATCCGGCGAAGGCCATCGCCGAGATCAAGAAACTCATGGTCGAACGCCAGCTCTGAATCGCGTGCCACCCGCCTGACGTCGTACCGAGATCGGGCTGCGGACGGTTACGCGGTACGGAGCAAGCGCGACTGGAGGTCGAGGACGACGGTCGCCATTCCATGGCCGTCGGCGATGATCTCGCGCATGAGCGAAAGCGGGGTGGGGATCGGGTTCGCTACTTCACCCACCACCTCGTCGGCCCGGAAGCGAAGCAACGCTTCGTGTTTTTTCGCGACCGCTTGCATGCGGATATTGTCGACGAGGCAATTCAGTTGAATCGTGCGGATGCCGCGGTTTTGCGCGGCGAGAATGGTGCGTTCCAAGAGGGCGCTGCCCACGCCGTGGTTCTGCCACGGCCGCTCGACGCTGAGCGCGGCTTCCGCATCCACGGGAAACGGCTTGCCGAACGGTCGCAGCTCCGCCGCGGCGCGCAACGTGCCGTCCTCGAAATAGCCGTGCACAACGGACTCGGGCGTGACTGCGCGCGAGGCATATTGGTCAATGAAATACGTATTTACGGTTGAGCCGAACCGGTTCCGACGGCTTTCCGGATCAAGGCGCAACAGGTGGTCGCGCAACATAGCCGCCTCGCCGACCCAGAGCTTGCGGATCGTGCCAGGCAGCTTGGCGCGCGACGTATCGGTCGTTCGATTCGCGATTCGCATGCGCTCTAGTTAGGTGTTTCCCATTGAAATTGTGAGACAAATCCGCCAATCCGCAGCAATGCTGCTATGCAGCATGGGCATGGCCCTAGGGCAGCCGCCGCCAGCGACGCGCTGCCGCGGGTGCGGGCGATGCGTCGCCTTGCCGCCTTCGCGAGGCGCGGCTAGCCGCGACTGTGCGCTTTCGGGAATCGGAAACCACGCGCGCACTATCGTCACCGCGCGTCCGACGCTCGGGATTGTGCAGCGGGACACGGAGGCGGGAAACGCTCGACATGTCTGCCATTGCAAAGCGCTACGCGGCGCGCGTAGCAGTTGGCGCGATCGAGCCAGATCCGGGACAGGTCAACGCGATGCAGCGGCTCGGACGGCTCGAGTCGGAGCTGGCGCATTTTCGTCCGCCGGTAAAGGGCGGGGCGCTTGGCTGGCTCATGGCGAGGCAGCCCATCGAAGCGCCGCGCGGCGTCTATCTCTGGGGCGACGTCGGCCGCGGCAAGACAATGCTTATGGATTTGTTCTTCGAAGCCGCGCCGGTTGCGAGTAAACGGCGCGCCCACTTTCATGAGTTCATGGCCGACGTGCACGAGAGAGTGCAGTACTTTCGCAACATGTTGAAGAGCGGCGAGCTGTCCGGCGTGGACCCGATCCGGCTCGCCGGCGATGAGATCGCGAGCGAGTCGACACTGCTCTGCTTCGATGAATTCCACGTAACCGATATCGCCGACGCGATGATCCTCGGCCGGTTGTTCGAGAAAATGTTTGAACATGGCCTCGTGTTGGTGGCGACGTCGAACGTGCGGCCATCCGACCTTTATCTCGATGGGCTCAATCGAGCGCTGTTCCTGCCGTTCATTCGCATGATCGAAGCGCGGCTGGAGGTGGTCGAGCTCAAGGCGCGTACTGATTTTCGACTGGAGAAACTGGATGGAGTGGTGGCGTGGCATGTACCGGCAGGGGAGCAGTCACGCAAAGCGATTGATCGCGCGTGGAAGCGGCTTACCGGCGAGGACGGCGGATCGCCCGTCGAGTTGCCGATGAAGGGCCGTACAATACGTGTCCCACGTGCGGGCGGGGGCGCCGCACGCTTCGAGTTCGCCGACCTCTGCGAAACCCCGCTTGGCGCTTCCGATTTCGTCCGGATCGGTCGCAGTTTCCATACCGTCGTGATTGACGGCATCCCGGTGCTCTCGGAAGCGCACCGCAATGCCGCGAAGCGCTTCATCCTTCTCGTTGATACACTCTACGACAGCGGCGTGAAGTTGATTGCCTCCGCGGCGGCCGAACCGGACGATCTCCTGAAGATTACGGACGGTTGGGAAGCGCTTGAAATTCGTCGCACTGCGTCGCGGCTCGTCGAGATGCGCTCCGCAGAATACCTCGCGTTGCCCCACGGTCGACGCAACTCGAAGGCCAGCGGCGACGCGACGGGGCTCGTCGAGACCTGAACGGTTTGTCTGGAGCGCGCCGCTTGAACGGCGGGGTCAAACGGGCTAGTCAAACGCGCCCACCTTCGCTCGCCTGTCTCCTGAAACCCGCAATTCGTCATGGCTAGAGCCAAGATCGCACTCATAGGCGCCGGCCAGATCGGCGGTACGCTTGCGCTGCTGGCAGGCCTCAAGGATCTTGGCGACGTCGTGATGTTCGACATCATGGAGGGCGTTCCGCAGGGGAAGGCGCTCGACATCGCGCAGTCCTCGCCCGTGGAAGGTTTCGACGCGAGGTATTCCGGCACACAATCCTACGAGACAATCGAGGGCGCCGACGTCGTGATTGTGACCGCGGGCGTGCCGCGCAAGCCGGGCATGAGCCGCGACGATCTGCTCGGCATCAACCTGAAGGTGATGGAGCAGGCCGGTGCCGGCATCAAGAAGTATGCGCCGAAGGCATTCGTGATCTGCATCACGAACCCGCTCGACGCGATGGTTTGGGCCATTCAGAGGGCTTGTGGCCTGCCGAAAAATAAGGTGGTTGGGATGGCGGGCGTGCTCGATTCCGCGCGCTTTCGCTACTTCCTTGCCGATGAATTCGCAGTGTCGGTCGAGGACGTGACCGCCTTCGTGCTTGGTGGGCATGGCGACACGATGGTGCCGCTGGTGCGGTACTCCACGGTCGCCGGCATTCCGATTCCCGATCTCATCAAGATGGGCTGGACCACGCAGGACCGGCTCGATGCAATCGTGCAGCGGACGCGCGACGGTGGCGCGGAGATCGTCAACTTGCTGAAGTCGGGCTCTGCATTCTACGCGCCGGCCGCGTCGGGCATTGCCATGGCGGAAAGCTATCTCAAGGACAAGAAACGGGTCCTCCCGTGTGCGGCGTGGCTCAACGGAGAATACGGGGTCAAGGGCCTTTACGTTGGAGTGCCGGTCGTGATCGGCGGGAAGGGCGTCGAACGGATCGTGGAGATCGATCTCGATCGGCATGAGCGTGCGATGTTCGACAAGTCGGTCGCTTCGGTGCGAGGGCTCGTGGACGCCTGCCTCAAGATCGCCCCCGATCTTGGGAACTGATCGCGGCGCATCAACCGGGTTCGTGAATGTCGCGATAGCAGGATTCGATGAACATCCACGAATACCAGGCCAAGCAGCTGCTGCGCGAATTCGAGGTGCCGGTTCCGCGCGGCGAGCCCGCGCTCTCCGTGGAAGAAGCGGAGCAGGCAGCGAAGAAGCTCGGTGGCCCGGTATGGGTGGTGAAGGCGCAAATTCATGCCGGTGGTCGCGGCAAGGCTGGCGGCGTCAAGGTCGTGAAATCCGTTGACGAAGTGAAGAAAGAGGCGAAGCGCCTGCTCGGCTCAAAGCTTGTCACGCATCAGACTGGTCCAGCCGGGAAGGAAGTGAACCGACTCTACATCGAGGAGGGTGCGGCGATTGAACGTGAGTTCTATCTCTCGTTGCTCGTGGACCGGGAAAGCTCGCGCGTTGCATTCGTGGTGTCGACGGAAGGGGGCATGAACATCGAGGAAGTCGCGAGTCAGACTCCGGAGAAGATTCTCACATTCGACGTCGATCCGGTCGCCAACATCTGCCCCTATCATGTGCGTAAGGTCGCCCAAGCACTCAAGCTTGGTGAAGCTCAACCGAAACAACTGAGCGCATTGCTGACGAACTTGCATCGGGCATTCGTCGCCAAGGACATGAGTCTGCTCGAGATCAACCCGCTCATTCAGACGAAAAGCGGAGATCTCGTCTGTCTGGATGCCAAGGTATCGTTCGACGACAACGCCTTGTTCCGGCATCCGCTCGCACAGCGGCTGCGCGACGAGACCGAAGAAGACCCGAAGGAGGTCGAAGCTTCAAAGCACGATCTCAATTACATCGCCCTCGACGGCACGATCGGCTGCATGGTGAACGGCGCCGGCCTCGCCATGGCGACGATGGACATCATCAAGCTCTACGGCGAGGCGCCGGCGAACTTCCTCGACGTCGGCGGCGGCGCGACCAAGGAGAAGGTGGCGGCGGCCTTTAAGATCATCACCGCCGACCCCAACGTGAAGGGGATCCTGGTCAACATCTTCGGCGGCATCATGAAGTGCGACATCATCGCCGAAGGCGTGATCGCGGCGGTGCGCGAGATCGGGCTGCAGGTTCCGCTGGTCGTGCGGCTGGAAGGCACGAACGTCGAGCTCGGAAAAAAGATTCTCGCGGAATCGAACCTCAACGTGATCT
>DATBJU010000090.1:0-28322 GCA_036556265.1 Xanthobacteraceae bacterium | reverse complement strand
ACGAGGTGCCCGCCGTCGAGCAGCGGTACCGGGAAGAGGTTGAGCAGCCCGATGCTCACGGAAAGCACCGCCGTCAGATGCAGCAGTGCGGCGAAGCTCACCGTTGCGACTTGCCCGGACACCTGCGCGATCCGAATCGGTCCGCCGAGCTGATCCGCCGCCTCGCGGCCGGTGACGATGCCGGCGAGGTAGCTCACCGTGCGCTCGATCACGAACCAGGTTTCCATGACGCCGAGACGCAACGCCTCGATCGGACCGTAGCGCTCGGTGATAATGTCCTCTTTGGCGGCCGAACGGGAAATTCCGAGCATGCCGACCCGATGCGTATTGCCGAAGTTGTCCTTGATCTCGCGCAGCTTTGGCGTTGCGGTAAGCGTCAGCTCGCGGCCATCGCGCGCGACGGTAACGCTCAGCGGTACGTCGGGGCTCGTGCCCACGATCCGCTGCATCTCGCCGAAATTCTCGATCTTGCGCCCGTCGATCGAGAGTACGAGATCGCCCGGCCGGAACCCGGCCTCGGCCGCGGCACTCGCCGGCTGAATCGCATCGACACGCGCGGTCGTGACCTGACGGCCGTAGACCAGGAACACGGCTGAGAAAATCGCGATCGCGAGCACGAAATTGGCGAGCGGCCCGGCGGCAACGATCGCCGAGCGCTTGCCTACGCTTTGATGGAAGAAGGATACGCGCTTCTCGCGATCCGGCATTTTCGCGAGCGCCTTTGTATCAGGCGTGCTCGCGACGCTGTCGTCGCCGTGGAACCGAACGTAACCGCCGAGGGGAATGGCGCAGAGCTTCCAGCGCGTGCCGTGGCGGTCCGTAAAGCCAAGCAACTCCCTGCCGAAACCGACGGAGAACGCGTCGATCTTTACTCCGCAGCGCCGGGCAACCCAGAAATGCCCGAGCTCGTGAAAGAACACGACGACTGTCAGCACGAACAGGAATGGCAGCGCGTAACTGAAAAACGACCCGCCCCAGCCCCACACACTCGACAGAAATTGCATTTGCCGCGTCCTTTCCAACAAGTTGCTCAGCTAGGATGCCTTTGCGGCGAATTCGAGCAAGAGGTCCGCGGCGATTCTTCTCGCATTATGGTCAATGGCGAGGGCTTCGTTAACCGTGGCCGGCTCGGGAACCCCCGACATTTGCTCAAGGGCACGCTCGACGAGGGACGGGATGCCCAGGAAGCCGATCCGCCGTGACAGGAACGCTTCGACGGCCACCTCATTCGCCGCGTTAAGAACCGTCGGCGCCCCACCCCCCGCCTCCAACGCCTCGCGGGCGATCCTGAGCGCCGGGAACCGTTGCAGGTCCGGCGGCTCAAAGCCCAACTGGCCGACGGCTGCGAGGTCGAGGCGGGGCGCCTCCCACGGCATCCGGCCGGGCCAGCCCAGGCAGAAGGCGATCGGGATCCGCATATCCGGCATCGACAGTCCCGCCACCACCGTCCCATCCGTATAGGTGACAAGCGCATGCACGATCGACTGCGGATGCACCACCACGTCCAACCTTCCCGCCCCCAACGAGAAGAGATGGTGCGCCTCGATTAGTTCCAAACCCTTGTTCATCAGGGTCGCGGAATCGATGGTAATTTTTGCGCCCATCGACCACGTGGGATGGCGCAGCGCCTCCTCCGGCGTAACGCGGGCGAGGCGCTCGCGCGGCACCATCCGGAACGGCCCCCCGGACGCCGTCAGCGTAACCCGCGCGACCGCCTCGCGCGGCCCCGCAGTGAGCGCCTGAAACACCGCATTGTGCTCGGAATCGACCGGCAGGACCGTCGCCCCGGCCTCCGCCGCACGCCGCATGAAAAGGCGCCCGGCGGACACAAGGCACTCCTTGTTCGCGACCGCCACGCGCCGTCCCAGCCGAAGCGCGGCGAGTGTCGGCTCGAGGCCGGCCGCGCCCGTGATCCCCGCCACCACCACGTCCGCGGGCGCTTCGGCCGCCATCAGCATTCCGTTGCGGCCGCCCGCAACCTCGACGCCGCTGCCGATCAGCTCGTCCTTGAGCGGCGCGTAGAGGGTCGGGTCGGCGACTACCGCAAGCTTTGCATTGAACTCGCGCGCGAGCGCCGCGAGCCGCGTCACGTCCTTGCGTGCGGCAACCGCAGACACCTCGAACTTGCCGCGCGCCTGCCGCAACAAGTCGATCGCGCTCGTTCCGATCGAACCGGTCGCGCCGAGAATGGAAACGCGCGTCACCATGACAGCAGTCCGTTCGCCGGCGTCGCACCCCCGCGGGCGAGGCCGATCGCGACTGCGGCCGTAGCCGCGAACAAAAGCCCGTCGACGCGATCCATGAGGCCGCCATGGCCCGGAACGAGCGTGCCCGCATCCTTCATCCCAAATCGCCGCTTGACCGCCGATTCCAGAAGATCGCCGATCTGCGCGGCGACACTGATCGCGAACGCCACCACGAAATGCATGGGACGCAGTGCCAACCCGGCCGCAAACAGGAGCAGCGAGCCTGCCGCGACTCCGGCGATTGCGCCACCGACAGCGCCCGCCCAGGTCTTGTTCGGACTGATTCCCGGCGCGAGCTTTGGGCCACCGATCAGCCGTCCTGCGAAATAGGCACCCGTATCGCCGGCCCACACCACAGCGAACAGCCACAGGATCGCAATGAGCCCAAACTCCGGGCCGTTGCGCAACATCACCATCGGTATCAGGACGGCGGACGCGTAGAACACTCCGGCCGCCGCCCAGCCGCGGCCCGGCTGCGCGGTCGCCATCGCGACAGCGGCGCCGATCACCGCACACACGAAGGCGATCGCCGCAGCGTCTCGCGCAAGCGCGACCGCCATTCCCGCAAGCGCCACCCACCCGATCGCGACCACGAGGCTGCGCGGATCCGCCCTGATGATGCCGGACCACTCCCACCAGACGGCGAATGCACCGACGGTCCACACGATCAGGAACGGGATGCCGCCGTACCAAGCCGTTGCCAACGCGACGACACCCAGCGCCACCGCGGAAGCCACCCGCTTACCGAGTTCGCCGGCGCGCCGCGCCGGTTCGCCCTGCTCCTGCGGGATATGGAGCTCGGTCAAGTTTCAGGCCCTCACGCGGGCTTCAAGTCCACCAAACCGCCGCTCCCGGCGGCGGAATTCCGCGATCGCCTCCTCGAAAGCGGCCCGATCGAAGTCCGGCCAGTAGACCGAGAGCACGACGAACTCTGCATATGCAGACTGCCACAGAAGAAAGTTCGAAAGACGCTGCTCGCCGCTCGTGCGGATGATCAGGTCCGGGTCCGGGATGCCTGCAGTATCGAGACGCCGCTCGAGCGCGTTCGCGTCGATCTTCGCGGGATCCAGACGCCCCGCGGCCGCTTCCGCCGCGAGCCGCTGCGCCGCGCGCGCAAGTTCCTGGCGCCCGCCATAGTTGAACGCGACAACGAGCATAAGTCTGTCGTTCGCTCGTGTCAGTTCCTCAGCCTCGCCGATCAGGCCGAGTATTTCCGGATCAAGCCCTTGCCGATCACCGATCACGCGCACTCGAACCCCGGCGCGATGCAGTTCGGCCAGGTCCTCCCGTACGAACCGCTTGATCAAACCCATCAGGTCGTCGATTTCCTGCGCCGGCCGCGTCCAGTTCTCGGTGCTGAAACTGTAGATCGTGAGCACCTTCACACCGAGATCGCCCGCATTGCGCACCGCCCGGCGCAATGCTTCGACGCCCCGACGATGACCCTCCGCGCGCGGCAGTCCGCGCGCCGCGGCCCAGCGCCCGTTGCCATCCATGATGATCGCCACGTGCACGGGCGCGTCCGCGCGTTCGGCGACTGGCTGCGGAGCGATATCGGGCGCTTGCATTGGAATATGTCCGTCGTTCAGACGGACATGATTTCCTTTTCTTTGTTGGCCAGGAGCTGATCAACGTCGGCAATCGACTGGTCCGTGACCTTCTGCACTTCGGCCTCGTGGCGCTTGATTTCGTCCTCACTCACATGACCGTCCTTCTTCAAGCTCTTCAGGTGGTCGAAACCGTCACGCCGCACATGGCGAACCGCGACTCGCGCGGCCTCGGCATATTTGTGCGCCACCTTCACGAGTTCCTGCCGCCGCTCCTGATTGAGCTCGGGAATCCGCAGGCGGATCACTTGTCCCTCGGTCTGCGGATTGAGGCCGAGGTCTGAATCCCGGATTGCCTTCTCGACGGACTTGACCGCCGAGCCGTCCCACACCTGCACGGAAAGAAGCCGCGCTTCGGGCACGCTGATCGTCGCGAGCTGATTGATCGGCATCGACTGGCCGTACACCTCAACGTGGATCGGGTCGAGCATGCCGGCCGATGCGCGGCCCGTGCGCAGTCCGCCGAGCTCCTGCTTGAGCACGCCGATCGCGCCGTGCATACGGCGTTTTACGTCGGCGAGATCGAAAGGCCCCGGTTTCATCGTCCACCTCGTGCAGCGTCAAGTCGCGGGCCGAATCGTGCGGTTCCGCGCCCGACCGGGAGACTGGCGCTATGGGACCACCACCGTGCAACGGCCCTCGCCGCGCACCGCGGCAACGATTGCACCCTGCTCCCGGATCGAGAACACGATGATAGGCAGACCCGCCTCTCGGGCAAGCGCGAAGGCCGCGGCGTCCATGACCTTGAGATCCTTCGCCAAAGCTTCATCGTGGGTCAACCGGTCAAAGCGTTTTGCATTGCGGTGCGTCTTCGGGTCGGAGTCATAGACCCCGTCCACGTTCGTCGCCTTGAAGATCGCGTCACAGTGCAGTTCTGCGGCCCGGAGCGCGGCGCCGGTATCGGTGGTGAAGAACGGCTGACCGGTGCCCCCGGCAAGCAGAAGGATGTGCCCGTCGTCCAGATGCGTGAGTGCGGTCTGCCGCGCATAGGACTCGCAAACCGATGGCATCGGTACGGCCGAGAGCGTGCGCGCAGTTCCACCTGCTTTTTCGATCGCCCCCTCGAGCGCGAGTGCGTTCATCACGGTTGCGAGCATGCCCATCTGGTCCGCCGCCGCCCGGTCGAGGCCGGTTTCGGCCAGCGTTGCGCCGCGGATAAGGTTTCCGCCGCCGACGACCACCGCGACGTCGATGCCGGACTTGCGCACGCGCGTAAGATCGGCGGCGATGCGTCCGATCGTAGGTGCATGCAGTCCGTAGGTTTCGGCACCCATCAGGGCCTCGCCCGAAACCTTTACGAGCACTCGTTGATATGCGGGCTTGCTCATGGCCGCCGCCCCCGCTCAGTCAGTTTGCCTTGGCCGCCGCGGCGACTTCCGCGGCGAAATCCTGCTCCTGCTTCTCCACGCCTTCACCAAGCGCGTAACGCAAAAATCCGCCGACCTTGATCGGCGCGCCTGCCCGGCCCTCCGCTTCCTTCAGAGCCTGCGCGACCGACTTCGCCGGGTCGTGGACATAGGCCTGATCGACCAGACAGACCTCCTTGTAGAAAGTCTTGAGCCCGCTCTCGACGATCTTGCCGATCACGTTGTCCGGCTTTCCGGTCGCACGTGCCTTCTCAGTCAGCACGCCACGCTCGCGCTCGATCGTCGTTTTATCGAGTCCCGCCGCATCCACCGCCTGCGGGTTCGCCGCCGCCACGTGCATGGCAAGCTTTCGGCCGAGCTCCGACAACACGTCGGGCTTGCCCTTCGACTCCACCGAAACGATCACGCCGATCTTCCCGAGCCCTTCGGCCACGGAACCATGCACGTATGAACCGATCAAACCTTCACCCGCTGAGAGCGTGCCGGCACGGCGCAACGTCATGTTCTCGCCGATCTTCGCAATCGCGGTCGCGATCGCTTCATCTACCGTCGAACTGCCGACCCTCGTCTTCTTGATCTTCTCGACGTCCGCACCCGCGTCAGCCGCCACCTGCGCGATCATTTTCACGAGGCCCTGGAACTGCTCGTTGCGCGCGACGAAGTCGGTTTCGGAATTGACCTCGACGAGCACGCCCTTCTTGCCTGCGAGCGCAACGCCGATGAGACCCTCGGCGGCGACGCGGCCCGCCTTCTTTGCGGCCTTCGACAGACCCTTCTTTCGCAGCCAATCGACCGCCGCCTGAAGATCGCCCTTCGTTTCCGTGAGCGCTGCCTTGCAATCCATCATGCCGGCGCCGGTCAGTTCGCGCAGCTCCTTGACGAGGCTTGCGGTGATTTCGGCCATCGCGCCCTCATTCGGTCTCGGCGGAGAGCTTCTTCGCCTGCGCGATCCACCCCTCCACGCGGCCGGGCAAGCCCACGGTCTCGCCGATCCCGTGCGCGTCTTTCTTGTTGAGTCCAGCGATCTGCGAATAGTGGAAGATGCCGAGATCGTTGAGCTGCTTCTCCACGTCGGGACTTACGCCTGGGAGCTTCTTCAGATCGTCTGGCGCACCGCGCGGGCCGGGCAACTGCTCGAAGCCCCACTCGGGCTCCTTCGGCAGCTCCTCGACGATGATCGGCTTTTCCGCGGCGCCGACGTCAATGCCGTGCTCGCCCTGCGCACGCGAAATTCCATCGATTGCCGCCTTGGCGACCAGATCCGTGTAGAGCACGATCGCGCGGCCGGCGTCGTCGTTGCCCGGAATCGGGAAGGTAATGCCTTCCGGATTGCTGTTGGTATCGACGATCGCCGCGACCGGAATGCCGAGCCGGCGTGCCTCTTTGATTGCGATGTCTTCCTTGTTCGTGTCGATCACGAAGATCAGGTCCGGCAGGCCGCCCATGTCGCGGATGCCGCCGAGTGAGCGCTCGAGCTTTTCCTTCTCGCGCGCGAGCGTGAGCCGCTCTTTCTTGGTGTAGCCGGCGCCCGTTTCGCTCGCGAGCATTTCCTCGATCTGCTTCAACCGTGCGATCGAGTGCGAGATCGTCTTCCAGTTCGTGAGCGTTCCGCCAAGCCAGCGCGAGTTGACGAAATACTGCGCGGATCGCTTCGCCGCATCGGCGATGGCGTCGGATGCCTGCCGCTTGGTGCCGACATAGAGAATGCGGCCGCCGCGCGCGACCGTATCGGAGACCGCCTGTAGCGCCCGATGCAGCATCGGCACGGTCTGCGCGAGGTCGATGATGTGGATCTTGTTGCGGACGCCGAAGATGTATGGAGCCATCTTCGGATTCCAGCGATGGGCCTGATGGCCGAAATGGACGCCAGCCTCTAACAGCTGGCGCATCGAATAGTCGGGAAGCGCCATGTCGTTCTCCGGTTGAGCCGCCGCGGGCCAGTGAGCGCTGCGACTGCAGTGCCACCGGATGGCCAAGAGCCTCGGCCCGCGTGTGGAATGTCGCGGCTTATACCGGTCGCCTCCGCGCATTGCAAGCGCGTGCCGCAGGCCCGCATCGCCAATTTCCGCTTTGAGATCAGACTCTTATCTGAGAATGCCGCCCGGTCCGAACAGCCAGTTGAGCGCGAAATGAACGGGGGTCATCACGCAACCTGTGATCACGACGACGAGGATTGCGAAATAGAGACGCGGAGAAATCTTCCGTTGCGGCTTCTCGCCCGGGCCCGCGGTCCAGTTGATGTTCTTCTCCGGGTCGGTGAATGCGTAACAGACAAACAGCACCACAACCGAGAGGGCGAACTGGGCGGGATAGGCGCGCGGGTCGTACCCGAACTTCCACAGCATCCAGATCAGTGTCGGCGGCAGCGCGAGATGGAACAGCGATACCCCGCGCAGCCAGAGCGGCCACTTCGCGTCGAACATGTAGCTCGTCAGGCCGAGACGGCCGAGCAGGATGAAGTCGACCGTCCAAAGGATTTCTAGCGGCAGCACGCCGACCGCCGGCATACTGGCGAGCAGCGGACTTTCCAAAATCACCGCACCAGCCGCGAAGAACAGGGCGATGTCGGACAGCCAGAGGAAATTCGAAGGACCGTAGCGCGGCCAATAGACGACGACCAGAAGCGGGACGAAGACGCCGTAGGCGATCTTCAGCCACAGCGGCACCAAGCCTTCCATCTAGAGCGCCTCGACCTCCAGGACGCCCGGTACAGCTTTCATCGCGCCCGCCACCTGCGGCGAGATCGGATAACGGCCCGGCAACTTCACCTCGACCTCAGCGCCATTCGCAAGCAGCAGCACGAGGCTCACCTCCCCGGTCCCTTCCGGCCGGCCGGTCACGCCACCGTTCAGACGCCTGGCGACGAGCTCGATGGGCTCGGCCGACTGCACGACGAGACGCAGGCCCCGCTGGGTCCTTGCCGCCGCCTCGTCGAGCGACTCCGCCGTGTGAACGCGGACGCGTACATCGTCGCCCTGCGCCTCGGCTCCCACGTGCAGGAGCACCGTCGAGCCGGGCTCCAGGAGATCGCGAAATTGCGCCAGCCCCTCGGAGAAGATCACCGCCTCGAAGTGCCCCGTCGGGTCGGAGAGCCCGAGAATTCCCATCTTGCCGCCCGTGCGCGTGCGCCGTTCCACCCGTGAGACGACGCTCGCCGCGAGGCGCCCGGCGGTTGCTCCCGCCTTCACGCTCTTTGCGAACTCGCTCCACGGCAGCACGCGCAGCCGCTTCAGCGCGGAAGCGTAGTCGTCCAAAGGATGACCCGACAGGAAGAAACCAATCGCGTCATACTCGCGATTGAGCCGCTCCGCCGGGAGCCACACTTCGACATCGTGAATCTGGAGGGACGGGCGCGCCCCGCCGCCGCCGAACAACTCCGTCTGCCCGACTGCCGCCGCCGCCCCGGCGCGCTGTGCATGCGCCAGAATCGCATCGATCGCTGCAAACGCCCTCGCACGGTTCGGCTCCAGGCAGTCGAATGCGCCCGCGGCAGCGAGGCTTTCCAGCATGCGCTTGTTCACCGCGCGCGCATCGATACGACTGGCGAAATCCGCAAGATCGGCGAACGGGCGTTCTCCGCGCGCGCCCGTGATTGCGTCGACAGCGTGCCCACCCACCCCGCGCAGCGCTGCGAGGGCGTACACGATCTGGCCGTCGGCTACGTCGAACTCGCGGCCTGACCGGTTCACCGACGGCGGCACAACGGCGATCTTCAACCGCTGCGCCTCGCGCCGGAATTCCGCGAGCTTGTCGGTATTGTCCATGTCGAGGGTCATCGACGCCGCCAGGAACTCGACCGGATAGTTCGCTTTCAAATAGGCGGTCTGGTAGGCGACCAAGGCGTAAGCGGCGGCGTGGCTCTTGTTGAAGCCATAGTCGGCGAAGCGCTGAAGCAGATCGAAGATCGAATCCGCCTGCTCGCGGTCCACGCCGCGCTCTACCGCGCCCGTCACGAACCGTTGCCGTTGCGCCGCCATTTCCTTCTTGATCTTCTTGCCCATCGCCCGGCGCAGCAGGTCCGCCTCGCCGAGCGAGTAGCCCGCGAGCACCTGCGCAATCTGCATCACCTGTTCCTGGTAAATGACGACGCCGAAGGTCTCCTTCAGGATCGGCTCGAGCTTCGGGTGGATGTAATCGGGCGTTTCATCGCCGTGCTTGCGCAGACAGTAGGTCGGGATATTCGCCATCGGGCCCGGCCGATAGAGAGCGACAAGCGCAATGATGTCCTCGAAGCGGTCCGGCCGCATGTCCGCGAGCGCGCGCCGCATGCCCTGCCCTTCCACTTGGAACACCCCGACCGTTTCACCGCGCGCAAGCATGTCGTAGGTCTTCTTGTCATCGAGCGGCACCTGCTGGATGTCGAGGTCGATCCCACGGCGCGCGAGCAGACGGACAGTGGTCTGCAACACGGTGAGGGTCTTCAATCCGAGGAAGTCGAACTTTACGAGCCCTGCCGCCTCCACCCACTTCATGTTGAACTGGGTGACCTGCATGTTGGACTTCGGGTCACGATAAAGCGGGGTCACCTCCGAGAGCGGGCGATCGCCGATCACGATGCCGGCCGCGTGCGTTGACGCGTGGCGGTAGAGTCCCTCGAGCCGAAGCGCGACGTCGAAGAGCCGCCCGACGATCGGCTCTTTCTCGCGCGCCTCTTGCAAGCGCGGCTCGCCATCGATCGCTTTCTCCAACGTCACCGGCGCCGCCGGATTGAACGGAACAAGCTTGCAGAGCTTGTCCACTTGCCCGTACGGCATCTCCAGCACACGTCCCACGTCGCGCAAAACTCCCCGTGCCTGCAACGTGCCGAACGTTATGATCTGCGCAACCTGATCGCGGCCGTAGCGCTCCTGTACGTACCGGATGACCTCGTCCCGGCGCTCCTGACAGAAATCCACGTCGAAGTCCGGCATCGACACACGTTCGGGATTGAGAAAGCGCTCGAACAGCAGCCCGAAACGGATCGGGTCGAGATCGGTGATCGTCAGCGCGTAAGAAACGAGCGAGCCCGCGCCGGAGCCGCGGCCCGGCCCCACGGGGATGCCCCGCGCCTTCGCCCACTGGATGAAGTCCGCCACGATCAGAAAATAGCCGGCGTAGTTCATGCCGCCGATCACGTTCAACTCGAATTCGAGCCGCTCCCGGTACTCTTCGGCGCTGCGGCCTGGTGCAACGCCGTGCGCCGCCGTTCGCGCTTCCAATCCGGCGGTTGCCCGCCTTCTCAGTTCGGCCACCTCATCGGCTTCGCTGTCGTTGGTCGTGAAGCGCGGCAGGATCGGTTGGCGGGTCTTTGGCCGGAAAGCACAGCGGCGCGCGACCTCGACCGTTGACGCGAGCGCCTCCGGCAAGTCGGAAAAAAGCTCCTCCATTTCCGCTCGCGTCTTGAAGCGATGCTCCGGCGTGAGCTGTCGCCGATCGGGATCGGCAACCAACCTCCCCTCGGCGATCGCAAGCAGCGCGTCGTGCGCGTCATAGTCGTCGCGCTCGGCGAAAAACGGCTCGTTGGTCGCGACCAGCGGCAGACATGACGAGTACGCAAGGTCGATTAGCGCCGGCTCGACCACCCGCTCCAGCCCGGCCCCGTGCCGCTGCAATTCGACGTACAGACGGCCCGGGTAGCTCGCGTCAAGCGCGTCGAGCCGCGCTTTCGCAAGCTCGGGCCGGCCTGCCGCGATTGCCGTGTCGACTGGACCGTCGGGTCCGCCCGTCAGCGCGATCAGGCCGCTTGTCCGCTCGGCCAGCCATTCGATTTTTACGTGGGAAGTTTCCATGTCGGCCACATCCAGGAAACTTCGCGACACGAGCGCCATGAGATTGCGGTATCCCGCCTCACTCGCCGCAAGAAGAACAAGGCGCGGGTGCTGCGGAACCTTGTAGACGCCCGGTCCGTTTCGCGCCGGCGCCTCATCGCCGAAATCCACGGCAAGGGCGCAGCCGATAATCGGCTGGATTCCCACCGATGCCATCTTTTCCGAGAATTCGAGCGCACCGAACAGATTGCCCGTATCCGTGAGCGCGAGCGCAGGCTGCCGGTCCGCCTTCGCGAGCTCCGCAAGGCGCGCGATCGGCAGCGCGCCCTCGAGCAGCGAGAACGATGAATGCAGATGCAGGTGGATAAATCCGGGGTCTGCCACGGTCCTTGCCGACAACTGGGCCTTCCTAAATTGCATCATCGCCCGTAAGGGTCGATCCCCCACGCGCCGATACGCTGTGGACAGTCGGAAATCACTCCAACTCGACGACCTGCCCCTCGCGGATGGTAACTCGTCGGCTCATTCGCGAAGCAAGCTCAAGATTGTGTGTTGCGATCACCGCCGCAAGCTCGGTGGCCCGCACGAGTTTCGTAAGCGTCCCGAATACGTGGTCCGCTGTATGCGTATCCAGGTTCCCGGTCGGCTCGTCGGCGAGCAGGATGCGCGGCGCGTTCGCCACCGCGCGTGCGATCGCGACACGTTGCTGTTCCCCGCCGGAAAGTTCCGCCGGCCGATGTGTGAGCCGTTCGCCGAGCCCCAGATAGCCGAGCAGATCCTCTGCACGCGCCTTGGCCTCGCCCTTGTCGAGCCCCTGAATCATCTGCGGCAGCATCACGTTCTCAAGCGCCGTGAATTCCGAAAGCAGGTGATGAAATTGATAGATGAAGCCAATGTCGCTTCGCCGGATCGCCGTGCGCTCCGCGTCGGATAGCCCGGAGGTCGGTCGCTCGCACACGGTGACCTCGCCGGCGTCCGGATGTTCGAGGAGCCCCGCGACATGCAGCAGCGTCGACTTGCCGGCACCCGACGGCGCGATCAGCGCGACCGATTCGCCCGGCCAGACAGAAAGCGACGCTCCGTTCAGGATGACAAGATCGGACTCGCCCTGCCGGTAGCGCCTCTCGATCGACTCCAGTTGCAGCGCGGGCGGCTCGTTCATGCGCTACTCGTATCGGAGCGCTTCGACCGGATCGAGCCGCGCGGCACGCCATGCGGGGTAGATCGTGGCAAAGAAGGACAACACGAGCGCCATCAGCACGACCGCGCCGGTCTCCCGCGTGTCCATGTCCGCGGGCAAGCGGCTCAAATAGTAGAGCTCCGGCGAGAACAGTTCGGTCGACGTGAGCCACGAGATGAAAGTGCGTATCTCTTCGACGTTGAGGCAAACCGCGAGCCCGAGAATGAACCCGAACAGCGTCCCCACCACGCCGATGCTCGATCCCGTGATCACGAAAACACGCATCACGGCCCCCTTGGTCGCGCCCATCGTGCGCAGGATCGCGATGTCGTGTCCCTTGTCTTTCACGAGCATGATGAGACCAGAAACGATATTGAGCGCAGCGACCAGCACAATCAGCGTCAGGATCAGGAACATCACATTGCGCTCCACCTGGAGCGCGTTGAAGAACGTCGCGTTGCGCTGCCGCCAGTCCACGAGAAACACGGGCCGGCCCGCCGCCTCGTTGATCAGCTTGCGGTACCGGTCGACGGCGTCTGCGTTGTCGGTATAGACCTCGATCGCCGAAACGTCGTTCTGCCGGTTGAAATACGCCTGCGCTTCCGGCAGCGGCATGAAGACGAACACGTTGTCGTATTCCGACATGCCGATCTCGAACACCGCGGATACTTTGTAGGCCTTGATGCGCGGCGTCGTGCCCATCGGCGTGACCGCACCGCGGGGTGCGACAAGCGTGAGTTGATCGCCGGCGCGCAGCGAAAGATTGTCGGCAAGCCGCTTGCCGATGACGAGCCCCTGACCTTCGTTGAAGCCGTCGAGCGTCCCAAACCGGATGTTGCGGCCGATACCGGGCATGCGCTTCAAGTCCTCTTCGCGCACGCCGCGGACGAGCACGCCCCCTGCATGAAACGGCGACGAGGCCAGGGCCTGGCCCTCCACGAGCGGCACCGCGAGAACGATCCCTGGCACGCCCATGACTTTCTCCGCGACCGCCGCGAAGTCCGTGAGCGGCGCTTCAATCGGCTGGATGAGCAGATGTCCGTTCAGCCCGAGAATCTTGGAGAGCAATTCCTTGCGGAATCCATTCATCACCGCCATCACGATGATCAGCGTCGCGACGCCCAGCATGATGCCGAGGAATGAAAACCCGGCGATGACGGAAATGAATCCTTCCTTGCGCCGTGCCCGCAGATAGCGCAGCGACAGCATCCATTCGAATGCCGAGAAGGGCCTGGTTCCAGTGATTGCAGACATGTTTGACTCCGCAAGCCCCCTCAGCCCGAGAGTCTTTTCACCGCCGCTTCGAGGGTGAAGGACTCGCGCTCGCCGCTCGCGCGGCGCTTTACTTCCACTTTTCCTTCGGCGAGCCCCTTGGGTCCGACCAATACCTGCCAAGGCAGTCCGATCAAATCCATGGACGCGAACTTGGCGCCCGCGCGCTCCTCCGTGTCGTCGTAGAGTACGTCGATTCCCCCCGCCGTGAACGCTGAATAGAGTTTTTCACACGCCGCGTCTGTCCCGCTGTCACCCTGCTTCAGGTTCAAGAGACCGATCTTGAAGGGGGCCACCGGCTCCGGCCAAACGATACCACTTTCGTCGTGGCTCGCCTCGATAATGGCCGCGACGAGCCGGGACGGACCGATCCCATACGACCCCATGTGCACGGGCACCGTGCCCCCGCTCGGTGCCGCCACCGTCGCCTTCATGGGTTCGGAGTACTTGGTGCCGAAATAGAAAATGTGTCCCACTTCGATCCCGCGCGCCGATAGCTGTTTCGCCTGCGGAATTTTCCCGAATGCCGCCGCGTCGTGCTTTTCCGACGTCGCCGCATAGAGAGCGGTCCATCGATCAACGATCTTCTGCAGTCCGGCCCGGTCGCCGAAGTCGACCCTTTCATCAGGCACCTCGTAATCGAGGTAGTCGCGGTGGCAAAACACCTCGCTCTCACCGGTCGAAGCCAAGATGATGAACTCGTGGCTGAGATTTCCCCCGATCGGTCCGGTATCCGCCACCATGGGTATTGCCTTCAGTCCCATGCGCGCGAATGTGCGCAAGTAGGCAATGAACATCTTGTTGTACGAATGCCGGGCCCCTTCGGCGTCGACGTCGAAACTGTAGGCGTCCTTCATCAGGAATTCGCGCGCACGATACACGCCGAAGCGCGGCCGCACCTCGTCGCGGAATTTCCATTGGATATGATACAGATTCAGCGGAAGTTGCTTGTAGGACTTCACCGAAGCGCGGAAAATCTCGGTGATCATTTCCTCATTGGTCGGCCCGTACAGCATCTCGCGCTCGTGCCGATCCTCGACGCGCAACATTTCCTTGCCGTAGTCGTCGTATCGTCCGCTTTCACGCCACAAATCGGCCGGCTGGATCGTCGGCATGAGCATCTCGATCGCGCCCGAACGGTCCTGCTCCTCGCGCACGATGCGGCAGACTTTGCTCAGCACCCGGTGTCCGAGCGGCAGAAACGCGTAGATGCCGGCCGCCTCCTGACGGATCATCCCCGCGCGAAGCATCAGCCTGTGCGAGACGATCTCCGCTTCGCGCGGGGCGTCGCGAAGGATCGGCAAAAAGTAACGAGACAGCCGCATCGGAACTTTCGACTCAGGGGTGTAAAACCCCGGATTTCCGTACTGAACGCAGAAGATTCCCGAATGACAAGAGCCGCTTAGCCCGTCGGCGCGCGACCCGTTCTATTGCATTGCAAAAATCTTTTGTGTGCAGCGCAAGAATGACACGATGACGCACGCCGGGTTAGCGTGATCCAGACCGGCAGCCGATGGGGATGTGCCCAAAGGTTCTCGCCCAGGTCTCGGGAGGAAACCAACCGCAGCGGCTGTGCAGCCAACACTTCGAGCGCGCGGCCAAAGGATCAACGCGGGTGGATCGGAGCGGGCGAGCCCACGGCTCGCCCGTCTTCTTTTTCGCGGCTAGCGGCTCGGCAGCGTGAACGGCAGCGGAATGCGTTCGAACGGGATCGCGCCCGAAGTCCACAGGACATAGACAATCGCAAACACGATCGCCGAGATCACGGTCGTTGCGATCGCCTTTTGCAGGAGCAACGGCCGCTGTGGCGCGCCTGGATCGGTGCCGGGCTCAAACGAGTCCGCTTCATGCTGGCTCTTGACTCCCCAAGGCAGCACCGCGAACAGCACCGTCCACCAGATCACGAAATAGATCCCAAGCGCAGCGCTGATCGACATGTTCAAGCCTGCTCGAGCTCGACGAGCGTACCCGCGAAGTCCTTCGGATGCAGAAACAGGACGGGCTTGCCATGCGCGCCGATCTTCGGCTCGCCGTCGCCGAGCACCCGCGCACCTTGCGATTTCAGTCTGTCGCGCGCAGCGCAAATGTCGTCCACCTCGAAGCAGAGATGGTGGATACCGCCGTTCGGACTCCGCTCGAGGAAACGCGCGATCGGTGAATCGTCACCGAGCGGTGCGATCAGCTCGACCTTGGAGTTCGGCAAGGTGACGAATACGGTCGTAACGCCGTGCTCGGGAAGCGGTACCGGATCGGACACTTCCGCTCCGAGCGCACCGCGATAGATCGCCGCCGCCGCCGCGAGATCGGGCACCGCGATCGCCACGTGATTGAGCCGGCCGATCATGCACGAACTATACTTGCACGATCATTACGTGGCACAGGGGCTTCTTGCCCCACACCGCGTTGACCGATCCGCGCACCGAACGCTCGATCGCCTGCTCAAGCGCCCCGGGGTCGCGCCGGCGCCCCTTCGGCAGGCCGGAGAGCGCGTCTTCCACTGCATTCGCGACCACTTCCTCCATGGTCTTGTCTGCCGCGACCGAGACCGGTAGGCCCGTCATCTCGATCCACGGATCGCCTACAAGATCGCCCCGGCTCGTCACCGCAACCGCGACCGATACGATGCCCGCAAACCCAAGCCGACGTCGATCCGGCAGCGTTCGCGACTCCGAATCGACGAGCAGATTCCCGTCGCGGTAGAGCCGCCCGGCCGGGATCTCGTCGATGATCTGCGCCGGCGCCGGGGCGAGCCGCACCACATCTCCATCGCCACAGACGACGACTTCCCTGACCCCCAACGAGCGTGCGAGCGCTGCGTTCTCCGAAAGGTGGAGTGCCTCGCCGTGTACCGGGACGACCACTTCGGGGTTGAGCCACTGGTACATGCGCGCAAGCTCGCCGCGCCTGGGATGACCCGACACATGCACAAGCTTGTTTCGATCCGTGATGACCTCGACGCCGAGATCGATCATTGCGTTGATGATGCGATTCACCGCCCTCTCGTTCCCAGGAATGGTGCGGGACGAAAAAATCAGCGTGTCGCCGGCATCGAGCGAGATCTCCGGGTGGTCGTCGCCCGCGATGCGAGCGAGCGCCGCGCGCGGCTCGCCCTGGCTGCCAGTGAGCAGCACGAGCACGCGGTTGCGCGGCAGTGCGTGATAGGCGTCCGCGCTCCGGAACGGCGGGACACCGTCGAGCAGCCGCATCTCGCGCGCAACGTTGATCACCCGCTCCATCGCCCGGCCAACGACGACGACCTCGCGGCCCGCTTGCATCGCCGCGAGCGCCGCCGAACGCAGCCGTGCCACGTTCGACGCGAACGTGGTCAACGCGACGCGCCCCTTCGCCGCCTTCACAATCTCGGCAAGGCTTTTCGCAACGTCGGTTTCCGACGGGGATTCACCCTCGCGTATCGCATTTGTGGAATCACAAATAACCGCGCGCACGCCCTCGCTTCCGAGCGCACGGAATTTCCCTTCGTCGGTCGGTTGGCCGATGATCGGAGCCGGATCGAGTTTCCAGTCGCCGGTATGCACCACGAGACCGAGCGGCGTCCGGATGGCGAGCGCATTGCTCTCCGGAATCGAGTGTGCAACAGGGATGAATTCAACGCTGAACGACCCGATCTGCACTCGGCCGCCGGGTTGCACGATATGCACGGTAATGTCCGGCGCGCCGGGTTCGCCCTCCTTCTTCGCCGCCATGATCGCCGCGGTGAAGGGCGTCGCGTAAACGGGCACCTTGAGCCGTGGCCACAGATCGAATACGGCGCCAAAATGATCTTCGTGCGCGTGGGTGAGCACGATGCCGGCGAGATTCTGCCGCTCGTCCTCGAGGAAACGCGTGTCCGGCATGATGAGGTCGATACCGGGAAAGTCGTTGTCGGCAAAGGACACGCCCATGTCGACGCACAGCCACTCGCCCCCTCGTTCCGAGCCGAGACCATAGAGGGCGAGATTCATCCCGATCTCCCCCACGCCGCCGAACGGGATGAAGACAAGTTCGCTCGCGCTCTTGCTCACACGTGCCTCATGCGACCGTCAACGGGAACACGTCGCCCGAAGCGATTGTCTCGCAGCTCCCGTCGCCGCGACGGAGGATGAGCGCGCCGGTCGCGTCGATCGCGTCGAACGTCCCGGCAACACTCCGGTTGGCGAGCCGTACCTCGATCGGCGAGCCGAGACCGGTCGCGCGCGCAAGCCAGGCTGACCGCGTCACCCCAAAATTCTCTCCTCGCGCCCACTCAGCGAGCCGCACGTTCATGGTTCGACCGAGCATAGCGAAAAGCCGCACCGGATCGACGGCATAGCCGAGAGCAGCGAGGTCAGTCGTGGCAAACTCGGTACTCGTCGGGTGGTGCCGACAATTCACCCCAAGCCCTACAGCCAGAGCGGCATGGTTGTCCGCGAGCGTCGCGCCTTCGACCAGGATGCCGGCGAGTTTCTTTCCGTTGACCAGCAAATCGTTCGGCCATTTCAACTTGAGTTGCTCCGGCGCGAGTCCATGCACGGCGTCCAGCAACGCGTCATGCAAGGCAACTGCCGCGACGAAGCACACGCCGGCAGCCGCATGAGCAGGAGCCGCATCCGTCAGCAGCAGGCTCGCGTAGAGATTGCCTGGTTCGGAGACCCAGGTTCGTCCGCGCCGCCCTCGACCCGCCGTCTGCCGCCGCGCCACGAACCAGAGCGGACCGCGCGCCCCGCCTTTCGCGCGATCGAGCGCTTCGGCGTTGGTGGAGCCGACCGTCTCGAACGCGACGACTGGAACGCCATCTACCTGCGCGGGAAAATCCGACATGCTTAGAAGAGCGACTTGGCCGCCGCTTGTGCCGCCGCCACAATTGGAGCGGGATAGGCAAAGAACATGATCACGAAAATGCCAGTGACGCCGAGCACAAACCGAAGCGCCGGCGCCATCGCTTCGAATGCTTCACGCGGCTCGTCCATGTACATGATCTTCACGATACGAAGATAGTAGTAGGCGCCGACCACGCTCGCGAGCACGCCGATTACGGCCAGCGTGTAAAGCCCGGCTTCGATGGCCGCGAGAAACACATAAAACTTCGCGAAGAATCCGGCGAGCGGCGGTATTCCGGCGAGCGAAAACAGGAGCGCCGCCAGGAGGAACGCGACGAGCGGCTGCGTGCTCGCAAGACCCGAGAGCTCGTCTATCTCCTCCACGCCCCGACCGTTGCGGCGCATGGCAAGAATGCAGGCGAAAGCGCCGAGCGTCATGGCCATGTAGATTGCCATGTAGATGAGCACGCCTTGCACGCCGGCGACCGTCCCGGCCGAAAGACCGACGAGCGCATAGCCGACGTGCCCGATCGAGCTATAGGCCATCAGTCGCTTGATGTTGGCCTGGCCGATCGCGGCGAACGCGCCGAGCACCATTGATGCGATCGAGATGAAGACTACGATCTGCTGCCATTGCGGGACAATGTTCGGAAACGCGTCGATCGCAACGCGCACGAACACCGCAATTGCCGCGATCTTCGGCGCCGCGGCGAAGAACGCCGTCACCGGCGTCGGCGCGCCTTCGTAAACGTCCGGCGTCCACATGTGGAACGGCACGGCCGAAACCTTGAAGGCGAGGCCGGCGAACAGGAACACGAGGCCGAACACGAGGCCGAGTGAGGGTTTCGTCGCGGCACTCGCGATACCCGCAAACGTGACCGTCCCGGTAAAGCCGTAGATGAGGGACGCGCCGTACAGGAGCATTCCCGACGACAACGCTCCGAGTACGAAATATTTCAGTCCCGCCTCCGAGGAGCGCAGATTGTCGCGATCGAAGGCGGCAACGACATACAGCGTCAGCGACATCAGCTCGAGACCGAGATAGAGCGTGATCAAGTCGTTCGCCGAAACGAGCGTCATCATCCCGGCCGCGCAAAGCAGCACGAGAATCCCGTACTCGAACCGCCGCAGATGCTCCTTGCGCCAGAAATCGATCGACATGAGAAGCGCAGCGGCCGCACCTACAAGTGCCAGCACCTTGAAGAAGCGCGCGAAGGGATCCGCCACGAAGCTTCCGTCAAAAGCAGAGGCAGGCTCGCCCGGCAGCCACGCGACCAGCGCCGCAGCCGCCACGAGCACAAGGATCGACAGGAAATCAACGAGCCCCGTGCTCCGGTCGCCGCGCGCCGCGCCGACGAGAATGAGCAGGAGCGCACTTACGAGCACGAAAAGCTCGGGCAGCACCGGAGTGAGCGATTGGGCCTGGAACACCATGCCGACCATGCCTCAGTGCAGCTGTGCGAGCCCCGACGCGCCCGCCGAAAGTGCGGCGCGCGTCTGCTCGACAAGTGTCGCGACCGCGTTCGCACTGGTATCGAGGATCGGCGCTGGCCAGATGCCGAACAAGATCGTGAGGGCCACGAGCGGCGCGAAGGCCACCACCTCACGCCAATTCGTATCTGTGATTGCGGCGAGTTCCTTCTTTTCCAGCGCCCCAAAGACGACGCGGCCGTAAAGATAGAGAGCGTATCCCGCCGACAGGATCACACCCGTCGCAGCGAGAAACGCAACCCAGGTATTGACCTTGAAAGCGGCAATCAGCGTCAGGAATTCGCCGATGAAACCCGACGTGCCCGGCAAGCCCACGTTCGCGAGCGTGAACACCATGAACACCGCGGCATAGACCGGCATCCGGTTCACGAGACCGCCATAGGCCGCGATCTCGCGCGTGTGCATGCGGTCGTAAATCACCCCCACGCACAAGAAGAGAGCCCCCGATACGAGCCCGTGCGAGACCATCTGGAATACGGCTCCCTGCAAACCCTCCTGCGTGAAGGTGAAAATGCCCATGGTCACAAAGCCCATGTGCGCTACCGACGAGTAGGCGATGAGCTTCTTGATGTCCTCCTGCGCGAGCGCAACCAGCGACGTGTAGACGATCGCGACGATCGAGAGCGCAAACATCATCGGCGCGAAGTAGACGGACGCATCCGGGAACATTGGTAGCGAGAAGCGCAGGAAACCGTACCCGCCCAGCTTCAGCAGGATCGCCGCGAGGATCACCGAGCCCGCGGTCGGTGCCTCCACATGCGCGTCCGGAAGCCACGTGTGCACCGGCCACATCGGCAGCTTTACCGCGAACGAGGCGAGGAATGCGAGGAACAGCCACATCTGCATCCCGGCCGGGAAGCCGTGCTTCAAGAGCGTCGGGATGTCGGTCGTGCCCGCCTGCCAGTACATCGCCATTATGGCGAGCAGCATCAGCACCGAGCCCGCCAGCGTGTAGAGGAAGAACTTGAAGGTCGCGTAGACGCGTCGCGGACCGCCCCACACCCCGATGATCAGGAACATCGGAATCAGGCCGCCCTCGAAGAATACGTAGAAGAGCACGAGGTCGAGCGCGCAAAACGTACCGACCATGAGCGTTTCCAGTACCAGAAACGCGATCATGTATTCTTTCACGCGTTTCTGGATCGGATCGAAGCTCGCCAGAATCGCGATCGGCATCAGGAACGTCGTCAGCAACACGAACGGCAGCGAAATGCCGTCCACGCCCACCTGGTAGCGGAACGTCCCGCTGAGCCACGGCCGATTTTCGACGAACTGGAAGTCCGGGATCGCAGGATCGAAGCTGCTCGCGAGCAGCAGCGACACCAAGAAGGTCGCAAGCGTCGTCCACAGCGCCACGTATTTCGCGTTGCGCTTCGTCGCCTCGTCGTCACCGGAAAGCGTGAAGATGAAGAGCGCGCCGACGAGCGGCAGGAAGATCGTAACCGAGAGGATCGGCCAATCGGGCGTCATCCGATCCCTCCCCGCACCATGAACCATGTGATCAGCGCCGCGACGCCGATCAGCATGACGAACGCGTAGTGGTAGAGGTAGCCGGTTTGCAGCCGCACCACGTTGCGTGTCACGTCGATCACGCGCGCGGAGACGCCGTCGGGCCCGAAGCCGTCGATGAACCATCCGTCGCCGCGCTTCCAGAAGAAGCGCCCGACGCGCATCGCAGGCCGCACGAACAGGAAGTCATAGATCTCGTCGAAGTACCACTTGTTGAGCAGGAAGCGATACAGCGTGTCGTGCCGCCGCGCGAGCCGCACCGGGGATTCCGGATCGTAGACGTAGAACCAGTATGCGACGAGGAACCCGCCGATCATCATCAGCGTCGGCGCTGCCACCACCCACAGCGGCACGTGATGCATTTCCTCCAGGATTTCGTGACCGTTCGCCGAGAACAGAGAATCGCGGAAGAAGCCGAGGATCCCCGCTTCTGAAGCAAAGATTCCCTTGAACGCGAAACCGAGGACGAGCGAGCCGGCCGCAAGGAATGCGAGCGGCACGGTCATCGTGGCCGGCGACTCGTGCACGTGCTCGAGCGTGTGGCGATCCGCACGGGGCGTTCCATGGAACGTGAGAAAGATGAGCCGCCACGAGTAGAACGAGGTCAGCGCGGCGGCGACCACCGTGAGCCAGAAGCCGTACCGCGCCATCGGCGAGTGGCTCGCGAACGCCGCTTCGATAATCGCGTCCTTCGAGAAGAACCCGGACGTGAGTGGGAAGCCGGTCAGCGCGAGCGTGCCGACCACCATCATCGCATAGGTGAAGGGAATGAGGCGGGCCAGTCCGCCCATGCGGCGGATGTCCTGTTCGTGATGCATCGCGATGATGACCGAGCCCGAGCCGAGGAACAGGAGCGCCTTGAACGCAGCATGGGTGAAGAGATGGAACATGCCGACCGAGTACGCACCGACGCCCATGGCGACGAACATGTAACCGAGCTGCGAACACGTCGAATAGGCGATGATGCGCTTGATGTCGTTCTGCACGAGCCCAATCGTCGCCGCGAAGAACGCCGTCGTCGCGCCGATGAAAATTACGAGATCGAGTGCGACCTGCGAAAGCTCGAACAGCGGCGAAAGCCGCGCGACCATGAACACGCCCGCCGTCACCATCGTCGCGGCATGGATCAGTGCGGAGACCGGTGTCGGCCCTTCCATCGCGTCCGGCAGCCACGTGTGCAGCAGGAACTGCGCCGATTTGCCCATCGCCCCGATGAACAGGAGTACGCAAATTACTGTGAGAACGTCGAAATCCCAGCTGAGGAAATGGATCTGCTTGCCGACAAGCGACTTCGCCTCGGCGAAGATCGTGTCGTAGCCGACGGACCCGATCATCAGATAGACGGCGAAGATGCCGAGCGCAAAGCCGAAATCGCCGACGCGGTTGACGATGAACGCCTTGATCGCCGCCGCGTTCGCTTCGGGCTTGTGATACCAGAACCCGATCAGAAGATAGCTCGCGAGCCCGACACCCTCCCACCCGAAGTACAGCTGCACGAGATTGTCGGCCGTCACCAGCATCAGCATCGCGAAGGTGAAGAGCGAGAGATAAGAGAAGAATCTTGGCCGATGCGCTTGCGGGTCGTCGGCCATGTAGCCGATCGAATAGACGTGCACGAGCGCCGATACGTTCGTCACCACGACCAGCATCACGGCGACCAACGCATCGACGCGGAGCGACCAATCAACGTGCAGCCCGCCGGCCGCAATCCAGGTGAACAGCGGCACCCGCGCCTCGTGCCCATAGATACCGACGTCGACAAAGGCGACCCACGCAAGCGCGGCCGTTATGAGCAAGAGGCCGCTCGTGACGAGTTCGGCGCCGCGTGGGCCGACGAAGCGCCCGAACAAGCCCGCGATCAGGCAACCGAGCAGCGGCAGGAACACGATCGCCGGATACATGTCAGCCCTTCATCAGATTGATGTCTTCGACTGCGATCGAACCGCGGTTGCGATAGAACGCGACGAGGATCGCGAGCCCGATCGCGGCTTCCGCCGCGGCGACGGTGAGCACGAGCAGCGCATAAACCTGTCCGACGATGTCGCCGAGGAAAGCCGAGAAAGCTACAAGGTTGATATTGACCGCGAGCAGGATCAGCTCGATCGACATCAGGATCACGATCACGTTCTTCCGGTTCAGGAAGATGCCCAGAATGCCGAGCGTGAACAGGATCGCGGCGACGATCAGGTAGTGCGAAAGACCGATGGTCATCGGTTCAGATCCCCTGCCCCGACCGCACCTTGCGGATCTCGATTGACGCTGCGCGCGTGCGCGACACCTGTTGGGCGATATCCTGCCGCCTCACATACGGCTTGTGCCGCAGCGTGAGCACGATCGCGCCAATCATGGCGACAAGCAGCACGATGCCCGCCAGCTGAAAGTAATGGATATAAGTCGTGTAGAGCACGCGCCCGAGCGCTTCGGTGTTTGTGACGGCTCCCGCCGAGATTACTTGCGACGCCTTGACGAGCGCCGGGCTCGTCACCCACGCGCCGACTACCAGCACGAGCTCGACAAGGAAGATCAGCCCCACAAGCGCGCCAACCGGCAAAAATTGCAGGAAGCCCTGGCGCAGCTCGGCAAAGTCCACGTCGAGCATCATCACGACAAACAGAAACAGCACCGCGACGGCCCCCACGTAGACGACAACGAGGATCATCGCGAGGAACTCAGCACCGAGCAGGAGAAAAAGGCCCGCGGCATTGACGAAGGCAAGGATAAGAAAGAGAACGGAATGAACCGGGTTCTTCGCCGCGATCACCATGAACGCCGACGCGATAGTGACGGCCGAGAACAGGTAGAAGAAAAGCGCGGCAACCATCATGCGTCACCGATACGGCGCGTCGAGCGCGATATTCTTCGCGATCTCGCGCTCCCAACGGTCGCCGTTCGCGAGCAGCCGCTCCTTGTCGTAGTAGAGCTCTTCGCGCGTCTCGGTAGAGAACTCGAAGTTCGGCCCTTCGACGATCGCGTCAACCGGGCAAGCCTCCTGGCACAGCCCGCAATAGATGCATTTGACCATGTCGATGTCGTAGCGCGTGGTGCGCCGCGTGCCGTCGTTACGTCGCGGACCCGCCTCGATCGTGATTGCCTGCGCAGGGCAGATCGCCTCGCACAGCTTGCACGCGATACAGCGCTCCTCGCCATTCGGGTAACGCCGGAGCGCGTGCTCGCCCCGGAAGCGCGGGCTCACCGGCCCCTTCTCGAAGGGATAGTCGAGTGTCGCCTTGGGCCGGAAGAAATAGCGCGTGGCCAGAAAGAACGCCGCGACGAATTCCCTCAGGAACAGCGAGCGCGCGGCAAGATCGAGCTTCATCGCCTCATTCCCCGAACCAGGAGCCGACCAGATAGCCGATGAAGCCGAGAATTCCGATCTCGAACGTGAACAAGATGCGCCGCAAGAGCACGATCTTGCGCTCGAACGCACCGCGCTCGTCCGCGTTCGCCGACTTGTCCAGCGCGCGAAGCCGCGGCTCCAGGATGCCGACGAGAACGCGGAAGTTCAAATAGCCGAGCGCCGCACCAATCAGCGCCCCGACCTGGCCCCACAGCGACAACCCCATGGCAAACCCCGCCGCTCATTTCGGTGCGATCCCTGCGTACTGCAGCACACCCGCAACCACCGCGACCATGGCGAGCGTGATCGGCAGGAACACCTTCCAGCCGAGCCGCATCAACTGGTCATAGCGATAGCGCGGCACGATCGCCTTCACCATGGCGAACAGGAAGAACAGAAACGACAGCTTCAACACGAACCAGACGATCCCCGGCACCCAGGTGAACGGCGGCACCGGGAACGGCGGCAACCAGCCCCCGAGAAACAGGATCGTGCCGATCGCGCACATGGTCATGATCGCCACGTATTCGCCGAGGAAGAACAGCAGAAACGGCGTCGAGGAGTACTCGACCGCGAACCCGGCAACGAGTTCCGACTCCGCTTCCACGAGATCGAACGGCGGGCGGTTCGTCTCGGCCAGCGCCGAAACGAAGAAGATCACGAACATCGGCAAGAGCGGCAGCCAGTACCACTGGAACAAACCCCACGGTCCGTTCTGTGCTTCTACGATCTTCGAGAGATTCAACGACCCTGCACAGAGCAGTACCGTGATGATGACGAACCCAATCGAGACCTCGTAGCTCACCATCTGCGCCGCCGAGCGCAGTGCCGCAAGGAACGGGTACTTCGAGTTGGACGCCCAGCCGGCCATGATGACGCCATACACACTGAGCGATGAGATCGCGAAGATGAAGAGGATGCCGACGTTGATATCCGCGATCACCCATCCGGCGTTGAGCGGGATCACCGCCCAAGCCGTCAGCGCCAGGATCGCGGCGACGAGCGGTGCGAGTATGAACACGCCCTTGTTAGCGCCCGAGGGGATCAGCGGCTCCTTCAGTACGAACTTGATCAGGTCGGCGAAGCTCTGCAGCAGGCCGAATGGGCCGACGACGTTCGGCCCGCGGCGGAGCTGCACCGCTGCCCAAATTTTCCGATCCGCAAGCAGTACGAACGCGATGAAGACGAGCAGGGCGACAAGCAACACGACGCTTTGCACGGCGATGATCAGGACCGGAAATACGTAATCCCAGAAGAACTGGTTCATTGCCTCACTCCGCCGCCTCGCGAAGCTTGCCGGACGCAAGCGCCGAACATTCCGCCATGGTGGCCGAAGCGCGCGCGATCGGATTGCTGAGATAGAAGTCGGCGGCTGCCGAGCGGAACGGCGCCTTGTCTGGCTTTCCGCCAAGCTTCGCGAGCCTGGCGATGTCGGCGGGGTTTGCCGGTTCGACCGTATCGATCAGCGCGAGATGCGGGTGTTTCTCGAACAGTACACGCCGCAGCTCAATGAGCGAATCGTAGGGAAGCTTCGCGCCCATCACATCGGAGAGGGCACGCAGGATCGCCCAGTCCTCGCGCGCATCACCCGGCGGGAACGCCGCGCGGTTCGCCAGCTGCGGACGGCCCTCCGTGTTGACGTAAATCGCGGACTTCTCCGTGTACGCAGCACCCGGAAGGATGACGTCGGCACGGTGTGCGCCGCGATCGCCGTGCGTGCCGAGATAGATGACGAACGGTCCATCCGGAACCTCGACTTCGTCCGCCCCGAACAGGAAGAGCACGTCGAGATTGCCGTTGCCACACGCCTCGAGGATTCCGCCGGTGTCGTAGCCGCCCCTGCCGGGCACCGCACCCACGTCGAGCGCACCGACGCGGGCTGCCGCCGTGTGCAGGACCGAAAAGCCGTTCCAATCGTCCTTCACCATGCCACAGCTGCCGGCAATCCTGGCCGCGAGTGAAAGGACCGCAATACCGTCCGGTCGGGCAAGCGCGCCCTGCCCGAGGATCAGCATGGGCCGTTCGGCCTTCTCCAATACCTCGGCGAACGCATGCTCGTTCGACGCGATCTCGCTCAGGCTGTCGGGACCGGCGCCGATATGGCGATACGCATATGTAAGATCGGCGTGCTCGCCCACGAGCGCGATCTCGAAGCTTCCACGCAGCCAGCGCTTGCGGATGCGAGCGTTCAGCACCGCAGCTTCGCGGCGAGGATTGGCGCCGATGATCAATAGTGCATCCGCGTTATCGATTCCGGCGATGGTGGCGTTGAAGACGTAGCTTGCGCGCCCGCGCGCCGGGTCAAGCCCGGTCCCGTCCTGTCGGCAATCGAGGTGCGGCGACCGCAGACGCGCCATCAAGTCATTGATCGCAAAGGCTTCTTCGACACTTGCCAAATCGCCGATCAGTGCGCCGGTCTTGTCCGCGCCCGCGACTTTCACGCGGGCAGCAACCGCGCCGAACGCCTCGCTCCAGCTAGCCGGCCGCAGCCGACCGTTCTCGCGAATGTAGGGCCGGTCAAGCCGCTGCGTGCGCAACCCGTCCCAGATGAAGCGCGTCTTGTCGGAAATCCACTCCTCGTTCACGGCCTCATTCGTGCGCGGAAGAACGCGCTGCACCTCGCGCCCGCGCGTGTCCACGCGGATGTTGGAGCCGACCGCATCCATGATATCGATCGACTCGGTCTTCGCAAGCTCCCACGGCCGCGCCTGAAACGCGTACGGCTTCGACGTGAGCGCACCGACCGGGCAGAGGTCGATGACGTTCCCCTGCAATTCGGACTTCATCGCGTGCTCGAGGTAGGTCGTGATCTCCATGTCCTCGCCGCGGCCGATGGCGCCGAGCTCGGGCACACCTGCGACTTCGGTCGCGAAGCGCACGCATCGCGTGCAGTGGATGCAGCGCGTCATGATCGTCTTCACGAGCGGGCCGAGATATTTGTCCTCCACCGCGCGCTTGTTATCGGCGTAGCGCGAGCGATCGACGCCGTACGCCATGGCCTGGTCCTGCAGGTCGCACTCGCCGCCCTGGTCGCAGATCGGGCAGTCGAGCGGATGATTGATCAGCAGAAACTCCATCACCCCTTCCCGCGCCTTCTTCACCATCGGCGTCTTGGTATTGATGACGGGGGGCTCTCCCTTCGGGCCGGGCCTGCAATCGCGCACGCCCCACGCGCACGACGCGACTGGCTTCGGCGATCCGACGAGCTCGACGAGGCACATGCGGCAGTTGCCGGCGATCGACAGCCGCTCGTGGAAACAGAAACGCGGAATTTCCGCGCCCGCTGCCTCACACGCTTGCAGGAGCGTGAATTCGGGCGGAACGTCGATTTCCTTACCGTCGACGATGAGCTTGGTCATTTGTCCCGCTTCTTCAAGACATCCGAGATCAGCAATTCCACATCCTTTCCGTAATGGGCGACATACGGGCGCGATTCACCCAGCCATCTCTTCAGGTCGCGTTTGTAATATTCCAAATGATCTCTTAGAAATTACCGCCACTCACCATTCTGTGGAAATGCTCTCAAGACCTCCTGAGCAACCAATAGCAAGAATGCAATCTTGATATCTGTTTCGTCGCGGCTGCCTTGCTTGGCCGACGCGAGTTCTAACTGAAAGTATTCTCTTAGCGTAGTTGTCGCTCTTTGCTGCACGGCGATTGTTCGATTTATCTGAACAGCAACAATCGAAACGCCTAGAGAGACTAACGCGATTGCCAAAGAAGCAAGACCGAGATAAGCGGAAACACTTTCGTTCATTTCCGCTACTCCG
>DATBJU010000089.1:0-7877 GCA_036556265.1 Xanthobacteraceae bacterium | reverse complement strand
GGTGAACTATCCGGGTGAGGCCGTGGCAATCCGGCAGCGGACTGCCTATCCCGGGGTCAAGCCCTACGAGATCGATGCGAGCGCCGACGAGGTGTTCAACAATGCGCTTGCGATGGTCGAGCGTCGCGGCTGGCGCGTGCTCGACAGCGTGACCCCGCGCGGTGGCCAGCGGGAAGGGCGCATCGAAGCCGTGGCGCTGACCTTTCTCATGGGCTTTCGCGAGGATGTCGTAATCCGCGTCCGCACGGTCGGCGGCGGGGTGCGCATCGACATGCGCTCCGGCTCCCGCTACGGCAACCACGACCTCGGCTCCAACGCCCGCCGCATCGAGCAATTTCTTGCCGATCTGATCGACTCGCGGCGCCGGCGTTGACGCGCCTAGTGCGCGAGCCGATAGCGCCCCGAGATTGTCGGCGGGCCGTCGCTCGCAACGCGACCTTGCGCGGCAAGATGCTCGAGATGCGCGAGCACGGTGTAGCCCGCCGCACCCGTGAGCCGCGGGTCCAGCCCGATATAGATTGCCTGCACGAGCGCGGGGATATCGCTCTCGCCGCGCTCGAGCCGGCGGAGGATCGCCGCCTCCCGCGCGGCACGATGTTCGAGGTATCGCTCGACCAGACGAGGCGCATCGTGCGCGGGAGGGCCGTGCCCCGGCAGATAGAAGGTTTCGCGTCGCGCGCGCAGTTTCTCAAGCGACTTCAGATAGTCGCCCATCGATCCATCCGGCGGCGCGACGATCGGGGTGGACCAGGCCATCACGTGGTCGCCGGAGAACAGGCAATCGTGCCCTTTGAGCGCAAACGCGAGGTGGTTTGCGGCGTGCCCGGGCGTTGTAATCGCTTCCAGCGCATAGCCCGGCCCTTCGACGAGATCGCCGTCACGGAGACGGACTTCGGGCACAAACGTCTGGTCCGCACCCGCTTCCAGGCGGCTCGCCTCGCTTTCATGCAGTGGCCGCGCCGCACGATGCGGGCCTTCCCCGTAGGTCGTCGCGCCCGTCTTCTGCCGGAGCAGCGGCACACCACCGGAGTGATCCCGGTGCGTATGGGTGACGACGATTTGCTTCACTGTCTCCGCGCGCGTCGCGTCGAGGATCGCGGTGACGTGCGTCGCGTCCTCGGGGCCCGGATCGATGACGGCGAGCTCGCCTTCACCGACGATGTACGTGCATGTCCCGGTGAACGTGAACGGCCCCGGATTTGGCGCGAGAATGCGACGGACGCCGGGTGCCACGCGCTCGGCCTTTCCCGCCACTGCAGCGAACTTGCGGTCGAATTGGATCTCGTCGGTCATATGCTCTTCAACCGGTGAACCGCGGTCTTGGCAAGAGCCGCGTCGCGCCGCACGCGCGGGAAAGAGCGCATGCGTGCTGACTCTGCCGCGCTGCGAGACACGGAATGATTGTCGTGAGCGAGGATTACGATCAATGCTTGACGAGGGACCCCGATTAAGGTCTGATTTTTTTGTCGCAATGGTCGCGCTTCAAGTGCGCGAGCTACCTGAAGGAAAGACCAATGGCTACCGGTACCGTGAAGTGGTTCAATCCGCAAAAAGGGTACGGATTCATTCAGCCGTCTGACGGCGGCCGCGATGTGTTCGTGCACATCAGTGCCGTCGAGCAGGCCGGATTGGGCACGCTGGTCGAGGGACAGAAGGTTTCCTACGACGTGGTCACGACAGATCGCGGCAGGACCGCCGCCGGCAACCTGAAGGCCGGCTGAAGAAGCAGGTGCGCACGGTCGATCGCCCGTGCGAGCGAGTTTCCGTTTGGGGGGTCACGACCGGACGTGAGGCCGGCGCTGGGCTCGGCCGGAGGCTGCGGACACCGCACATCGCTGAAGCCAGGGCACTATCCGGGGAGCCCGCGTGAAGCGGCCCGATTTCATCCTCTTCATCACCGATCAGCAGCGTGCCGACTTCCTCGGCTGCTATGGCCATCCCATTCTCAAGACGCCGAATATCGACCGCATTGCCGCGGGCGGGATCGCGTTCGACCGCTTCTACGTTGCGAGCCCGGTCTGCATGGCGAACCGGGCGAGCCTGATGACCGGCCGGATGCCGTCGGTCCACGGGGTCCGCTCGAACGGGATTCCGCTCTCGCGCAGGTCGGTCACGTTCGTCGAGATCTTGCGTGACGCGGGCTACGAAACCGCGCTCATCGGCAAGAGCCATTTGCAGAACTTCACGCCGAATGCGCCCTTGGTCCGGGGCGACGAGCCGCCCGAGGGCTACCGCGTGCCGAAAGGCGAGCTTGCCGAGGCACTGCGTCATGACCTTGCCGATCCGGCCTACGGTCAGGAGTCTCCCGGGCGTTGGCGCGCCCCTGACGCCGCAGTGCAGACGCCGTTCTACGGCTTTGATCACGTCGAACTCATCACCGGACACGGCGACGACCTTGGCGGCGACTACGCGCGATGGCTGCTCGCGCACGAGCCCAATGCGCGAAAGCTGATCGGGCCGGAGAACGCGCTTTCCTCGAACTACGTGTGCCCGCAGGCCGTGCGCACCGCGATCCCTCCCGAGCTCTACTCGAGCGCGTACATCGCCGAGCGTGCCGGTGAGTACCTTCGCGAACGCGACGATGACGCTCCCTTCTTTCTGATGGTGTCGTTTCCCGATCCGCATCATCCGTTCAACCCGCCCGGCCGCTACTGGGATATGTACGATCCCGACGATTTTCCCGTGCCCGAGGCGTTTCGCCGTAACGACTGGACGCCACCGCCGCACGTCGCGGCCGCGATCGCCACGCGCGAACAGGGACGCGCCGAGCTCAACGGCATGAACACGATCGCCGTGACCGCGCGCGAGGCACAGGAAGCGCAGGCGCTTACCTGCGGAATGATTTCTTGTGTCGATGATGCGATCGGCGACGTGCTGCAGGTATTGGAGGAAACCGGCCGCGCCGAGGACGCGGTGCTGATCTTCACCAGCGACCATGGAGATCACCTTGGCGATCACCGGCTGATGCTGAAAGGCGCCGAGCAGTATCAAAGCACGCTGCGCGTGCCGTTCATCTGGTACGAGCCCGAGTCGGAGATGAAGCCGCGCAGGACGGCGGCGTTGGGATCGACGGTCGACATCCCGGCGACAATCCTCGACTTCGCGCGCGTGGCTCCATACGCCGGCATTCAGGGACGGAGCCTCCTGCCGATCGTCGACGGCTCGGCCACTTCGGTGCGCGACGCCGCATTTGTGCAATTCGACAGCCAGCGTCCGCTCGTCGGCAAGATTGGGCCCGCGCGCGTGCACACGGTGATCGACGAGCGATTTCGCCTGAGCCTTTACCATGGCGTCCCGTGGGGCGAGCTCTATGACCTGAAGACTGACCCGGACGAATTCGTGAATCTTTGGGATTCCCCCGACCACGCCGCAATCAAGTTGCGCATGCTCGAGCGCTTGGCGCGAGCCGAGGTGGAGCACGTCGACCGCGTTCCGTTGCCGACGGGGAGGGCGTAGTCTCCGGGCGTAGCCCGCATGGAGCGTAGCGAAATGCGGGACAGCAATGGCGAATGGCCCCGGATTTCGCTTCGCTTCATCCGGGCTACACTCCTTGAATCGGCGCCGTCGATGCCGGATATTCCTCAAAACTCCCTGACTTCCGTCTTTCACGAGGAAACCATGAGCAAGCCTGCGTCACTCGCGACCAAGACCGATTCTCCTCTCACCATTCGCCGCGTCGGCGTGTTCCTCGGCGCGGAAGTGACCGGCCTCGACCTCTCAAAGCCGCTCGACGAGGCGACCGTGCGGGCGATCGTCGAGGCGCATGCGCAGTACGAAGTGCTCGTGTTCCCCAAGCAAAAAATCACGGCGCAGGACCTGATGCGCTTCGGTCGCTACTTCGGGGAGCTGACCGTGCACCCGTTTTCAACGAATGCCTCGGAAAATCCCGAACTGATCGTCTACGACAACAAGGAAGGAAACCCGCCAGCCGCGACGGACGTCTGGCACACGGACGAGACGTTCCGCGAATGCCCCCCGATGGGCACGATGCTCTCTTCGAAGATCATTCCCGAGCTCGGCGGCGACACGATGTTCTGCAGCATGACGGCGGCGTACGACAGCCTTTCCGATCGCATGCAGAATTTAATTTCCGGCCTGGAAGCCGTGCACGATTTCAAACCGTTCAAGGCGCTGTTCGCCGAGAGCGAAGAGGGCTGGAAGAAGCTCCGCCATTTTGAGGAGATCTACCGGCCGGTCGTGCATCCAGTCGTGCGCGTGCATCCGATCACGGGCAGGAAAGCTGTCTTCGTCAATCCGCAGTTCACGCTCCTCATCAAGGGCATGGAGGAGCGGGAAAGCAGGACGCTCTTGGACACGTTGTTTCGACTGACATCGATCAACGAAATTCACTACCGGCATCGCTGGGAACCGGACATGCTCGTGTTCTGGGACAACCGCTCGACGCAGCACTCCGCCGTCCATGACTATTATCCGCAACGGCGGTTGATGGAGCGCGTCACGATCAAAGGAGATCGGCCGGTGGGCGACGGCCCCGCGGCGAAGCCGTCGGAATTGCGCAAGTTCAAGATGCCGCCGCTCTCCTCATTCGAGCAGAGCCGCGCTCGACGCCAGTTTGAGCGCAATTAGTTCGCAATCCGGCGGTTGCGCACCTGCGCCGATTACGGTTCACTGGTCTGATAAACACGCGGGAGCCAACCCGCCACGCCGTGAGGGAGGAAACTCAATGCGATTGAGGAATATTGTTTGGGCGCTCGGTGCGGTCTCTATTCTCGTATCCGGCGCCGCGACCGCTCAGACCGTCGGAATGGCGACGAGCCCGGCCGGTTCGCTCTATCACACGCAGGGCTCGGCCATTGCGCCGATCCTGAACGAGAAGGCCAAGATCGAAATCCGCATTCAGCCTTTCTCGAGCCCGAATATTCATTTGCCGGCCATCAACGCGGGCCAGATCGAATTCGGCCTCGCCAACATCTATGAGGTGTTTCTGGCGCATGAAGGCAAGGACTTCTTCCAGGGAAAAAAGAACGAGAACCTCCGTATCGTGACGATCACCGGTCCGCTGCGTTCGGCGATCTTCGTGAAGAAGGACTCGCCGGCGAAGAAGCTCGCCGACATCAAGGGCATGCGGATGGTCTGGGGCTTCGTCCAGCAGAACATCATCATGCCGCTGATCATGGCGCACTTCGACGCGGTCGGCCTGACGGAGAAAGATGTAAACCCGGTTCCGGTGCCGACGGTCGTGCGCGGCGCGGACGATTTTGCTTCGGGCAAGGCCGATGTGTTCTTCTTTGCGCTCGGCTCGGCCAAGGTGACGGAGGTAGACGCCGCGGTCGGGGGCGTGCGTGCGTTCGCACTCCCGGACGGGCCGCAGACCCAGGCTGCATTCAAGAAGCATTTTCCGCCCGCCTACACCCAGGTCGTGAACCCCGGTCCCGGCCTTGCCGGGATCGCCGAACCGACGCCGATCATGGCCTATGACGCCGTGATGGTGACGCACGCGGGCGCTTCCGAGGACGTGGTCTACAACATGACCAAGGCGCTGCACGAAAACGCCGAAGCGGTCTCAAAGTCGTCGCCCACGTTGCGCGGTTTCAGCCAGGCGGGAATGGCGAAAGCGACGCAGGTCCAGTATCACCCGGGCGCGATCAAGTACTACAAGGAAAAGGGTCTCTGGCCGCCGAAGTGAGTGGCCTGCCTCTGCCGCGTCCCGGCGCGCCTAGCGCTGCATGGATGAGATGACAAAAACAGCACCGGGCCCCATCGGGGCCCGGTTCTTCGCGTTCGTCCGGTCGGCAGGCGCCGTGCTGCTCGTTGCCGCCTCGGTCGCGTGGGCGGCGAATCTCTATCGCATGGTCGGGTTGGTGCTGTTCACCGAGCAGTACGTCGCAATCATCCTCGCGATCGCCTTTCTCGTCCTGTTCCTGAGTGTCCCCGCGCGCAGGGGTTTCGCACAGGCCATTCCGCCCTGGTACGACATCGTGCTCGGCCTCGCGGGTTTCGGTGCCGCCGGTTACATCGCGCTGCGCTTCGTCGAGCTCGGCACACAGATGTTCTTTGCCCCGCTCGACGGCTTGCTCGCTTCGGCGACCGTGATCGTGCTCTCGCTCGAGGGAATCCGCCGGACCGTCGGATGGCCGCTCGTGATCACGGTCGTGGTGTTCATCGTCTACGGCCTCGCCGGGCACTTGATCCCCGGGATCATGTCGGCGCGCCCGACCGCGCCGATGCAGCTCATCTACTATCTCGGCTTCGATTCCAACGCGATCCTCGGCACGCCGATCATGGTGGCGGCGACGATCGTGATCGCCTTTGTCCTGTTCGGCAATCTTCTGAATGCGACCGGCGGCGGCGATTTCTTCAACGACATCTCGATCGCCACGATGGGTCGCTATCGCGGCGGCTCGGCGAAGATCGCCGTCGTCAGCTCCGCGCTGTTCGGGACGATTTCCGGCAGCGCCGTCGCCAACGTCGTCTCCGGCGGCATCGTCACGATCCCGATGATGGTGCGCGCGGGCTACAAGCCCTATCAGGCTGCGGCGATCGAAGCCGTGGCCTCGACCGGCGGCAGTCTGATGCCGCCCGTGATGGGCGCCGCTGCTTTCGTCATGGCCGAGTTTCTGCAGATCACCTACGCCGAGGTGATGGTCGCCGCCGCGATCCCCGCGATCCTATATTTCGCCGTGCTGTTCGTTGTCGCGGACCTGGAAGCGGCTCGCAGCGGCATCACGCGGATCGAGGAGTCGTTGATCCCACGCGCGCTGTACGTGATGCGCCACGGTTGGCACTTCACGCTGCCCTTCGTGGTGATGGTCTACACGCTGTTCTGGATGAACATGCAGGCGGAGGAGTCCGCGCTCTACTCGTGCCTGACGCTGATTCTCTCCACCTATCTCTTCGGCTACCGCGGCCGGCGCCCCAGACTGGGCGCGCTCGTCGCTGCCGTCCGGGACACCGGCTACGGTGTTCTCGATATCATCATGATCTGCTGTGGGGCAGGTGTGGTAATCGGCGTGCTTGCCGTGTCCGGCCTCGCCTTCGGTCTAACGCTCGCGCTTGTGACCGTCGCCAAGAACAGCCTGCTGCTGCTGCTGGTCCTTGCGGCATTCGTATCGATCATTCTCGGCATGGGGATGCCAACGGTCGCGGTCTACGTGCTGCTCGCAGCACTCGTCGCGCCCGCGATGTCCGAATCCGGCGTCATCCCGATCGCGGCGCACCTGTTCGTGCTCTATTTCGGCATGATGTCGTTCGTGACGCCGCCAGTTGCCGTGGCCGCCTTCGCGGCCGCGAGTATCGGCAAGACCGATCCGTTCCGCACCGGCTTCGAGTCGATGCGCTTCGGATGGGTCGCCTATATCGTGCCGTTTCTGTTCGTGTACTCGCCGACGCTCATCATGGAAGGCGATCCGTTCCACATCACCTTCGACACGGTGACCGCGCTCATTGGCATCTGGCTCATGTCGATGGGCATCGTCGGCTACAGCATGCGGCCCATCGGCTGGATCGAACGGGCGGCGTACATTATCGTTGGCGCCTTCCTACTCGCGCCGATCGCGCTGTTTCCGCAGGCGATCTATCTGAACGTCGCCGGGGCTGTGCTCGGCGTGGCGTTGATCACGCGCGAGTATCTCCTGCGCTCAAGTACGCTGCGCAAAAGCGCGGTGCGGTAAGAAATCGGGCCAGTCGGAGCTGGTCGACCGCCGCTACCTGCGCCTTGAGGCGCTCCTGGCGCGCGCCGCCGACCTGAGCATCTTTCGCCGCTCGCCCTTGAGCTCCTGCTCGATGAGGTACTCGACGAGCGCGGCGACCGAGCGGCGGCCCCGTTTCGCAAGCTGCTGTGCCGTGCGCTTGATCGCAGGGTCGATCCGCAGGCTGAGCGTGGTGCTCTTGCGTCGTCTTGTCTTGCGCATGGGGCA
>DATBJU010000088.1:0-4952 GCA_036556265.1 Xanthobacteraceae bacterium | reverse complement strand
AAGAGTCTGCGCGGCGACCGCATGGAGGACGTGATCTTTGGCGGCAGCGACGGCCGTAAGCCAACGGCGGCCGCCGAGGTGCGGCTGAAACTCGCAGGCGTCGCGGCGCGGGTGCCCGGCTCCGTTCCCCGCTTGCGCACTGCCGCCCCCGTGCATGGACATGGAAACGGACACGCGAACGGCAACGGGAAGGCGCATGCGCTGGTTGTCGTTGACGCGGGTGAAGCGGGCGCGGCAACCGGAGTGCTCGAGCCGCCAGTCGAAGCGCTTGCGGTCAGCGCAGTCGAACCACTCGTGGTGAGCGCAGTCGAACCAGACGAGACGCCGCTCATCGTTCGTGACGTCGAACTGATGCGGCGGTTGTACCGCTCCGGAGAGAGCGAATACCTCATCGACGGCGAGATCTGCCGTCTCCGCGACGTCCAGGATCTCCTGATGGATGCGGGCCTCGGGGTGAAGGCCTACGCCGTCATCGAGCAGGGGAAGATTGGCCAGATTCTCAGCGCCCGTCCGACCGACCGCCGGCAGCTGATCGAGGAAGCCGCGGGCGTCACGAAGTACAAGAGCCGCCGCCGCGCGGCCGAATTGAAGCTGGAAGCGGCGCAGCAGAACCTGACGCGCGTCGACGACATCATCTACGAAGTCGAAAAACAGCGCGGCACGCTGAAACGGCAGGCGGCGAAGGCGCGCCGATACAAGCGTCTGCGCGACGAGCTTCGGCGCTGGGAGAAGGTGCAATTGGCGCAACGCTATCGGCGTCTGAGCGAGGCGATCGAATCGACGCGGGCCAGACTGGCCGACGCCCGTGGGCGGGAGACCGGGGCCGCGGCGCATCTCGCCGAAGTGGAAGCCACGCTCGAACGCCTTCGTCTCGACCTCACGGACGCAGATGCGCACGCGACGGCGTCG
This sequence comes from Xanthobacteraceae bacterium, assembly GCA_036556265.1. GTDB lineage: Bacteria > Pseudomonadota > Alphaproteobacteria > Rhizobiales > Xanthobacteraceae > JAUSIF01. The sequence continues at coordinate 4,043 of DATBJU010000088.1, read as the reverse complement.
CGCGAAGCGGCGCACGCTCGCGAGCTCGAGATCGGACGGCTGCAGCAGCAGATCGCGCTCGATCGCCAGCAGATTGAAACGCTCGCGTCAACGGCGTCGGAAATCAGCGCCGAGGTCGCGTTGCTCGTCGCGAGGCGTGAGCCGGCGCAGCTGGAGCTGACGACGCGCCGTGACGGCGCTGCCCGCGCCGTCGCTCAGCGCGAAGCCGCGGCAGAGACCTTTCGCGCCGAACAGGCGGCGTACGCGGATCTGCAGCGGAACATCGAAGGCCTCGAGGCCGACGTCGAAGCGGCGCGCAGCGAAGTGTTCGCGGCCGTCAACGCGGCCACGGCATTGCGCCACGCACTGGAGCACGCGACCTCCGCGCGGACGAGGATCGGCGAAGAGCTCGCCAAGCTCGAAGTGGAAGCGGCCGATTTGAACGTGGAAATGGACCGCGCGTCTCAGGAACGGCTGGCCGCCGTCGAGGCGCTCTCGCGCGCGCGGGGATCGATCGACGCGCTGACGGTCGATCGAGCGGCGCGCGACACAGAACTTGCCGGCGCGCGCACCGAGCGCGACGAGAGGGCGGCGGAATGCCGCGCGCACGAACACGAGCTCGCTTCGATCAAAGCGCGCCTGACGTCCCTCGAAGAGGTCGATACCGCCCGCGCACATTACGGAGAGGGTGCTCGTCTGGTCCTGGCGGAAGGCGAAGGTCGTGTCCGTCAGATGGGTTCAGTGGCGGATTACCTCGACGTCGAACCCCGGTACGAGCGAGCGGTCGCCGCCTGCCTCGGCGATCTCCTTCAACATGTCGTCGTCGCGACCCACGAAGATGCCGCTGCCGGACTGGCTCTGGCCCGGGAGAGGCAAGCCGGCCGCGTCGGCTTCCTCGTCGTCGAGGGGAAAGTGGCGCCGCGGCCGACCCCGCCGGTTCCTGGCGGCGTTCGGAGACTCAGCCAGGTTGTTCGGGTAATCGGTCCCGCCGTCGAGGCCATCGAAGCGGAACTCGCGAACGCCTGGGTTGCCGAGAGCGCCGATGCGGCCCGCTGGGGCGCAACGCAGCTCCCCGGTCCGGTCGCCACGCTCGAAGGGGATGTCTTTCGACGCGGCAACCTCGTCGAGGGTGGGCAGCGCACCGAGTCGGTCGGCCTCCTCTCGATGAAGCGCGAGATCAAGGAACTACGCGAGCGGGTCGAGCTCGAAACCGCGGAGGTGGCGCGCTTGCGTCAGGCTGGGGACTCCGTCTCGCTCACGATCGCCGCTGTCGAAACCGCGATTGCCTCGCTGCAATCCGAATTGCACCGGCAGGAGAAAGCGGCAGTTGGCTTCGAGTTGCAGGTGGCCGCAGCCGACGAGGCGGCTGAGCGTCTCGCCCGAAAGCGCGATCAGATTGCCCTCGAGCGGCGGGCGGCGGAAGAAGAGCTTCGCTCGCAGGAAGCACGCCGCGAGGAGGCGCAGGAATCCATCGCGCGTATCGAGCTCGATCAGCGCGCCGCTGATGAGCAGCTCAATGGCGCCCAGCGGCGTTTGTTCGAAGCGCGCGAAGCGATGCAGTCGCAGGCGCAGCGAACCGCCGAAACCAAGGCGGAGCACGCCGCCCTCGTCGAGCGCGCGGCGGCGCTCGAAGCCGACGTGGCGAGGCTCGAGGATGCAGCCCGGGAGATGGAAGCGCGCATCAATGGCCGGCGCGCCGATCTCGAGCGGGCCGAGACCCGGCGGAAGGAATTGCGCGAGTCGGTGAACCAGTCAGAGGCGCGGCTGGACTTGGACATTCGGGAATTCGGGGAGCTCAAGGAGCGCGTCAGGGAAGCCGACGAGCGCGCACGCGAGCTGCGCACCGGATTCGAGGCGCACGAAGCTCAAATCCGGGACGCGCGTCGTGCGCTCGAAGCCGTCCGCACCGAAGTGGCGGGCCACGACGTGGCTCGGGCGACTGCCGAATCGGATTTGAATCACCTCGCGGCGTCCTGTGTTGAAGCGGTGCAGGCCACGCTCGACGAAGTCGCGGCCGAGGTGGCGCAGCTCGAGCGCGACGGCGTGCTCGCGAACGCCGTTCCGGTCGAAGACACGCCAGACGCCGTCGAGACCGAAGGCGAGGACGTCCACGCTCGCGGCGACTCCGACGCTGCCGTCGAAGTGAGTGCAACGCCCGCGGCCGCACCGCGCACGATGACGTCCGACGAGATGGTTGCCGACCTCCGGCACAAGATCGAGCGCATGGGCGCCGTCAACATGATGGCCATCGATCAGTTCGACGACCTCGAATCGCGCCACGCGTTTCTCACCACTCAGCGCAAGGATCTCGTCGACTCGATTGCGGCGACCGGCGAGGCGATCCGCCGCATCGACAAGACAACGAAGGAGCGCTTCCGCGACGCGTTCACCATCATCAACGAGAACTTCGAGGGGACCTTCAGGACCCTTTTCGGCGGCGGGCAGGCGGGGCTCGTGCTGCTCGACGAGAGCGATCAGCTCGAAAGCGGCATCGATATCATTGCGCAGCCTCCAGGCAAGCGTCTGCAGAGCGTGCAGCTGCTGTCGGGCGGCGAAAAGGCTCTCACCGCGATGGCGCTGATGTTTGCCATCTTCAAATACCGCCCAAGCCCGTTCTGCCTGCTCGACGAGATCGACGCCCCGCTCGACGATGCGAACATCGGCCGCTTCGTCGAGATGCTTCAGGGCATGCAGGAGCAGACGCAGTTCATCCTCATCACGCACAACCGGAAAACGATGGAAATCGCCGACCGGTTGTACGGGGTGACGATGGAAGAACCGGGCGTCTCGAAGCTGATTTCGGTTCAGTTGAACTGATCGACCTTACCCCGCCGGAGGCTTGGCGAAAGCGGTCATGCTCGCGGCTTGAATACCGACAAGGCCGTTCGTTATCACCGGCTCCGGCGGCGCACGGCCGTGGCCGGCACCGTCGTCAGCGCCGCAGCGCTTCTCTCGCTGCTCGTGACCGGGTCGTCAGCGCTGCTCCGTGATGCCGTGGCCGTCAACGACTCGCCGGCCGCGGGCATCGCTGCCTACGTCGTCGTCCTTGGATTGCTGCTGCAGGCGGCTGCGCTTCCCCTCGCCTACTACAGCTCCGTCGTCATCGACCGGCGCTACGGCCTTTCGACGGAGTCGACCGCACAGTGGCTGCGCGACTACGTCAAAGGCGCGCTCGTCTCGATCGTCATGTGGATCGGCGCGGCGGAAGGTTTGTATCTCACGGTTCGACAGTGGCCCCAGGCGTGGTGGATCGCGGCAGCCGTCGGGTTTGGCGCTGCGGCGCTGCTCGTAGCCCAGATCGCGCCGATCGTGTTGCTCCCGCTGTTCTACCGCTTCACACCGCTGGCACGCCCCGAGTTGCAGGAGAGGCTCCGCGCGTTATCCCGTCGCGCGGGGCTTCCGGTGCTTGGAGTGTACGAATGGGGTCTCGGCAGCAAGACACGGCGGGCGAATGCTGCGTTGGTTGGAGTTGGCGCGACCCGCCGCATCCTCTTGTCGGACACGCTGCTCGAAGACTATTCAGACGATGAAGTCGAGGTGATTCTCGCCCACGAGCTCGGGCATCACGCGCACCGAGACGTGCTCAAGACCGTCACGGCGCAGGCCTGCGTGCTCGTGGTGAGCTTCGGCGCCGCCGCGGCGGTCATGAATCTGGCGCTGACGGTCTCGCGCCTGCAGTTGACGGGCGCCTCCGACGTCGCGGGGCTGCCGCTGATCGTTCTGGTCGGCGCTGGCGTGGCGCTCGCGCTCACGCCCCTCATGCATGCGCTGTCGCGGTTGCACGAGCGCCGCGCGGATGCGTTTGCGCTGCGGTTGACCGGACGTCCGGCTGCGTTCGTCTCCGCGATGCGCCGCCTCGGCGCCCAGAACCTGGCGGAACCCCACCCCTCCCGCACCGCGCTCTGGCTGTTCCATTCGCACCCCCCGATCGCCGAGCGAATCGCCACGGCGGAAAAAAGGGGACAGTCCCCCTTTTTCGAAATCGGACAGTCGGAGAAAAAGGGGACAGTCCCCCTTTTCCAAAATCGGACAGTTGGGGAAAAGGGGGACTGTCCCCTTTTTTC
>DATBJU010000087.1:0-24724 GCA_036556265.1 Xanthobacteraceae bacterium | reverse complement strand
AAGAACGGCAGCGCGAAAATTGCCGGCGGCGCCATGCGATTGGTGAGCAGCCAAAAAAACAGGTGCTTGTCGCCGAGGAAACGATAGCGCGAGAACGCATAGGCGGCCGGCAGCGCCGCCGATACTGACAGCACAGTGTTCAAGACCGCGTACGTGATGGAGTTGAGGTAGCCGTTGTACCAGACGGGGTCCGTGAAGATCTTGCGGTAGTTCGCGAACGTAAAATCATTCGGCCACAGCGTGAACGCGCCCAGAATCTCGTTCGTGGTCTTGAACGACATGTTCAGGAGCCAGTAGATCGGCACCATCAAGAACAGGATGTAGAGCGTCGGCACCAGCCAGCTCAGCCCGACACGTCCGCGCGCACGCGCCCGAGCACGTCCCGCCGCGGCAACTGGCATCATCTCGGCGGTTGCGACGTTGTCGGTCATGTCCGCGCCTCGCCTTGAGTCATCACGGTGTAGAAGACCCAGCTCATCGCCAGCACCATCAGGAAGTAGACCAGTGACATCGCCGCGGCCGGACCGAGGTCGAACTGGCCGAGCGCGATTTTCACGAGGTCGATCGAAAGAAGCGTCGTCGCGTTACCCGGCCCGCCGCCGGTAAGCACGAACGGCTCCGTATAGATCGTGAATGAGTCCATCAGCCGCAGCAGCACGGCGATCGTGAGCACGCGGCGCATCTTCGGCAGCTGGATGTAACGGAAGACGGCCCAGCGCGACGCGCCGTCGATTTTAGCCGCCTGATAGTACGCGTCGGGAATCGCCACTAGGCCGGCATACGCGAGCAGCACGACGAGCGACGTCCAATGCCAGACGTCCATCAACACCAGCGTGAGCCATGCATCGCTCGCTTGGCGGGTGAAATTGTAGTGGAGCCCGATTCCGTTTAGCAGGCGGCCGAGCAGCCCGAAATCCGGCAGCGCGAAGATATTCCAGATGGCGCCGACGACGTTCCACGGAATCAACAGCGGCAACGCCATCAGCACGAGGCATACCGACACCCACGGTCCCCGACGCGGCATCGTGAGCGCGATCACGACTCCAAGCGGGATTTCGATGGCAAGGATCGTCCCGGTGAAAACAAACTGCCGCAACAGCGCGGCATGAAAGCGGTCGGAATGCAGGACCTGCTCGAACCACTTTGAACCTTCGAAGAAGAAGACGTTCCCAGCGAAGCTCTCCTGGACCGAGTAATTGACCACCGTCATCAGCGGAATGACGGCGTTGAAGGCCACCAGCACGAGGACTGGAAGAACCATGAACCAGGCGCGGTTGTCGGCGATTTTGTCCATGGTTACGCGCTTCCCTCGACGAGGTGGCCGTCGACGTAGACGTGCAAGCGGCCGGGTTCGAACACGATGCCGGCGGAATCGGCTGGAAGCCGTGCGTCCTCGCCGACCATCACGTTGAGTGCGAGCGGTCCGAGCGCGACACGAGCGAGCTTGTAGCGGCCGACGTCGTCGACGCGCTTGATGCGTACCGGCAGCCCTTTGCCATTCTCCGAAATGCGGATGAATTCCGGTCTAATCCCAAGTTCCGTGCGCGTGGACGCGAGTGGCTTCCCGTAGAAGCGCGGCAGCGAAATCGTGTGCCCTCCGACGACCGCCGTCTTGCCGTTGATGGTTGCCGGCAAGACGTTCATACCGGGCGAGCCAATGAAATAGCCGACGAATGTATGGTTCGGATGCTCGAACAACTCTTCCGGTGTTCCGATCTGCACGACCGCGCCGTCGTACATGACGATCACCTTCTCAGCGAAGGTGAGCGCCTCAGTCTGGTCGTGCGTGACGTAGATCATCGTCGTCGCGACTTGCGCATGGAGCTGTTTCAGCTGCGAGCGAAGCTGCCATTTGAGATGCGGATCGATCACCGTGAGCGGCTCATCGAACAGCATCGCGCTGACATCGGCCCGCACGAGGCCGCGGCCGAGCGAAATCTTTTGCTTGGAGTCGGCCGTGAGGCCCTTTGCCTTGCGCGCAAGCGTTGGCGTTAGGTCGAGCATCGCCGCGATCTCGCGCACGCGTAGATCGACGGCCGCGCCACGGAGGCCACGGTTTCGCAGAGGAAACGCGAGATTGTCGTAGACCGACATCGTGTCGTACACGACCGGAAACTGAAACACCTGGGCGATGTTGCGCTGTTCGGTTGTACGGAGCGTCACGTCGACGCCATCAAAAAGAATGGCGCCTTCTGTCGGCGTGAGAAGTCCCGACATCAGATTGAGCAGCGTGGTCTTGCCGCAGCCCGATGGACCGAGCAGGGCGTAGGCGCCGCCTGCCGCAAACGTCAGGCTGGTCTTCTTCAACGCGTACTCGCCCGCGGACTGCGTTTGCGGATTGTATGAGTGGGCGAGATCAACGAGATCGATTCGCGTCATGTCCCGCTCCTCAGGCCGCTTCCGCGAAGTTCGGCGCGGCAACCAGCCGGTCGTCGCGCCCGAACACGAACATGCGATACGGGTCGAGATAGACTTCGACCGGCGCACCCGGATTGAGCTCGTGGATGCCGTGTGCGAGCGCCACCCAGCGGTCGCCTTCGCGGATGGTGTGCACGTAGCTCTCCGAGCCTGTGATCTCCACGACGGCGACGGTTGCCGTGACGGCGACCGCGTCGTGACTCGGTTGGCGCAGGTACAGATGGTTGGCACGGAACCCGAGGCTGATATCGCCGTCGGCGAGACCCGCGAGCGGTCCGCGCGCCGGCAGCACGACGCCGCCCGGCAGGTGCGCTTTGCCTCCGACAATGCGCGCGGCGACGAAATTCATCGGCGGATCCGAGAACACCTCGGCGGTCGCGCGATCAACCGGGCGGCGGTACACCTCAAGCGTCGGTCCGAACTGGGTAACGCGCCCGCTGCTCAGTGTCGCCGTGCGTCCGCCAAGCAGGAGCGCGTCGGACGGCTCGGCCGTCGCGTAGACTGCGATCGCCCCGATCTCGGCGAACAGCTTCGGCAGCTCTTCGCGCAGTTCCTCGCGCAGCTTGTAGTCAAGATTGGCCAGCGGCTCGTCGAGAAGCAGAAGCTCCGCACGCTTGACGATCGCCCGGGCCAGCGCCGTGCGTTGCTGTTGTCCGCCCGACAGTTCGAGCGGATAGCGGTCGAGTAGGGCGGTGAGTCGCATCAACCCCGCGGTCTCGCGGACGCGTCGGTCGATCTCCGCACGCGCAATGTGGGCCACGCGCAACGGCGAGGCGATGTTCTCGTACACCGTGAGATTCGGGTAGTTGATGAACTGCTGATAGACCATCGCGACGGACCGGCGGCGCACCGGCGTGCCGGTCACATCGCGACCGCCGACAAGCACCTGTCCCTCGGTCGGTGCATCGAGACCCGCCATGAGCCGCAGCAACGTGGTCTTGCCGGACAGCGTCGGTCCGAGCAGCACGTTGAGCGTGCCGGGCGCGAGCGTCAGTGAGATGCCGGCGACGTGCATCTCAGAACCAACCCTCTTTGTGACGTTGCGCAGTTCGAGCGTCATCGTGTGCTCCGTCACGCCGCCGAGGCCTTGGCCGCCCGCGGCTGCGCGCGCATCCATTCGTCAAGCGCCACCGCCTCTGCCGCGGTCGCGACGAGCCCCAGACGGCTGCGCCGCCACAGCACGTCCTCGGCGGTCTGCGCCCACTCGTGATCCATGAGGTAGCGGACCTCGCGTTCACTGAGATCCGCGCCGAAGTCGCGTCCCCAGTCGTTTACGTTTCGGATTCCGTCGACGATCCGGCCCGCGCGCGAGCCATAGGCGCGGACAAGGCGGCGTGCGCGCTCCCGGCCGCACGAAGGGCAGAGGCGCATGAGCTTCGCGATCTCAGCCTCGACCCCGTCCACCGGGAAGTCCCCGCCCGGAAGCGTCGCGGAAGACGTCCAGGAGCTGCCCGCCGCGGGAAATTCCCCGGCGAGCATCTTCAGAACGCGTTCAGCAAGTCGGCGGTACGTAGTGATCTTGCCGCCATATACGGTTACGAGCGGGGCGCCGCCTGCGGGCGCGTCGAGCCTCAACACGTAGTCGCGCGACAAGGCCTTCGCATCGGTAGCACCGTCGTCGAACAGCGGCCGTACGCCGGCAAAACTTGCAACAACTTGGGAGGGGCGTAGCGGCTCGAGGAAGTATTCGCTCGCGGCGGCGCAAAGGTAGTCGGTTTCCTCGCTGCTGATCGCAGCGGTGGCGGGATCGCCGACAAAGTCGACTTCGGTCGTGCCGATCAGGGTGAAGTCATGCTCATAGGGGATCGCGAAGACCACGCGACCGTCAGCATTCTGGAAAATGTAGGCGCGGTCATGGGCGAACGACCGTGGCACGACGATGTGGCTGCCCTTGACGAGCCGCATCGGCGCATGCGGCGCATGGCCAACTCGACGCGCTACGTCGGCGACCCAGGGGCCCGCGGCATTGACGAGCGCGCGTGCAGCGACGCGCCGTGAGCGTCGCCTGGCGTTGTCCATGAGGTCGAGATGCCAGAGTGTTCCGTCGCGTCGCGCGGAAGCAAGTTCTGTACGCGTCGAAATGATCGCCCCGTGCTCGGCCGCGTCGACGGCGTTGAGCACGACCAAGCGTGAGTCTTCGACCCAGCAGTCCGAGTACTCGAACGCGCGGCGATATTCCGCTCGCAGCGGTTCGCCGGCCGGGTCGGTAGCGAGGTCGATACTGCGCGTGGGCGGCAGGATTTCTCGCCCGCGCAAATGGTCGTAGACGAAGAGGCCGAGGCGGATCAGCCAGGCCGGGCGCAGGCCTCTGTGGTGCGGAAGAACAAAGCGAAGCGGACGAATGATGTGCGGGGCCGCCCTGAGCAGGACCTCCCGCTCGAGCAATGCCTCGTAGACCAAACGGAACTGGTAGTATTCAAGATAGCGCAGACCGCCGTGGATGAGCTTGGTCGAGGCCGATGAGGTGGCGCCGGCGAGGTCACCTCGATCGCACAGAAACACGGAAAGACCGCGGCCCGCGGCATCGCGCGCGATACCGCACCCGTTGATGCCGCCCCCGATGACGGCAAGATCGAACGGCCCCTCCAACAAGCGCGCGCTCCCGCCCTGATGCAGCGCAACAATATTTTTTCGTTATCTTTGAAAATCAGCCTAAATCGAAAAATATCGCGCCTCAAGCGAAATTATCGCGCCTGAAGCGAAAATTATAGCTCGGCTGGGGCGGTCCGTACCTCGACCAACCGCACTTCAGACTCAACGCAGATGCGCCGAATGGCCGGCGGACGGCAGTGGTCGGTGACGAAGGTATGGACCTGCGAGAGATGCCCGATCCGCACCGGGGCCGATCGCTCGAACTTGGTCGCGTCGCAGACAAGGATCACGTGACGCGCGTGCGAGATGATCTCCTGCGCGATGCGCACCTCGCGGTAGTCGAAGTCCAGAAGAGCTCCGTCCTGGTCGATGGCGGATACGCCGATCACGGCGTAGTCCACGCGGAATTGACGAATGAAATCGATCGCCGCTTCGCCGACAATTCCGCCGTCGGAATGGCGGACGAGACCACCTGCGATAACCACTTCGATCTGCGAATAGCCGCGCATCAGGCTCGCGACATTGAGGTTGTTCGTGATCACCATCAGCCCGGAGTGCTGCAGTAGCGCGCGCGCCACCGCCTCCGTCGTCGTACCGATGTTGATGAACAACGACGCGTCATTTGGAATGAGTGCGGCGGTCGCCTGGCCGATCTCCTCCTTCGCCTCCATCGCAATGGTGCGGCGCGCGTCGTAACCCACGTTGTGAATGCCGGACGCGAGGATTGCGCCGCCATGAATGCGCGTAAGGAGGCGCTTTTCGCAGAGTTCATTGAGGTCCTTGCGGATCGTCTGCGGCGTGACCTCGAATCGGCCGGCCAGCTCCTCGACGGTTACGCGGCCGGATTGGCGCGCAAGGTCGACGATGGCCTGCTGTCGAGGGATCAGCATGGAGCAGCTCTGCGAAAGCGAAAATGAAACGAAAGTCGTGCGAAGACAAGTAGCGTCCGGGCAGCGCCGCTCCTCCGGTCGATTTGCCGGTTAACGAACCCGTCGAAGGCCGGATTACGTGGAGGAATACCGGGCCAGGCCCAACCAGTCGCCGTCCACGCGCGCGGGACGAAAATGCTAATGTGACCGCGTGCGCCTGCTCACCACATCTGAAGCAGCCGAATATCTGAGGCTCAAGGAACGCAAGCTCTACGAGCTGGTGGCCGAGGGAGCGATTCCCTGCACCAAGGTCACGGGAAAATGGCTTTTTCCCAAGGACGAGCTCGACCGCTGGCTGAACGACAGCCTGACCCGCCCCGACGGCATGAGCCGCGCCGATCCGATGCCGATCGTCGGCGGCAGCCACGATCCCCTGCTCGAGTGGGCACTGCGCGAGAGCGGATCGGGTCTCGCCATTCTCGCCGAAGGAAGCGAGGCGGGTCTTGCGCGCTACCAGCGCGGGGAGCTGGTTGCCGCAGGCATCCACTTGCACTCGATGCTCGACGAAAGCACGGACGCGAATTTAGAGGCCATTCAGAACCTGCCCGGATTGCACGATGCGGTCTTGTTGGCCTTCGTCCGCCGCGAGGTGGGATTTCTCACGGCCGTTGGAAATCCGCTTGGCATCAAGAGTCTCGAGGACGTGGAACGAAGCCATGCGCGTATGGCGATCCGGCCCGAGGGCGCGGGCGCGCAGCTGCTGCTCAAGGCGTTGATCGGCCGCACCAGGACGGCGGCGGATCGTATTGCATTCGTCGAACCGCCGTGCCCGACAGGCGCGGACGTTGCGCAAGCGATCAAGGTCGGTCGCGCAGATTGTGGCATTGCCGTTCGTGCGGTCGCCGATGCCGCCGCGCTCGACTTCGTTCCGATCATGTCGGAGCGCTTCGATCTCGTCGTGCGGCAGCGCGAGTATTTCCGCCCTCCCATGCAGGCGCTGATCAAGTTTCTCGGCAATCGCGCGTTCATCAGCCGCGCGAAGGAAATGGGCGGATACGACACGAGTGACGCCGGCCGCGTTCGTGCGGCGCCCTAGCATTGCCTTCGGCCGTGCAAGCCCATTTCTGCGTGCGGAAAGTGTCCCTGCCAGATTCGATGTTCTCCGCCGACCCCGCACGTCGACATGATCGTGCGGCACGAGTCGTCAAGCCGCAGTCCAGCAAACACGCCATCAATGTGTCAGCCGCTTCTGTCCGTCCGCGCTGAACAGGTGCAGCTTGTCCCGCGCGCCGACTGCCGTAACTCGCTCGCCCGGCGGCGGCGCCGACTGCCCGGGCAGCCGCACGATGAGATCGCCGCCTCGTTTCAGTGCCCCGTAGACGAACGTCTCGGGACCGACTCTTTCGACCGCCCCGACGGTCATCTCCAGCGATACCCCTCCCACCGGCTTTGCGTCGTCGGTACCGAGGCTGAGATCCTCCGGCCGCATCCCAAGGACGGCGCCTTCCGGCGGCACGGCGAGGCCGCCGCCGTTCAGGAGGGCAGGGGCCTCCGCCGCGCTTATCTTCAACAGGTTCATCGGCGGCGCGCCGATGAAGGACGCGACGAACGTGGTCGCCGGGCGCTCGTATACCGCGAGCGGCGGCCCGATCTGCTCGACGCGGCCCGCGTTCATGACGACGAGCATATCCGCGAGCGTCATCGCCTCGAGCTGATCGTGCGTGACGTAGATCGAAGTCGTCGCCAGCGCGCGTTGCAATTTTCTGATCTCAACCCGCATCGAAACGCGCAACTTGGCGTCCAGGTTCGATAGCGGCTCGTCGAACAGAAAGACCTTCGGTTTGCGCACGATTGCGCGCCCCATTGCCACGCGCTGACGCTGCCCGCCGGAGAGTTCGCGCGGCCGCCGTGCGAGCAGCGAATCGATCTCGAGAATTCGTGCGGCTTCGCGTACTCGTTCCTCGATTTCGCTTTTCGGCGTGCGGCGGTTGCGCAGGCCATAAGCGAGATTGTCGTAGACGTTCATGTGCGGGTAGAGCGCATAGTTCTGGAACACCATCGCGATGTCGCGCTCGGACGGTTCGATCTCGTTGACGACTTCGTCGCCAATTCGCACGACACCGGTGGTGATGGTCTCGAGCCCGGCGATCATTCGCAAAAGCGTCGACTTTCCGCAGCCCGAAGGGCCGACGAGCACGCAGAAATGACCGTCGGGTACACTGAAGCTCACGCCTTTCACGGCGTCCACGCCGCCGGCGTAGATCTTGCGTGCCTCCTCGAGCGCGACGCTCGCCATCGCCAGCTCCTACTTCTCCGTCTCGATCAGTCCGCGCACGAACAATCGCTGCATGGTGATCACCACGAACACCGGCGGCAGCATCGCCAGCATCACGGTGCACATGACGAGCTGCCACTCGGTCAGCGCGTCGGAGGTGACGATCATCTTCTTGATGCCGATGATGATCGTCTGCATGTCGTCCCGCGTCGTGATCAGCAGCGGCCACAAGTACTGGTTCCAGCCGTATATAAAGAGAATCACGAACAGGGCCGCCATGTTGGTACGCGAGAGCGGCAGCAGCGTATCCCAGAAGAATCGGAACGGACCCGCTCCGTCGATGCGCGAGGCTTCGACGAGCTCGTCCGGCACCGTCATGAAGAACTGGCGGAACAAGAGCGTCGCGGTTGCCGACGCAATCAGCGGTACGGTGAGCCCCGCGTAGGTATCGAGCAGGCTGAGGTCGGCCGCCACCTTGTATGTCGGATAGATGCGCACCTCGACCGGCAGCATCAGCGTCACAAAGATCACCCAGAACGCCGCCATCCGCAGGCGGAATCGGAAGTAGACGACCGCGTATGCGGATATGATCGAGATCGCGATCTTCCCGCACGCGATCACCATCGCCATGACGAAACTGTTGACGATCATCGTGCCCACCGGCTCGCGCGTGGTGCCGCTCGTGCCGACGAAGATCGTCTGAAAGTAGTTCTCGAAGAACAGGGCGCCCGGCGTGATTGGCATCAGGCCGTTGGCGATGATCGAACGTTCGTGCGTGGAACCGACGAACGCGAGGTACACGGGGAACGCAACGATGGCGACGCCGATCCAGAGGATCGCGTGCGGAACGATGTTGCCGACGCGTTTGCGCTCGACCATCAGTAGGTAACCTTGCGCTCGATGTAACGGAACTGAACCGCCGTGAGGCCGATCACGATCGCCATGAGAATTACGGATTGCGCGGCGGAGCCGCCGAGGTCGCCGCCGAGCCGGCCGTCGGCATAGACCTTGTAGACGAGTATTTCCGTCGCTTTCGAGGGACCGCCGCCGGTCATTGCGTCGATCACGCCGAACGTGTCGAAAAACGCGTAGACGATGTTGACGACGAGCAGGAAGAACGTGGTCGGCGACAGCAACGGAAACACGATGGTCCAGAAGCGGCGCATCGAGCGGGCGCCGTCGATCGCCGCCGCCTCGATGATGCTGCGCGGAATGGCCGCGAGGCCGGCGAGGAAGAAGAGGAAATTGTATGAAATCTGCTTCCAGGCAGCTGCCAGCACCACCATGATCATCGCGTGATCGCCGTTCAGCAGCGGGTTCCAATCGATGCCCAGCGCACGCAGGCCGCGCGCAATCGTGCCGAGCGAGGGATGCAGCATGAAGATCCAGAGGACTCCGGCAACCGCCGGCGCGACGGCATAGGGCCAGATCAGCAGCGTTCGATACAAGCCGGCCGCGTGGAGCGGCTTGTCGGCCATCACCGCAAGCAATAGGCCGCTGGAGAGGGAGATCGCGCTGACCGCGGCGGAGAACACGATCGTGTTGGCGATTGTGCCGTAGTAGTCGGGCTGCTTGAAAAGCTCGATGTAATTCTCGAACCAGACGAATGTCGTCGAGAGCCCGAAGGCGTCCTGCAGCAGATACGACTGCCAGACTGCCTGGCTCGCCGGCCAATAGAAGAAGACGAGCGTGACCACGATCTGCGGCGCGAGCAGAGCGAACGGCAGCATCCGATTGTTGAAGACAGCGCGCTTTTCCATCGTTCTGCAGCAGAAGCGGGCCGGCGGCGGCGCCGGCCCGCGCGCCGTCAGCGTGAAATCGTGCGCTCGAACTGCCGCAACATGGCGTTGCCACGCGAGACCGCGGCGTCGAGGGCGTCCTTGGCCGGCTTCTTGCCGCCGAGCGCCGCCTCGATCTCTTCGGCCCAGACGTCGCGCAGCTGCACCATGTTGCCAAAGCGCAGGCCGCGCGAGTTGTCGGTCGGCTCCTTGTTGGTGAGCTCGAGCAGCGGCGTCTCGAGATAAGCAGCCTCTTTGTAGTAGCCGGACGCCTTGTTCTTCTCGTAGGCAGCCTTCGTGATCGGCAGGTAACCGGATTCGCGATGAATCCGCACCTGCCGGTCCGTATCGGAAAGGAACGAAAAGAACTTCGCAACACCCTTGTATTCGTCGGGCTTCTTGCCGCCCATCACCCAGAGCGAGGCACCGCCGATGATTGAGTTCTGCGGGGCGCCGGCGACATCCGGGTAATAGGGCATCGGCGCGTTGCGCCATTCGAACTTGGCGTTGTTCTTCACGTTGCCGAAGAACGCCGACGAAGTGAGGAAGATCGGGCACTCGCCGGACGTGAAGCGGCCCTCGCCCGTATTCGTACGCCCTGAATAGTCGTAGGTCTTGTCCTTCTGCAGGTCCATGAGGTTCTGCAGGTGCTTCACGTGCAGCGGGGAGTTGAACTGCAACACGGTGTCGAACCCGCCCAGCCCGTTGGCCTTGCTGCCGATCGGCACGTTGTGCCACGCGGAGAACTGCTCGATATTCAGCCACGTCACCCAAGCGTTGGAAAATCCGCAGTTGTTGTAGCCCGCGGCCTTCAGTTTCTTCGCAGCGGCAAAAACTTCCGGCCAGGTCTTGGGCGGTGAGTTGGCATCGAGGCCGGCCTTCTTGAATCCGTCGATGTTGATCCACATCACCGCCGACGAGGAATTGAACGGGAACGAAAGCATCTCCCCTTTCTGCGTAGAGTAATAACCGGTGATCGCGGACAAATACGCCTGCGGGTCGAATTTCTCACCGGCTTCCTTCATCAGCACGTGCACCGGCTTCACTGCGCCCGTCGCCGCCATCATCGTGGCCGTGCCGACCTCGAACACTTGCATGATGTGTGGCGCGTTGCCGGCGCGAAACGCGGCGATGCCCGCATTCATGGTGTCGGGATAGCCGCCCTTGTAGGTCGGGACGACCTTGTAGTCGCTCTGCGACGCGTTGAATTCCTCGGCCAGCTTGACGACGACGTCGTTGTTTCCGCCCGTCATCGCGTGCCACCACTGAATCTCGATAACGGCATGCGCCGGTGTTGTGACCCCAACGAACGCCGCCATGGCGGCAGCGATCGCGAACCTGCGAGCTGGCATGCTTTCCTCCCCCTCCGCTGTGGTCGCCGGGCGGCGACGGCCCCGTCTATTTGCCGACGATGACGCGACCGTGACGAGTCCGCGCATGCGTCAGACGAGCGGGGATTGACCTAAAGCTAGCATAGCTCCGGGATGCTCGGAACGGTATGGCCGCCCCGTTTCGCTCACAGTCCTGGAACCCGGGAGCGCCGGCGCGTGTTTCGACATCACGGACGCAACAGGCATGAACGGATTGCAGGATTTCTTCCGCAGCTGGCGCGATTGGCTTGACTGGGCGCCGGAGTGGTCGATCGCACTCGTTGCGCTGACGGCCGCCGTCCTGATTGCACTGCTTGCACATCGTACTGCGGTGCACGTGGCGCGCCGCCTGTTTGTCGGCCGGCCGTTGCTTCGGTCTTTGTTCAGACGACTGGAGGGCCCGTCACTCCTTGCACTGGTGATCGTCGCTGTCGGAGTGACGCTCTCGGGACTGCCGATCGAGCCCATGTATGGCGACCTCCTGCGCCGGCTCCTTATTCTCTGCTTCTTTATCCTTGTCGGTTGGATGCTGCTGACCGCCAGCAACATGGCCGCGGATGTCTACCTGACCCGGCTCCACCTTGACGTGGAAGACAATTTGCTGGCGCGCAAGCAACTGACGCAGTTTCGCGTGCTGAAGGGCACACTGGACTTCATCATCGTATTGGTGACTGCCGGTGCAGTTCTCATGACCTTCGAGCCCGTCCGGCAGTACGGCGTGAGTCTGTTCGCCTCAGCGGGCATCGCGGGGATCGTCGTCGGCTTCGCCGCGCGTCCGGTGCTCAGCAATCTGCTGGCCGGTCTCCAGATTGCGCTCACACAGCCGATTCGCATCGACGACGCGGTGGTGGTGGAGAACGAGTGGGGTAGAATCGAGGAGATCACCTCGGCCTATGTGGTGGTGCGCCTGTGGGACCTGCGGCGTCTCATCGTTCCGCTCACCTATTTTATCGAAAAGCCGTTCCAGAACTGGACGCGCGAAAGTGCATCAATCATCGGCAGCGTATTCATCTACGCCGACTATTCCGTTCCGGTGGCTAAGCTGCGCGAACGCTTGAAAGAACTCGTGCGCGAATCTCCTCTCTGGGACGGTCGCGTTGTTGACCTCAAGGTGACCGATGCGAAGGAGCGAACGGTGGAGTTGCGCGCGACGATGAGCGCGCGAACGTCATCGGCGGCCTGGGACTTGCGCTGTGAGATCCGGGAGAAATTGATCGACTATCTGCAGCGCGAGTTTCCGCACGCCCTGCCGCGCGAACGTGCCGAGATTGAGTCGGGCGCGGGACATGGGTCGCAAACCTCGATCGAGGCGTCGCCCAGGCGCGCAAACGCGTGACGGATCACCGCTCCGCGCGTCCAAACTGTCGGCGCAACTCCTGCTTTGCACGGTCGAGGATTTTGCGGCGTTCCGCCGGGAGGTGCCGGCCCGCCCGATTGACGTAGAATGTCAGCATCGACATGGCGGAACGATAGGGTTCGGATTTCCGCCGCTTGCTGCGCTCGGCCGAGCGCTTGAGCGAGGCTGCAATCCGCTTCGGGTCCTTCCAGGTAAAGACCCCACGATCCAGGTCGAGCGCGTTGCTTTCCCGCGCAACGCGGCCGGACCAGCGCTTGTCACGCCTCTTCGCCATGGGTTCACCATCGCCACATTTCGGCCGGTTGCAATTTATCAATCATGGAATTCAAGGGCGGTTCCGCTATCCGTGTGGCGCGGAACCAACGATCCGCGCATGCCGTTGTCTTCCGGGTCAGCCAGACAGATCGTCTGTTCAGCAATGACGAACATTGTCGCGATTACGCTCAATCCATCGATCGATATATCGACTTCCGTCGACCGCCTGATGCCGATCCGCAAGCTGCGCTGCGCTGCGCCGCGTGTCTATCCGGGCGGCGGCGGGGTGAATGTCGCGCGCGTCGCGGTTCGCTTTGGGGCGGACGTCGAGCTCATCTATCCGACCGGCGGCGCAACCGGGCAGCTGCTCCGTCGGCTGGTCGACCGGGAAGGGATTCCGAATCTGGCAATCGACCTGAAGGAGGAGACGCGCGAGGACTTCACCGTCCTCGAAGAAACGACCGGCGCAGAATTTCGCTTCGTTATGCCGGGTCCGCAATTCGCCGAGGACGAATGGCAGAAGTGTCTCGAGGCGCTCATCGCCCTCCAGGCGAAGCCCGACTTCATCGTGGGAAGCGGGAGTTTGCCGCCGGGTGTGCCGAACGACTTCTACGCGCGCGTTGCGCGACACGCGGCGAATTCCGGCGCGCGTTTCGTTGTCGACACATCCGGCGATGCCCTTGCGGCCGCGCTGCAGGAGGGGGTCTTCCTGGTCAAGCCGAACTTGCGCGAGCTGAACGAGATGCTGCGGGTCGAGGCGGAAGACGACGCTTCGATGCTCGCCGCGGGCAGGCAAATGATCCGCGACCATCATGCAGAGGTGGTTGCCCTATCCTTGGGCGATCTTGGTGCGCTGCTGGTGACCGGCGACCGCGCCTGGCGCGCACACGCACCGCAGATCAACATCGTAAGCGGGGTCGGCGCGGGCGACAGTTTCCTCGGCGCCTTGCTCTGGGCGATGTGTGCCAGCCTCCCCATGCCCGAGGCGCTTCGCTATGCCGTGGCGGCCGGAGCCGCAGCCGTGCTGACGCCGGGCACGGCACTTTGCGAGCGCGATGAAGTCGAGCACCTCCTGCCGCATGTGCGAGTCGAGCAGGTTCACGAGCGCGCAGGCGCGTGGAGTTAGTGGGTCCTGCTTCTGCCTGCCGTTCGCGACGGCGAAAGTTCTGTCGGGGCGGACGCCTCGACGGATGCCAAGTCTCTTGCTCTCGCGGCGGCAGAGTCCAACGGAGTTTCCGTAAAGAGCGAAAGCTCCGTATCCATGCCTGTGAGCGTCGACAGAAACCGTTCGCCCCACAGGACAATGTCGTTTGCCGAAAGATTCTCGATATTCGACTGATGCCGCTCGCGTCGCTCCGCAAGCGGCATTTCCAGCGCCCGCGCGATCGCGCTTGCGACCGACTCGGTGTCATAAGGATTGACCAAGAGCGCGCCCTCGCACTCTTTGGCCGCCCCCGCAAATCGGGACAGGATCAGGACGCCCGGATCGTTCGGATCTTGGGCGGCCGCGAATTCCTTGGCCACAAGATTCATGCCGTCGCGCAGTGGCGTCACCAGTCCCACGCGAGAGCAGCGGTAGAGGCCCGCAAGCGACGAGCGCGGATAGGACTGGTTGACGTAGCGGATGGGTGTCCAGTCGACATCGCCGAGGCTTCCGTTGATTCGTCCGGCAGTCGTGCTCACCTCGCGCTCGACCTCAACGTACTCGCGGATCTTGAAACGGCTGCGCGGCGTGATTTGCAGATAGGTAACGCGGCCGCGCCAGGCATGGTTTGCAAGCAGGAAGCGTTCGAAGGCCTCCATGCGCGGCACAATACCCTTGCTATAGTCGAGCCGGTCAACGCCGATGATCATCGCGCGCCCCGAGAGGCTGTCGGTCACGCGCCGGACCAGGTTTGAGCGCGCGCCGCGCTCGGCCCATTCCCGTAACTCGTCGGTCGCCACGCCCACGGGGAAAACACCCACCTGCACCGCGCGGCCATTGGCGAGGAACACCTGCAAATCGCGGCTCGGCACCTTGCATTCGGTGATCAGGTAGCGTGCAAAGTTGAGGCTGTCGGTTTCGGTCTGAAAGCCGACGAGATCGTAGTGTGTAAGCGTCGGGAACAGCCGCTCGTGGTTCGGCAGTGCAGTGAGGATTTCACTCGGCGGCAAGGGTATGTGCAGGAAGAAGCCGATCTTGTTCCGGTGTCCGCGGTCACGCAACGCTGCTGCCAGCGGGATCAGGTGATAGTCGTGCACCCAGATGACGTCGTCGGGCCGAAGAATTCGATGCAGCTCATCGGCGAAGTGTTCGTTGACGCGCAAGTACCCGGTGAGATCGCGTAGCGAATACTCGGCGAGGTCCAGCCGATAGTGCAGGATCGGCCAAAGCACGCGGTTGGCGAAGCCGTTGTAGTACTCGCGGTGGTCTTCCTCGGTCAGGTCGGTGACGATGAACTTCAGCGAGCCGGAACTGGTTTCGCGCGTTTCGATTTCGCCCTTGTCGACGACGCGGCCGCTCCAGCCGAACCAAATTCCGGAATGCTTCTTGAAGACCGCCTGCAACGCCACTTCGAGGCCGCCGGCGCGGCTTCCGGCACGGCTCGGGAACGCGACGCGGTTGGAGACGACGACTAGCCTCGCCAATATCGATCCTCCCAGCTTCGCGAGAGGCGCATGGCGGACAAGATCAGCCCCGCCATTGAATAGGTCTGCGGGAAATTGCCCCAGAGCTGCCCGGTTTGCGGATCGATGTCCTCGG
Source organism: Xanthobacteraceae bacterium (assembly GCA_036556265.1). Lineage (GTDB taxonomy): Bacteria > Pseudomonadota > Alphaproteobacteria > Rhizobiales > Xanthobacteraceae > JAUSIF01. The sequence continues at coordinate 9,067 of DATBJU010000087.1, read as the reverse complement.
AAAGCAGTCCGTACCGATTGCGCCGCTCAAGAGCATCGGAGAACAACTCACGAGCCTCTTCCCGTCGGCCGAGCGACCACCAGGCGTCGATCAGCCAGAAGCGGCAAACAAGAAACGCCGTCTCCGGCAGGCCGAAGTCGTCCGCGGTCGCATAGCGCATAACGTTGTTGTGCTGAAAAAGTTCCCGTTCGATAGCGGAAACGGTGCTGGCGAAACGGGGATCGCCTGCCTCCAGCAGACCGAGTTCCGCGAGCAGGAGGCAGCTCGCGTCGAGGTCTTCGGAGTCGAATGCGACGGTGTAGGCCTGCCGCTTTTCGTTCCACGCGCGTTCGAGCAGCGGCCCGCGGATCGATTCCGCCTTGCCGTCCCAATACTGCGCTCGTTCGCGATGTCCGAGATGGTCGGCGATCGCCGCAAGCCGGTTGCACCCGGCCCAGCACATGGCCGCGGAATAAGTATGTACGCGCATGCGCTGCCGGTACTCCCAGATGCCCGCATCCGGTTCCAGTGCGTACTTGGCTGCCTTTTCTCCGATCGGCTCGAGGAAGCGGAACAGCCGATCGTCGCCGGGCTGCGGCAAACGCTGATCGAAGAACATCGGCAGGGCAGCGAGGATGATGCTTCCGTAGACGTCGTGTTGCAGCTGCTCCGCCGCGGCGTTGCCGATCCGGACCGGTCCGTTTCCGTAATAGCCTTCGAGCCGGTTCGCGGTCCGCTCCTGCATCGGATCGGAAGGGACAATGCCGTACACGGGGCGCAGCGGCTCACTCTCGCTCGTCGAGGCGATGCCGAGAATGAAGGAGATGAAGTCCTCCATCGTGCGCGTTGCGCCGATGCGGCTCAGCGCCTTGACGACGAAATACGCGTCGCGCAGCCAGCAATAGCGATAGTCCCAATTGCGCCCGGACCCTTTCGCTTCGGGAATCGAAGTTGTGTGGGCCGCTACGATGCCCCCGGTCTCCTCGAAATTGCTGAGCTTCAATGTGATCGCGGCGCGGATCACTGCGCGTTGCCAGTCGTATGAAAGGGAGAGCCCACGCACCCAATCCGCCCAATAGTCCAATGTGCGATTGAGAAAGTCGCGGCCCGTTGCGGCCAGCTCGCCGGGAAACGGCTCATCCGTGCTGAAGGCGAGGTAGAGGGGACGCGTCAGGACGAATGCCGCTTCGCTCTCGATATAGGAGAGCGGCGCGTCGGTGGTCAGCCTCACGATGCTCTTCTCGCCCCAGTACGTGATGTGGTTGCTACCGAGCGAGTGGCGCGAGATGGGCCGGCCATAGTCGTCGCACGGCCGCACGCGGATGGTGATCCGCGGCATCCCGGAAATCGGCTCGATGATGCGGATGAGTTGCGGCGGCTTGGTCATGCGGCCGAAATTCCGGAAGCGCGGCGCAAAGTCGGTGATTTGCACAGCCGCGCCATCCATGTCGGTAAGAATCGTCTGAACGACGGCGCTGTTTCGGATGTATTCGGACTGGCTGCGCACGAATCCGTGCAGCACGACATCGGTGAGGCCCTTGTCCTCGTTTCCGGCGAGCAGCCGGCAGAAAACAGGATCGCCGTCGAAGCGCGGCAAACACCACCACACGATGCGCGCGCGCGGATCCACGAGCGCCGCAATGCGCCCGTTGCCGATGATGGCGAGATCAAGGCCTTGCTCGTTCATTTCTCCGCGACCCTGTTTGCCAGCCGCTCAAGCCAGGAGCGCACCTCGGCCGGCGTGTCGAACATTCCCGTCACGCCGGGGACGGTGCGGCCCACGGAAAATCCGCTGCCGAAGACATCGGCGAGAATTGCGAACACGGCTTCGTCGGTGACATCGTCCCCTATGAACATGGGATTCCGCCCCCGAAATGGCGCAAGTTCCATCAACTCGAGTACTGCCGTGCCTTTGTTGAACCCCGTCGGCTTCACCTCGATCACGGATTTTCCCGGCAGAATTTCGTAGGCGCTTGAGCGGAACCCGGCGGTGATGCTGCCAATCGCCCGATGCAACTCGGGTCCCAGTTCGGGCGTGCCGCGATAGTGCACCGCGATCGAGTATCCCTTGTCCTCTATGTAGACTCCGCGGGTCGCGAGCCCGAGCAGCTGCCTCCGCAGCCGCTCATCAAGCAGTGGCACAAGACGCCGAAGAACCTTTTCATCAGTCACTGAGGGGCGAATTTCCGCGCCGTGGCCGCCGATCGCAGGCAATTCGAGCGGAGCAAAGATGCGGTCGATATCGTCGAGTGGTCGGCCGCTCACGAGTGCGAGCGCGCCGCTCGTCCACTTCCACAAGGTCGTTAGCGTGGCCTGCAAGGATGACGGCACGAGTACGCCCGCGGGCGTGGGGGCGAGGTCGAGCAACGTCCCGTCGATATCGAGCAAGATTGCGTGCCGCGCGAAGTCAAAAGACATCGCGTGCTGCAACATGCGGTCACTTAACGTTTGAGCATGTGCTTGATCGGAAGCACTGCTCGGAGATCGTTTAGGCTGACTTTGAATGAGTGGAGTCCCGCTTTTTCTCCATATTCGATCTCGGCGCGCCGCCGCTCTAAGATAACTTGCAGGCGCCGCCAAAGTTCCATCCGGGCGAGGACGCATTGGCTTCATCAGCACAATATCTGGTCGCCGACGTTGGAGGCACCAATACACGAATAGCGCTTGGCGGCGCCGACGGGCAACTCGGCAATTTGCGCACGGTCAAGAATGATGACGTCAAGGATTTGACTACAATTCTCGCAGACGCACTCGCGGCCGCCGTCCCTTCACGGCCGCGGCTTGCCGCGCTTGCCGTCGCAGGGCCGGTGGACGGAGATGAAGTCCGCCTGACCAACCGGGCGTGGAAATTTTCAAGATCGGAGCTTTGTCGTGCGCTCGAGCTTGATGAGCTCGTCGTCGCGAACGACTTCCTGGCAGTCGCGCATGCCCTTCCTGTCCTGGCGGCAGCGGACCTATTGCCGCTTGAAGCACACGGCGCAAGCCTCGATGGAAATCTGCTCGCCTGCGGCCCGGGCACCGGGTTCGGCGTGGCTGCCCTGGTACGCGGCGGCAGAGAGCCGGTTGCGCTCGCAAGCGAAGCGGGTCACATGCGGCTCGGTGCCGCGACGGCGGAGGAAGCGCGTGTCATCGCCCGCCTCGCGCGCGATCGTGGCGCGGTCGCCGTCGAAGACGTCCTGTCGGGCAATGGACTTGTCGCCGCGCATCAGATCCTGTCGCGGCAATCGGCCACGACCGATGAGATCGTTTCCGAGGCCAAGGCAGGGGACCAGTCGGCCCGGGCGACTGTCGACTTCTTTATGGGTGTGTTCGGTCGTGTCGCGGGCGATTTGGCACTTGCCCTTGATGCGCGCGGTGGCGTCTTCATTGCCGGCGGTCTCGGTCAGGCGCTTGCGGATTTCTATGCGACGTCGCCATTTGCGGCAGCTTTCCGGGAGCACCCGCCCTATCAGGACCGGCTCGCCGCGATCCCCATCTTCATCATTATGCATCCGTTTCCCGGCCTGATCGGCGCGCAGCAGATCGCGCTTGGTCGGCTTCATCAATCTTGACCGGAGTGAGACCTTGATCTTGGCGGACGTCGGCTCGCATGATCGCGCCGTGAACGGGCGAGGGCGCGATTGAGTGAAGATGCGATCCTGATCGTCGGCGGCGGCCTCGGCGGCCTGGCGGCGGCGCTCGCGCTAGCGCGCAAGGGGCGCCGCTCGATCGTCCTCGAACAGGCGCAGCAATTCGGCGAAATCGGCGCCGGCATCCAGCTTGCTCCCAATGCATTCCATTCCTTCGACGCACTGGGAATCGGCGAGCGCGCCCGGCGCGGCGCCGTCTTCGTTGACGAGCTTGTACTGATGGATGCCGTAGGCGGCGAACGCATTGCCAGCATCCCTGTCGGAGAGGCGTTCCGCAAGCGCTTCCGCAATCCGTACGCGGTCGTGCACCGCGCAGACTTGCACGAGGCGCTTCTAGATGCCTGCAAGGAGAGCAAGCTCGTCGACCTGCGCGTCTCGAGCAAGGTGGAGCGATACGAGCAGGATCCGCGCGGCGTCCGTGCGGTCCTCGCTTCAGGAAGTAAGGTGCCGGGCGCGGCGTTGGTTGGCGCCGATGGCTTGTGGTCGAGCGTTCGCGCCCAAGTAGTCGACGACGGGGCGCCGATCGTGTCCGGTCACACGACGTTCCGCTCGGTGATTCCGACCGAACGCATGCCGGAGGACTTGCGCTGGAACGCCGCCACGCTTTGGGCGGGTCCCAAGGTCCATCTCGTGCACTATCCGCTCAAGGGATGGAAGGTGTTCAACCTGGTCGTCACTTGTCACAACGACGCCCCGGAGCCGGTCACGGGCAAGCCCGTGAGCAAGGACGAAGTGCGCAAGAACTTTCAGCACGTTCATCCGCGGGCGCGGCAGATCATCGAACACGGCGAGGATTGGAAACTCTGGGTGCTATGCGACCGCGAGCCGATTCGCGACTGGGTCGACGGCCGCGTGACGCTGCTCGGCGACGCCGCGCATCCGATGCTTCAATATTTCGCGCAGGGTGCTTGCATGGCGCTTGAGGACGGCGTGTGCCTTGCACACATGGTCGAGCGTCATAGTGAGGACTTGAGCCGCGCCTTCGTCGCCTACAACCGTCAGCGCGCGGCGCGCACCGCGCGCGTACAGATGGGATCGCGCCTGATCGGCGAATACGTCTATCATCCGGCGCTGGCGCGGGCGGATGTTCGCGATGCGGTCCTGCGCTCGCTGTCGCCCGACGACTATTTCGACCGCCTCGCCTGGCTCTATGGATCGATCGGCCTCGAAGGCGCCGAGTGATGGTCCGACCGTCGTAATGGGCGCCTGCCCGCGAAAAAGACCCGTTCCCCGATTTCGTTACGGGGAAAGCCGGAAAGGTCCCCCTTGCGGAAACGGCGACCGGATCCAAGCCCCGCTCGGCCATAACCATACCGCACGTATACCAGCGGCCTGCGCGGCCGAAATCGTTGACTCGCGCGCGAGCAAGTCCCTACAATAACTATCAAAAGAAGAAGTATTCGGGAGGAAGGCTGCGGCGCCGACGTGTCGCTGTCTTCGCAACAGAATTCATTTCATCAGTGGCGTGCGGCTGCCGTCGGCGTGGCTCGTGTGCGTAGAGGGTACGCTCGTTACGGACGGGCGACAGATCGGTCATAGGAGGCGGAGAAATGGGCGCTGCCATGCGGTTCAATGCGATGCACTTCATGCCCTACGTGCATCTGCCGGAAAATCACAAAGAATATAAGTCGACCTGGGTGAGCTTTCCGAACAAGTTTTTCGATGCCGACAAGGGTCACGACCTCTACAACCGCTATCTCCAGGAGCTGGTGCTCGCGGACAAGCTCGGTTTCGATGCAATTGTCGTGAACGAGCACCACAACACGGTCTACAGCATGATGGCGACGCCGAATTTGATCGCCGCCGCGCTCGTACCGCAAACCAAGAATGCCCGCATTTGTGTCTGGGGCACGCCGCCAAATTTCATGCTGCCGAACCGCCTGGCCGAGGAGTATGCAATTCTCGACGTGATGTCGAAGGGCCGCCTTGAAATCGCCTTCCCGCTCGGCACCGGCATGGAATATTGGTCGAACGCCGGCAACCCCGCGACCGCGCGAGAAAAGTTCAAGGAATCGCTCAAGATCATTCTCCAGGCGTGGAAGGAAGACGGTCCGACCACGCACTATGGTCAGTTCTACACGTACCGATTCCTCAATCCTTGGCCGCGCCCTTATCAGCGCCCGCATCCACCCTGCTACATCGTCGGCACCGGGAGCCCGGAGACGATCGAGATCGCGGCGGAGCTCGGCTTCGGCTATGCCTCCGTGTTCGTCACGCAGCAGCGCGCCTATGAGCTGAACGAGAATCTTCGGCAGCGCGCGAGCACCTACGGTCACACGCTTCGCCCCGATCAACTGCCGTTGCTCACGTTCATCTATGTCGCCGAGACGAACGAGCAAGCGGAGCGCGAGTACATCGTTCATCTGCAGCGCTTCTTCGAGGATTACGCGCGCACGTCGCCGCAGTTCCTCGCGCCTCCAGGCTATCTCTCGGTCGAACAGCTCAAGATGCGGGCTGCGATGGCCGACAAGATGCACGGCGGCTTCGATTTCGACGCGATCAGCAAGTCGTTCTTCATTTCGGTCGGCTCGCCCGACAAGGTCGCCAACCAGATCGGCGAGTGGTCGGTGAAGATGAAGACGACGCACATCAATAACGTCATGCACGTCGCCGACATGCCGCACTGGAAGACAGTGAAGAACCTGACGCTGTTCGCCGAGGAAGTGATACCGCGGCTGCGCTCGCGTCAGGCTCCCTCGTACCGCATGGCGGCTGAGTAACGGCGAAGGAACCAGAAAATGGCCAAGTTCGAGCGTGAAACCTACAACATCAACGGCGTGAAGACAGTCGTGCATACCGCCGGGCACGGCGAGCCGCTGGTCTTCTTTCACGGCGGCGGGACGGTCGATGGCTTCGATTTCGCCGAGCCTTGGACCAGCAAGTTTCGGGTGATCGCGCCCTACCACCCGGGCTTCGGCGAATCCGGAGACGATCCGACGCTCGCGAACATGCATGACTACGTCATGCACTATCTCGAGCTGTTCGACGTACTGAAGCTCGACCGCTTTAACTTGGTCGGGCTATCAATGGGCGGCGAGCTGGCGGCGCGCTTCGCGTCCGAGCACGGACACCGCATCAAGAAGCTTGTGCTGATTGGCCCGAGCGGAATCATCGACCCTCAGCACCCGATGGTTGATCTGATGGCCGTTCCCGGCGATCAAGTGCTCGGCTTCCTCGTCTCCAATATGGACGTCCTGCTGAAGCGCCTGCCGGAAAATCCGGGCCTCGACTTCATGGGCGACCGTTACCGCGAGGCCACGACGTTCGCGCGGATCTACTGGGAGCATCCAGGCGACCCGAAATTCATGCGCTACCTGCACCGGATCAAGGTGCCGACCATGATCGTGTGGGGTGACGAGGACAAGCTGATCCCGGTCGAGCACACCGAGACGTGGAAGAAGTTCATCCCCAACGCGGAGATCAAGATCTACAAGGGCGCTGGTCATCTCGTGCACCTTGAGAAGCCGGAAGCCGTGGAAGCGATGGGCAACTTCCTCAGCTAGCGAGCGCAAGCCCGCGTGGTCGTGACGTACCGAAGTTCAGCGGAGGTGCGGGTCAGGCCGGGTAACTCGGCCTGACCCGTTTGTTTGTCCGGGGGCAGACGTGATTTTGTTCGAGGTATTTCTCAACGGTCTGCTCCTCGGCGGGATGTACGGGCTCATCGCGCTCGGGCTGAATCTGCAGTACGGCGTCGCTCGAATTTTGAATCTGTCCTATGGCGAGTTCTTCATCGCCGGCGCGTTCACCGCCTTCTTCACGATCATGCTGTGGAAGCTCAATCCACTCCTCAGCCTCATCATCAGCATGCCGATCGCGTTCCTGATCAACTGGCTGATCTATCAGTACATGATGATACCGCTGATCCGCCGCGCGGCGGATCAGGACGCACTCGATGCCGACGTGGTGCTGGTGACGTTCGGCCTGTTGTTCGTCTTCCAGGGTCTTGCGCTCGTGAACTGGAGCGGCGACCTGCGTGGCTACAGCTTTCTCTCTGCGCCGGTGCATCTGGGCGCTGCGACAATCGCCCAGAACCGGCTGCTTGCGTTTCTCGGGGCGTGTGCGTTCGCCCTGGCGTTGTTTCTTATACTTCGGCAGACCAGATTCGGTGCCGCGCTGCGGGCGATCACGATCGATCCGGTCGCGTCGGCCCTCGTTGGCATCGACGTACGTAAGTATTCCGCGATCGCGTTCGCCGCGGGCGGTGCCCTCGCCGCGGCCTCCGGAATGCTCGTCAGCACCTTCATTTCCTTCAGCGCGACGACGGGCGTTGAATACACGTTGAAAGCCTTGATCGTCGTGATCATGGCCGGCGTCGGCCGCGTGACCGGCACGCTCGCAGCCGGCCTCCTGCTCGGTGCCGTCGAGTCGGTCGGCGGCTATCTGATCGATCCCGCGCTCACGATCGCGATCAACTTCGCCCTGTTCATGCTTGTCCTCTTGCTGCGGCCGACGGGGCTGTTCACTCGTGCTTGAGCAAATCGAAAAGAACTGGCTGACCGCGCTGCTGATGGCGGCAGGCACCGCCGTGCTTGCCGTGCTTCCGTTGTATGCCTCAGGCTACGTGCTCTCGCTTTGCCTGTTGCTATACGCGAACGTCGCGCTTGCGACCGCGTGGTCGTTCTTTTCCGGCGCCACGCGTTACATCTCGCTTGCGACCGCTTCGTTCTTTGGCATCGGCATCTACGTGCTGGCGGTCGCGCACACGTATATGCACGTTGCGGCGGCACTACTCGCTGCGACCGTCGTCGGGTTCCTCGTTGCGCTCGTCGTCGGGCTTTCCACGCTGCGTCTTCGCGGCGTGTACTTCGTCGTCTTCACCTTCGGGCTCACCGAGCTCATCCATCAGGTGCTCAACTGGTGGGAGATCAAGATCAACAAGACGGTGGCTCGCTACATCTTCACGGACGTTTCCAACGTGACCATCTACGAGACATTGCTCGCGATCGCGCTGATCACCATTGTCGGTAGCTGGCTTGTCAGTCAAAGCCGTCTCGGCTTTGCCCTACGCGCTATCGGCGAGGACGAGACGGTGGCGCGCCACACAGGTGTCAATACGACGCGCGTGAAGGTGACGTGCTTCGCGTTGTCCGCAGCCGTGATGGCGCTGGTCGGCGCCGTGCTTGCGCTGCGTTATCCCTATGTCGATGCGAGCATTGCCTTCAACAATTCCTGGTCGTTCCAGGTACTGATCGCGGCATTGCTTGGTGGGCCAGGTCGAGCGTGGGGACCCGCGCTCGGCGCGATCCCGCTCGTGCTTCTCTCAGAATTTCTGGCCGGCAGTTTCCCGCATCACTTCAGTATTGCGCTCGGCCTCTGCTTTGTAGTGATCGTCTATTTCCTTCCCGGCGGGGTCACTCGGCTGGTGCTGCGGCTCTATCATTGGTGGCGTCTGCCGCGGGCGCGGGCGCGGGTGGAGGCGCTCTGATGGCAAGCCGCGACGCCGCGTTCCTCAGCATCCG
>DATBJU010000086.1:0-25173 GCA_036556265.1 Xanthobacteraceae bacterium | reverse complement strand
CGCGACAGATCGAGCACCTCGTTGATCAGATTGAGCAGGTGCTCGCCCGATGCATGGATGTCGCCCGCGTAGTCTTTATACGTTGACACCGAATGCGGCCCGAGAATCTCGCTCTTCATGACTTCCGAGAAGCCCAGCACTGCGTTGAGTGGCGTGCGCAATTCGTGGCTCATCTGTGCGAGGAAGCGCGATTTCGCGAGATTGGCGGCTTCCGCGCGGCGCGCGGCCTCATCCGACTTCGCCTTCGCCTGCTCAAGCTCGCCCACCAGCGCGTCCAGTTGTGCCCGCGCCTCGAGCGCGGAAACGGCGGAAAGGTACAGCCGGTTCGCGACCATGATGAAATAGGCTTCCGCCCCGACCGTCATGGCGGCGAGCACGAGATCCTGCGGCTGTCCGCGCAGAACGTAATGCATCGCAACCACGCCCGCGACCGGTAGCGTCGATGCATACACGGCGCTCGGCACGCTCGCGGCGAGCATCGAGAATACGGCGACCACGAGCAGCATTGCGAACAGTGAGAAGTCGCCGGCGCCGTGCAGCCCCAGATCGACCAGCACGTTGATATTCAGCACCCACGACGTACCGAACAGGAGATCGAACAGCGTGAATAGCGTTCGATAGCGGCGCTGCATCGGCGGGCTAGGCGGTGTCGCAAGGAAGCGCCGGCAGGCCGCGACGGTCATCGAATGAATTGTGAGCGCAAGCAGCGTCCACAACATCGCTGCGTAGGCGCCGGTCCAGAGGCTCGATGAAACGCCGACCAGCCCAATCAGCAGGAACAGCGCGAGTGAGGAAGCGATGCGGTGCTCGGCGTACACCCGCAGCAGTTCGTGATCGAGCGCGGGCCTGATTCCGCTCGCTGACGTGAGCGCGTTGCGCGCGTCGCGCACGCTGCGGGAAAGCCGCAGCCTCCGCGCGTGTGCGGCGCGAGCCGCATCCGCCGCGTATTCGTCGCCCCGGGCGTCCTGCCCCGTCATTGCCTGCCGCTCGGTTGATGCCTCTGGAAACGATCGCCAGAGAATGGTTAATGGCCGGCTCAGTTTCTTGGTTAAGGAAGCCTTGACCCGAGGAACTGCGCGGCTTCGCGTACGCCGCGCCGCTTGCCGGTCGGCGCGGTGCGTGTTGGACTGACCAGGGGGAGGTACGCCGAATGCAGTTGATCGACGGGGGTCGCGCGCCCAGTCCGCGCCGTGTGCGGATTTTCCTGGCCGAGAAAGGGATCGAGGTCCCGAGGCGGCAAATCGATTTCCCGAACTTCGAGCAGCAAAGCGACGCGTTCACCACGATCAACCCGATGCAGCGTGTTCCCGTGCTCATTCTCGACGACGGCACGCCGATCGCTGAGACCATGGCGATCTGCCGCTATTTCGACGCGCTGCATCCCGAGCCGAACCTGCTCGGCCGCGACGCGCGCGAGATCGCAACGATCGAGATGTGGAATCGTCGCGCCGAGCTGCATTTCTACGGTCCGGTATCCTCCGCGTTTCGTCACCTCAGTCCGGCGATGGCGATGAGCGAAAAGCCGCAGATCGCGGAATGGGGCGAAGCGAACAAGGCGAAGGCGCTCGCCTTTCTTGCGATCCTCGATCGTGAGCTCGCGGGCCGGCAGTACGTGGCCGGCGACCGCTTCACAGTCGCCGATATCACCGCCGGCGTCACCGCCGATTTCATGCGTGCACCTAAGATCGAAATGCCGGCGGATTTAAAGAACGTACGCCGCTGGCACGCTGAGGTGATTGCGCGTCCGAGCTTCTCAGCCTGAGGTCACCAATGGATTTCAAGACCATCCGTTATTCCGTGACTGGCGCTGTCGCGACGATTGCTTTGGCACGGCCCGAGCGGCTGAATGCTCTGAACGCAACGGTCCACGCGGAAGTTCGCGAGGCGCTCTCGGCGGTGGAAGGCGATCCCGCGGTGCGCTGTCTCGTGATCACCGGGGAGGGGCGGGCATTCTGCTCCGGCCAGGACCTCAGCGAGCGCGTCGTGACCGACGACAAGCCGATCGACACCGGTGCCTCGCTCGACCGCGACTACAATCCGCTCGTTCGCAGGCTCGTCGCCTTTCCAATCCCGACGATCGCCGCAGTCAATGGTCCGGCGGTCGGCGCCGGCGCCAACCTCGCGCTTGCCTGCGATGTTTTGTTGTTTGCCCGCTCCGCCTATTTGCAAGAGGCGTTCGCCCGCATTGGGCTCGTGCCGGACGCGGGCGGCACCTGGCTGTTGCCCCGGCTCGTCGGTCTGAAGCGCGCCCTCGCCATGTGCCTCACGGCCGAGCAAATTCCCGCCGAGGAATGCCAGCGCCTCGGCATCGCATATAGAGTGTTCGAAGACGCTACGTTTCGCGATGACGTCGCGAAGGCTGCGGCACTGCTGGCCATGGGTCCGACGCTTGCCTATCGCCTCATGAAACGCGCGTTGAATGCGAGTTATGAGAACGACCTCAACGCACAGCTCGATCTCGAACGCGATTGCCAGCGCGAGGCCGGCGCCTCCATGGATTTTCGCGAGGGCGTGCGCGCCTTTCACGAGAAGCGCCTGCCGCGCTTCGAAGGAAAGTGAGTCGGTTGACCCATCCGGAATGCGCTATACGTATTAGGGTATGGGAAAGCAGATGTCCGTCACTGCCGACGACGTACGCGCGCGCCTGAAGACCATTCCGGCGCCCGGCGGCGGCGATCTCGTGAGTTCGGGCAAGCTCTCCGACATCGTTGTCAGCGGCGGCAAGGTGTTTCTTTCCATCACGGTCGACGCGGCGGCGGTCAAGGCCTGGGAACCCGTGCGCAAGTCGGCGGAGGACGCCGTGCGCGCGATCCCGGGAATTTCCTCGGCGCTGATCGCGCTCACGGCCGAGCGGAGCGGCGGCCAGGCGCAGGTCGCGCCACCTCGCCCGGCGCCGCAAGCCGCCGGTGCGCGTACTGTGCCTGGCGTGCCGGGCATCGAGGCCGTGATCGCCGTCGCCTCGGGCAAGGGTGGCGTCGGAAAATCGACGACGGCCGTCAATCTCGCGCTTGGCCTGCGCGACCTGGGAATGAAAGTCGGCGTGCTTGACGCCGACATCTACGGCCCGTCAATGCCGCGCCTGCTCGCAATCAAGGGCCGCCCCGAGACGATCGGCGGTCGCACGCTTCGCCCGATGGACAGCTACGGGATGAAGGTGATGTCCATCGGCTTCCTCGTCGAGGAAGAGACGCCGATGATCTGGCGCGGACCGATGGTGATGTCGGCAATCACGCAAATGCTGCGCGAAGTGGAATGGGGCAAACTCGACGTGCTCGTGGTCGACATGCCGCCCGGCACCGGCGATGCCCAGTTGACGCTCGCACAGCAGGTGCCGCTTGCCGGCGCCGTGATCGTCTCGACGCCCCAAGACCTCGCGCTCATCGATGCGCGGCGCGGCGTTGCCATGTTCCGCAAGGTCGATGTGCCCGTGCTCGGCATTGTGGAAAACATGAGCTATTTCCTCTGCCCGCACTGCGGTGAACGCACGGAAATTTTCACCCACGGCGGCGCGCGGCGCGAGGCGGAACGGCTCGGCGTGCCGTTCCTCGGCGAGGTCCCTCTTGAAGTTGAGATTCGCGAGACGTCAGACGCGGGCCTGCCGATCGTCGCGACGCGGCCGGATAGCCCGCACGCGAAGATCTATCGCGAAATCGCCGCACGCGTCCGCGCAGGGCTCGATAAGAAGCAGGGTGGCCGGGCTGCGCCGAAAATCGTGATTGAGAGTTAAGCGTACGGCGCCGGATTCGATCTTCCCAAGCATACGGAGCCGGTTGATTCACATCAATTCGTGCGAGCAGGTTGTTCCCCAAACTGATTAAAGGGGAACGCAAGTGAAAGCCTTCTTTAGCTCGCTCGTCGTCGCCGTCATTGTCGCCGTCGGCGCAATGTACATGCTCGACACCTCGCTTCAGCAACAATCCGACCAAGCGTTCACGTCGCCGACGGGCGCGCGGATGCCTTCCCACGGCATGACCCACAACCTCGTCGGAAAGGATTGGTACGTAGCGAGCGAACATTGATGGCGTCGCCCAGATGAATTCGGCCTGCACTGCATAGCGCGGCGCAGGGGCGTTTCTGATGTGAGCACGCCTACCGCCGACAGGCGAGTTGCGGGCCGTTTGTCGCACTTCGTTGGCTACCTGCGATTGCAGCGGAAACTTGGGCAGGTGCCCGCTGACGCGGCCCGTCTGCCATGCTAACGCCATGGTCATACGAGGCCGGCCCTGCCGGTCTCCCATCTTGTGGAGGGAGGAAATCTATGAAGCGTCGTCAATTCCTGAAAGTGGCCGGGGCTGGCCTCGCCACATCGGCGGTGGCTGCACCTGCCATCGCTCAGTCGATGCCCGAGATCAAATGGCGCCTGACGTCGAGCTTTCCAAAGTCGCTGGATACGCTTTTCGGGACATCGGAAGTGTTCGCCAAGGCGGTTGCCGAGGCGACTGACAACAAATTCCAGATTCAGGTGTTCGCCGCGGGCGAGATCGTGCCCGGGCTGCAGGCATTCGACGCGGTTTCGAACGCGACGGTCGAGATGTGCAACACCGCGTCGTACTATTACTTCGGCAAGGATCCGACCTTCGCTTTCGGCACCGCGATTCCGTTCGGCATGAACAAGCGGATGCTCGACGCCTGGAATTATGTCGGCGGCGGCATCGATCTCCTGAACGCCTTCTACAAGAAGTTCAACGTGATCGGCTTTCCGGCGGGCAACACGGGCGCACAAATGGGCGGCTGGTTCCGCAAGGAGATCAAGACCGTCGACGATCTCAAGGGCCTCAAGATGCGGATCGGCGGCTTCGCCGGCCGCACCATGGCGAAGCTCGGCGTCGTGCCGCAACAGCTCGCCGGCGGCGACATCTATCCGGCGCTCGAGAAAGGCACGCTCGATGCGTGCGAGTGGGTCGGGCCGTACGACGACGAAAAGCTCGGCTTCCACAAGGTTGCGCCGTTCTACTACTACCCCGGCTGGTGGGAAGGCGGCCCGATGCTCCACAACATGGTCAACCTGGCGAAGTGGAACGAGCTGCCAAAGGCATACCAGTCGATCATCCAGTCAGCCTGTTATGTTGCCAACACCTGGATGGTTGCGAAGTACGACGCGGGCAATCCGGCCGCGTTGAAGCGGCTCGTCGCGGGCGGTGCCAAGCTGTCGCCGTTCTCGCAACCGATCATGGACGCCTGCTACAAGGCCTCGCTCGAAGTCTACGACGAGACTACCAAAGCCAATGCCGACTTTAAGAAGGTCTATGATCACTTCGTTGCGTTCCGTAACGACCAGTATCTCTGGTGGCAGGTCGCCGAGTACACATTCGACACCTACATGATCCGCGCCCGCGCGCGCGGTTGAGGGCGACACGGTTCAAGTATTGCCCCCCGGAGCCGCCAGGCTCCGGGGTTATTTTTTGCCCATAGAATGGTCACTCAACAGCGGTTTTGCGCTCAGTTCGTACGGTAGTGCTCGGCCGCGTGCGTTGCGCGAACACGGGCTGCAAGCTAACGTGTTGATCCAAAAACAAGCTTGGCGCTGAAAGCGCGACGAAATGGGGAGGTACCATGTCTACACTCAACAGGATTGTTCTTCCGTTGGTTGCCGCTGTCGCGGCGCTTGGACTTGTCGTTCAGGCAAACGCGCAGCAGCCGGCCACGAAAAATTTGAAGTTCCAATCGACCTGGCCGGCGAGCCTGACATTGCAGGACAATTTCAAGTTCTTCGCTGAGCGGGTTGAGAAGCTAACCGGCGGAACGCTGAAGATTGAAGCGCTCGCCGCCGGACAAATCGTTCCGCCGTTCGAGATTTTGGACGCCACGCACAAGAAGGTGATCGATGGCGGTCACGGCATTTCTTATTACTGGGTCGGCAAGAACAAAGCGGCGACCTTGTTCTCGAACACGCCGGCTGGAATCGCCGGGATGGATCAGATCGACTTCATCGGCTGGCTCTACGAAGCCGGCGGGCTCGAATTGTGGTGGGAGCTTTATCAGAAAGAGCTCAAGCTCAACGTCGTCGTATTTCCGATCCTGCCGTCCAGTCCGCAGGCGCTCGGCTGGTTCAGTCGGCCGATCAAGGACCTGGCCGACTTCAAGGGCTTGAAGTGCCGGCAGACCGGCATTGTCGCCGAAATCTATCAGCGCATGGGCATGCAGACTGTCAATCTGCCCGGCGGCGAGATCGTGCCGTCGGCGCAGCGCGGCGTGATCGACTGCGCCGAGTGGGTCGGCGGTATCGAGGACCTGCGCCTCGGCCTGCCGCAGGTGTGGAAGTATCACTACACACCCGGAATGCATGAGAGCGCTTCGATCGGCGAGTTGATGATCAACAAGGATGTGTGGGACGGTCTGACCGATCAGCAACGGGAGGCTATTCGTTCGGCCGTGATCGAAACCTTCACGCGCTGGTGGGCCCAGTGGCAGCGCCAAAACGCCGATGCGATCGAGGAAATGGTCACCAAGCACGGCACGCAGTTGCTGCGTACGCCGCCTGACGTCCTGATCGCCTTCTTCAAGGCCTGGGACGAGATCGCGGCGGAAGAGTCGGCCAAGAACCCGTTCTTCAAGAAGGTTCTCGACTCGCAGCGTGCTTACGCGGCGAAGGTTGTGCCGGCCAAGCGCTTCATGTTCCCGCCCTATTCCTTCGCGGCCAACTACTACTGGCCGGAGAAGACCAGATAGGCGGCGAAGGCTCGGCAGCGATCAAGCGACAGTCGTGAACCGGGGCAAGACCTGCCCCGGTTCGTGACTTCGCGAAGAGGATCGGGATGCGGGCGTCTTTCCCCCAACTTCTCGTCGTTACCGGCCGGATCGACTGGTTCACCGACCGCTTCGGAACTTTGGTCGCGTGGCTGAACGTGCCGCTGGTCCTGGCGGTCAGCTACGAGGTCGTCGCCCGCTATTTCTTTCATGCGCCAACCATCTGGTCGTACGACGTAACGTACATGCTCTACGGCGCAATCTTCATGCTTGGCGCCGCGTATGCATTGCACAAGGGCGCGCACATCCGCACCGACTTCTTCTTCGAGCATTGGTCGATCCGCACCAGAGGCATCATCGATTCATCGGCGTATCTGATCTTTTTCTTCCCATCGCTGATCGTGTTTCTCATCGTGAGCTGGGACGAGGGGCTCTACGCCTTCCGCATCGGCGAAACCTCGGAGCAGACGCCGTGGCGCCCGATCCTATGGCCGTTCAAGATGGTCGTGCCGCTCGCCTGTCTCCTGTTGATCGTTCAGGGCATTTCCGAAACCATCAAGAGCTTGCATGCCGCCACCACTGGCGTTGAGCTTGAGCACAAAGAAAAGATCGAGGTCTAGGCCGTGAGCGGGGACGCAGCGCTCGGCTTGTTCATGCTGTTCGTTCTGATCGGCGTGATCTTCGTCGGATTCCCGATCAGTTTCACGATGCTCTTTCTGGCGTTGGCCTTTGGCTATTTCGGCCTCGGCCAGACGGTTTTCAGCCTCGCCTATTTCCAGACGATCGGCCTGATGAAGGAAGAACTCCTGGCGGCGGTACCCCTGTTCATCTTCATGGGGTTCATCACCGAGCAGGCGGGCCTGATGGAGCGCTTGTTCCGTGCATTTCGCGATTTGTTTGCGCCGATCCGAGGGTCGTTGTTCGCAGTGGTCATTCTGACCTCGACGGTGTTTGCCATGGCGACCGGCATCGTCGGGGCCGCGGTCACGGTACTCGGCATCATGGCGAGCCCGATGATGATCAAGTCCGGCTACGACGCCAAGCTCTCCGCCGGCGCGATCACCGCAGGCGGCACGCTTGGCATTCTGATCCCTCCTTCGGTGATGCTGATCGTAATGGGGCCGGTGCTAGGCGTCTCGGTAGGCGAACTTTATTCAGCCGCCTTCGGACCCGGCTTTCTCCTTGCTGCGATCTATCTCGTCTATCTGCTTGGTCGCTCTTTCCTGAATCCGAAATTGGGACCGCCGGTTCCACTCGAGGAGCGCACGCACAGCGCCGGCAAGATCGTCTGGGAGGTCATCGTCGGCGTCGTTCCGCTCGCCGGGCTGATCACTGCGGCGCTCGGTTCCATCATTGCCGGTCTGGCGACGCCGACCGAAGCGGCGGCCGTCGGCGCACTCGGCGCTCTGTTCCTCGCCGCTGCCTATAGGCGGCTGACTTATGCGGGCGTCAGACAGGCAGTGCTTTCTACGACCGCGACCTCGAGCATGGTGCTACTGCTCGCCGCTACCTCGAATATCTTCGGAGCGGTCTTCTCGCGACTTGGCGCAGCGAACTGGCTCACCGAAAGCATGCTCGCCTTGCAGGTGTCGCCGGTGACGATGCTGATCATCGTGCTGGTGCTGATTTTTCTGCTGGGCTGGCCATTCGAGTGGCCCGCGATCATCCTGGTGTTCTTGCCGATCTTCTACCCGGTCGTCGCCGCGCTCCAACCGGCACTCGCCAAGGCGCTCGATATCCCGCAGGACTTCGTCCTTGTGTGGTTCGGTGCAGTCGTGGCGGTGACGCTCCAGACCGCATACCTGTCGCCTCCGGTCGCGATGTCCGCCTACTATTTGAAACAGGTGGTGCGGGCCTGGTCGCTCGCCACGATCTACAAGGGCATGTTCGAGTTCATGCTCCTGCAGTGCATCGCGATCGTGCTGATCGTGACGTTTCCCTCGATTGCCACCTGGCTCCCGGACTACGTTCGCCGCGAGGCGGCGGCCGTGAAGATCGAGAGGATCGACGACAGCAGGAACCTCCTCGAGGAAGACCCGTTCGCGGGCGTGAAGGACCGGCCGCGGACTCTGAACAAATAGGTCCCGCGACGCTCCAAACTACTTGATCTGTGGCGGCCCGAAATCCAGTGGCGGCAGCGCATCGGGAATCGGAATTTCGATCTTGATCTTCTCCGGGTCGATTCCTGAACCAGCACCCTTGTAGTGCATGACCATCCCCGGGAATGTGATCACGAGGATGACCATGATCACCTGGATCACCACAAACGGTATCGCGCCCCAATAGATCTGTCCGGTGGTGACCGGGTCCATACGTTTTCCCGTGACGCGGTCGGTATAGGGCTCTCTCGCCGCGACGGAGCGCAAATAGAACAGCGCGAAACCGAACGGCGGATGCATGAATGACGTCTGAATGTTGACGCCGAGAATTACGCCGAACCAGATCAGGTCGATACCGACGCGCTCTGCAGCCGGCGCGAGCAGCGGCACGACGATGAATGCGATCTCGAAGAAGTCGAGGAAGAAGGCAAGCAGAAAGACGAAGATATTGACGAACGCCAGGAACCCGAGCTGACCGCCGGGAAGCGAAACGAGCATCTCTTCCACCCAGCGGTGACCGTCGACCCCGTAAAAAGTCAGCGAGAAGGTTCGCGCGCCAATCAGGATGAATACGACGAACGCCGACAGCTTTGCGGTCGACTCCGTCGCCTGCCGCACCATGTCAAATCTCAGTCGACCCTTGACGGCCGCGAGGATCAGGGCGCCGGACGCGCCCATGGCGCCACCTTCGGTCGGAGTCGCGACGCCGATGAAGATCGTTCCGAGTACGAGGAAGATCAGCGCAAGCGGCGGCACCAGCACGAAGATCGTCTGTTCTGCGATTCGCGAAAGCAGATTGAGCCGCAGGAGCCGGTTCACTACCGCGATGACGAACGCGACTGCAATGCCGATCGACAGCATCAAAACCACGAAGTCGGCGCCCGCCTTCACTTGCGTTTGTTGCATCAGGTAGTAGGCGGCAATGCCGGCGATGACGACCACGACCAACAGCGACAACCGCCGCACTTTTCCGTCCGCGTCCTTCAACGCCTGCGTTTCGGGCGGCAGCCCCGGCGCCGCTGCAGGGAACAGCATGGCGACACCGAATACGTAGGCCGCATAAAGGCCCGACAGCACGAGACCGGGAATGAATGCGCCAGCGTACATGTCGCCGACGGATCGCCCCAGTTGGTCGGCCATGACGATGAGCACGAGCGAGGGCGGAATTATTTGCGCGAGCGTGCCGGAAGCAGCGATCACGCCGCTCGCGAGCCGCCGGTCGTAACCGTAGCGCAACATGATCGGCAGTGAGATCAAACCCATCGCGATGACGGAGGCAGCGACGACCCCGGTCGTCGCGGCGAGCAGCGCGCCGACGAAGATCACCGCATAGGCGAGGCCGCCGCGCACTGTTCCGAACAATTGCCCGACTGTGTCGAGCAGGTCCTCGGCCATGCCGCTTCGTTCGAGCACCAGTCCCATGAACGTGAAGAACGGGATCGCGAGCAGAATGTCGTTGCTCATCGTCCCGTACAGGCGCTCGGGCAGGGCCTGAAGGAAATCCGGATGGAACAGGCCGAGCTCGATGCCGAGAAGGCCGAATATCAGACCGTTCGCTGCCAGGGCGAAGGCGACCGGATAGCCGAGCAGCAAGAACACAACCAGCGACGCGAACATGATCGGCGCCATGTTGTGGATGAGGAAGGCGGTCATTATTGGCCCCGCGACGCCTATTTATTTTCCAGGGCCTTGATGAGTTCCTGGGCCTCCGCCTCAGCGGAGCTTCCGCTTCCCACGTAGGGGTCCGGAATAAGCCCGCGCATGACCGCAATGCGTTTGATCAGCTCCGAGACTCCCTGGAAGAACAGAAATACGAAAGCCACCGGTACCAGCAGCTTGATTGGCCAGACGAGCAAGCCACCCGCATTCGATGAGATTTCGTTGACGCGCCATGAGGCGCGAAAGAACGGCCACCCGGTCACGATCATCACCAGCGTGAACGGCAGCAGGAAGAACAGATGGCCGAAGACGTCGATCCAGTTGCGCAGCCGTTTCGGAAACAGATTGTTCACGATGTCGATGCGGATGTGCTCGTTGGCCATCAGTGTCCATGCCGCGCACATCAGGAAGACGACGGAGAACAGATACCACTGCAGCTCGAGCCAGGCGTTTGAGCTGGTGTCGAATAGCTTGCGCACGGTCGCGTTGGCGGCGGAAACCAGGACAGCAGCGACGACCAGCCACGCCACCCACTTGCCGATCCGATAATTGACCGCGTCAATGGCGCGGCTGAGCGCGAGCAGCCCTTGCAACTTGGTCCCTCCCCAGCGCGGGCGCGCCGACCCGATTTGTTGTTTGCTTCGCGTTGCGGTGTCAGCCGGCGGCAGCCAACGGTCACCTTAGCCGAATGGTCTACCCGATCAAACCCTCGCCGCTTGTCGGATCGCCGGCGCCGGGTTTGACGGCGGCCGCTGGAGGTTTGCCCGCGACGAAACTCGCAAGAAGGGCAGCAGTAGCCGTAATCGCCATGATTCCGATCATTGGCCACGCGGTTTCGAAGAGCAGGTGGCCAACGACATAGGACGCAATGGCACCGGCGCCGAGATGGAATGCGCCGGAGAGACCCGATGCCGCACCCGCGAGGTCGGGCCGGACCGAGAGCGCGTTCGCCGCGGCGCCCGGCAGGCTGAGGCCGCTGCCGATCCATCCGGGAATTGTCGCGACGAACAGAACCGCTGGCTCACTTGGCATCCACGCGTAACCCGCGGCGAGAAGGACAAGCCCAAGCAGCGGAAGGGCGGTTCCGACTTCGACCAACCTGTCCGAGCCGACGCGCTCGCCGAGCCGTCCGGCAAGAAAATTTCCCAGCATGAAGGCGATCGATGCGAGCATCCACCACAGGCCGAACGTTGCCGGACTTGCGCGCTGTAACTCGATCACGACGTAGGGCGTGCCGGCTAGAAAAGTGAAAAAGGTCGCCGACGTGAGGCCCATCGTCATGGAATGGGCAATGAATGCGCGGCTCGACAGCAGCGCGCGATAAGCGCCGAGGATGTCGCCGGTCCTCTCCGAGGAGCGTTTCGTTTCGCTGAGGTCAACGAGCGCGAACAAAAGTGCGACGATCCCGATTGCGCCCGTGAAGGCGAAGATGCTGGTGTGACCGAACTGCTGTGCGAGCCAGCCACCCACGAGCGGAGCGAGCATTGGAACGATCACCATTGCCATGGTGACGTAGCCGAGCTTGCTCGCCGAGGCGTCACGGCCGTGCAGATCGCGGATTACGGCCCGCGAGATCACGAAGCCGGTGATGCCACCGATCGCCTGAACGATCCGGCCGAGTACAAGGGCGGTGACGGAGGACGCCATGAAGGAGGCGGCGGATCCCGCGATGAAGATAAGAATTCCCGCGAGCGCCACGGGCCGCCGGCCGAAATGGTCGGAAATCGGACCGAGTACGATCTGCGAAACGGCAGACGCGACCAGGAACATGGCGAGCGTTAGTTGCAGCGTCCCATAGTCGCTTGCGAGCGTGCGGGCGAGCTCGGGAAGTGCGGGCTGCAGAATATTGAGCGCGAGCGGATTTAGTGTCGTGATAGCGACCAACACGGCCAGAGATGGCGGCTTTGTCTTCATCAGGAGACCTGGTGGGATTGCCTCTAGTGTGGCGGCTCGACCGCCACAACCGGCGGACCGGACCGCTCGCGCCGTCGCATGGTCTCGCGATGCAGCATGTAAATGCCCGCGGCGACAATCATGCCCATGCCGGCAAATGAGACGGCGTCGGGTATCTCGCCGAACAGGAAAATTCCGAAAATGACAGCGAATACTACGAGCGAGTACCGAAATGGACTGACGGAGGATACGTCCGTCCCGCGAAAAGCGATCACCATCAGGATGAACGCGAACACCAGGAAGACGGCCGAGGCCACTACAACCAGGAACGGAACGAGCGGAGGCACCTTCCAGGGTTCGGCAAGCAGGCCGGCAACGCCAATTGGGACCGAGGCGAGCGCGGTCGCGAACGTGATAATCGTGGTCGGAACGGCGGCGGGAATCCTTCGCGTCAAGAGATCGCGCGCTAGCACGAATACGGTCGCGATCAGCGCTACCAGCGACACGGAGTCGAACGCGGGTGTGGCCGGCTTGATCACGAGAAGCACGCCCACGAAACCTGCGACGACAGCAGCCCAGCGCCGCCAGCCGACTTGCTCGCCAAGTAGAGTCACACCGACCAAGGTCATAAGAAACGGCTGAGCGAGAAGAATCGCAGTGAGATCGGCGATCGGCATGAGCGAAAGCGCATAGATGATGAGGACCCCGGTGAATCCTTCGATCAACGCTCGCAGTACGACCCAAGGATTGCGGATGCGCGGCAGGCGGTCGGTCTCGCCGCGCACGGCGATGATCAGAGACGCGAACAAGAGCGTGAAGAACCCGCGAATGGCGACGATCTCGGAGACCGGAAGATCGATCGCAGCGAGCTTCGTCAATGCGTCGTTTGCGGAGAAGCAACCGCACGCGCCGATCATGGCAAGGATGCCGCGATAGTTCGCCGAGTGGCCCGCCATTGCCTAGCGCTTCTTCGGTACGCGTTGACTCCAGAGCACGATCGCACCTGCGCTCACGATGATGACCATGCCGAGGATCGATCGCCCGCTCGGAACCTCGCCGAATACGAACAGGCCGGTGAAGATCGCGACAAGCAGGTACCAATAGCGGAACGGCGCTACCACCGAAAGATCGCTACCGCGATAAGCCTCGTAGGTGTAGCCGACACCGAGATAGAACAGCGCAGACGCGAGTGCGAGCAGGATCCATTCCGTAGGTCCGGGCCACTGCCAAGCCTCGACTGGCGTTGCCCATGAGAAGAACGTGGCAAGCACTGCGCCGGAGAGGAGCGAGAACAGCGAGGTCGAGAACAGCACGACGCGATGCGAGACCGGCGCGTCATTTCCCACCCTTTTCCCCATCGTGCGCGAGATCAGCTCGCGCAACGTCTGGAGCAGCGAAGCGGCGATCGGAAGTAGCGCGACGAGTTGAAAGACGCCGCTGCCGGGATTGACAAACAGCCACGCGCCGCCGAGCGCGACCAGGCACGCACCCAGGAGGACCAGATTGAACCTTTCCTTGAAATGCCCGAACCCGACGAGCGCGACGAACACCGGCGCCACCATGTAGACCGCCGTAACGTCGGCCTGGTGCATGAACGCCAGTGCGATGATAAGGAGCGGACCGATCCAGGACTCGGCGAGACTGCGCAGCATGATCTCCGGCCGCCGCAGCGCGCGGAGCGCGCGCAGCTCTCCGCGCGCGGCGATCACGGCGAACACGATGCAGCCGCTGATGATTGCGCGAAGTGTGACGATCTCCGATGCCGGAAGGCTCGCCACCACGTACTTGTTGCAGGCATCGTTGATGGCGAGGCAGGTGGTCGCGATCAACAGGCAGCGGATGCCGCGATAGTTCGCGGAGGCATCGGGCATGTGGAAGTCCGTTGATCGACGTGTGGCGGGTGGACGCCCGCGGCGGCAAGCAATCCAATCTACCTGAAATCAACTCCCCGCGCTCAATGCGCGCCGCGGCTCAGCCGCCGGTCATACTCATATGCCGGGCGAGGGCAGGGCGCCTGGTGCGGCGGTCGATGACGAAGTCGTGACCCTTCGGCTTGCGGGCGATCGCCTCATCGATTGCAGCTTGCAGGAGAATGTCCGCCTCAGACGTACGCAGCGGAGTGCGCAGATCCGCAGCATCTTCCTGCCCGAGGCACATATAGAGTGTGCCGGTGCATGTGACGCGGACGCGATTGCAGCCTTCGCAGAAATTGTGCGTGAGCGGCGTGATGAATCCGAGCCTGCCGCCCGTCTCCTTCACGCGCACGTACCGGGCGGGACCACCGGTGCGATAGTCGACGTCTTCCAGTGCGTAGCGGCTGCCGAGCCGCGCGCGTACGACGGAGAGCGGCAGATACTGATCCACGCGTTCGGTACCAACCTCGCCAAGCGGCATCACCTCGATCAGCGACAGGTCCATACCGCGCCCATGCGCCCACTCCATGAGCGACGCAATCTCGTCCTCATTCTCGCCCTTCAATGCGACCGCGTTTATCTTGACATGCAGACCAGCCGCTTGCGCAGCGTCGATTCCCGCAAGCACCTTTGCCAGGTCGCCCCAACGCGTGATCGCGTGGAATTTCTGCGGGTCGAGCGTATCGAGTGAGACATTGACGCGCTTCACGCCGCAGTCGGCGAGCTCTGTCGCGAACCGTGTAAGCTGCGACCCGTTCGTCGTGAGCGTGAGTTCGTCGAGTGCGCCGGAGCCGAGATGTCGCGACAGCGAGCGGAATAACACCATGATGTCGCGCCGTACGAGCGGTTCGCCGCCCGTGAGCCGGAGCTTCTTCACACCGCGTGCGACGAATGCCGAGCAAAGCCGGTCGAGCTCTTCGAGCGTGAGCAGATCCTGCTTCGGCAGGAACGTCATATGCTCCGACATGCAATAGAAGCAGCGGAAGTCGCAGCGATCCGTCACCGAAACGCGCAAGTACGTGATCGTGCGGCCGAAAGGATCGACAAGCCGCCGCGCGTCGTGCGCATGATCCGCGACGTTCACCGCGTTCACCATCGGAACTCTTTTGCGCCTCCCTGGGAGTTTACGGGGCTCCTGGCCGCCGAAACCTATAGTGAAACAGACAAATGGTGCCGTAAAGCCGCCGCCGCAACCTTGCGCCGCAGCGTGACGGCGCTAGTTTCCCCGCATGACAGCCGATGCGCAAACCCGCCCCTGGCCGACCGAACTTCGCCTCGCCAAGGACCGCCGCTCGCTCACGATTTCGTTTGAGGACGGGACATCCTTCGCGCTGCCGGCTGAGTACCTTCGGGTCGAGAGCCCGAGTGCAGAGGTCCAGGGCCACAATCCCGATGAGCGCATTACGGTCGCGGGAAAGCGCGAGGTCGGCATCATGGAAGTCAATCCGGTCGGCAACTACGCGGTCCGGCTCGTGTTCGACGACATGCACTCGACCGGCATCTATTCGTGGGACTATTTCCATCAACTGGGCCGCGAGCACCAAGTGCGCTGGGCGCGCTACCTGGAAGAACTGGAAGCAAAGAAGCTGTCGCGTGAGCCCGCAAAACGAAAATGACCCGATGTGGCGGTAGACAATGACGATCACGCCGCCTGCGGCGGATGCGGGGCTCAAAGATCGGCTGTGGCGGACGCTGATCCTCGTAGCATCGATCTGGGTGATTTCCGATCTCGGCTACTATCTCCTGCTGCCGCTGCTCGGCGCAAAGCCGAGCTACAATGCCGGCTCGGTGGCGGTCACGCTGTACTACATCTTCTGGATCGGCATCGCGGTCATCAGCTTCTGGGACTTGTACGGTCGTTGGACGAAATTCGAAAATAAGCTCGCGAGCTATGCTGTCTGGTCGATTTCATTCGGCGGGTGCACGCTGTTCGCGGCGTATCTGCTGCCGCTCTTGCCACCGACTAACTGGACGCAGCCCTTTAGTCCGCCCGAGGTTGCCATTGCCACGGAGTGGTATTTCCTTCCCAAGTCCGTCGACATCCTGTTTCAGCAGCTATTGATCGTTGCCCTGGTGCTGTCCTTGTCCACTCGGGGCATCACCCTTTCGAGAATATCGCTCTATTGCGCAGCACTGTTTGGCGGCACGCACGTGCTTCTTGCGTTTGGCGGTGTGCCGCTCGGCTATGTGATCCGGTTCATGGTGTTCGCGGCGTTGTTCGGCTTGATCTTTCCATACTTGATCCTGCGATTGCCCAATGGGCTTGGTTATTCGTACATGCTGCACTGGCTTTATTACGCAATCACCGTCGTCATGCCCCGCATTTTCTCGTCACCACCGGCCGCGTGAGGGGCCACCGAAGTGAAGGCCTCGCCGCCGGATGATATCGATCGTGCGCTGAGCCTCTGGCTGCTCGCAGCGCTTGCCGCGCTAGCGATCCAGGCGGTGGCCCTATGGGCGATGGGGCTGCCGCTGATCTGCAAGTGCGGTGCGGTCGACTTCTGGCACGGCAATCCGTCGGGACCGGAAACATCCCAGCATCTCACGGACTGGTACACCTATACGCACATCATCCATGGGTTCGGCTTCTATCTCTTGCTCTGGCTGATCGCGCCGCGGTTGCCGTTCGGCCCGCGCCTCGCGATCGCCGTTGGATTGGAGTCAGCCTGGGAGGTGATCGAAAACACGCCCCTCGTCATGGACCGCTATCGCCAGTCGGCGTTGGCGCGCGGCTATTTCGGCGACAGCGTCGTCAATTCCATTTTCGATTCGCTTGCGTCGGCGGTGGGGTTCGTTCTCGCGCAGCTCTTGCCCGCTTGGCAGTCGGTTGTGCTGATCGTCGCGATCGAGCTGATCCTCGGCTACATGGTCCGGGACAATCTGACGCTCAACATCATCCAGCTGATCTATCCGAGCGAGCTGATCTCGAACTGGCAAAGCGGAACCTGAGAGCTGGTGCGGCCCGGCTCAGTTCAGCAGAACGTGCACGGAAGCACCGACCTTCACGCGATCATAAAGATCGATCACGTCCTCATTCGTCATGCGAAAACAGCCTGACGACACCGCCTGGCCGATCGTCTCCGGCTCGTTCGATCCATGAATGCGATAAAGCGTGGAACCGAGGTAGATCGCCCGCGCCCCGAGCGGGTTATCCGGCCCGCCCTTCATGTAGCGCGGCAGGTTGGGTTGGCGCGCGAGCATCTGTTCAGGCGGAACCCAGTCCGGCCATTCCCGCTTCTGCGAGACCCGGTGCAAGCCGGACCAACGGAAGCCGTCGCGGCCGACACCGATGCCGTATTTCACCGCGCTGTTCTCGGCGAGCACGAGATACAGCCGCCGCTCGGTGGTGTTGATGATGATGGAGCCCGGCTCGTACTTGCGGCCGTCGAAAGAAACGGTCGTACGCGGGATCGGGCTGCCGATGAATCCGCTGCGCCCGATCGGCCCGATCGACCGTCCGGTTTCCCGATCGACCATTTCATATTGTTGGGCGCTCGCGAATTCGCTCGCAAACAAGCCCAAGCCGAGTACTACCAACCACAGCAACAGCCTCATTTGCCGCCCCCGAACTCGCGTCCCCGCGCGTCGCAATGGTGGGCGCTGCAGGGATTGAACCTGCGACCTTTCCCGTGTGAAGGGAACGCTCTCCCGCTGAGCTAAGCGCCCGGTATCGGAAAGAAGTCGATCTAAGGTTCGCGGCCGCGCCGTGTCAAGCAAACAGCGTCAGGACTGATACGCCATCCGCAGCCCGCCCCAGTGCTTGCCGCCGACACGGATCGGCGCGGCAAATTCCTTCATCATGATGACGACCCCGCCGCCCATGTGGCGCGGGTTGGACTGCACGAGGTACGGCCGCGTGTTGCGGGCTGCGCAAAGGCCCGCGCGACTGTCGAAGATCATCCGGTTGCGGGAATGGGACATATTCCATGCCGGATCGTCGGGTCGCTGCGGATGCGACCACTCGCGATTGTGCACGGGCAGATAGCCGTTGCGGTCGACCACAACGCAGAACGCCATGCGGGGGTCCGCGTTGCGGAAGCTGTCCAGCACCGTCGACAGCTCCCTTTCCAGCAGTTCAAGATAACGGGTGCGGTATTGCTGCGGATTGGTGCCCGGAATCGGCACGTATTCGTTGTCGAACAGGTCCTCCAGCGAGATTTGCCCGCTGCCAACCAGGTGCTCGAGGCGTGCCGACACTTCAGCCGCGCCCCGCATCGAGCGGTCGATGAACTCCACGTTTTCGTCGCGCGTCGCGCTGAGTTTCTGTTCGAGCCGCGTGCGCGCCGGCGCGTCGACATCGACAAAATGCAAATGCAGGCCCAGCGTCGAGCGCGCGACCAGCGTTGCTGCAAGACGGCCGACATCCTCGATTTCGACTACCATCCGGCTGCCGTGGTCGGCCGCGATTTCCGTGTCTGGCGTCACCAGCACGCCGCCCGATCCGAGATCGACGGTGTGGCTCGCGATATAGTTGCCGGCATATTCGATTGTGGCAGCGAGGTTGCATGGCAGCCGGTCATGCTGACGGCGATCGCCGATTTCGGTCTGCCGTAGGAATATGGAAAAGCGCGAGCGAAGCTTGTTAACGAGCTTGGTTGTCGACTTGCTGGACTGATCGACTTCCTGAATTTCGTTGGTCGCCTTTTCAGCGGCCTCCCTGATCTCGCGGCCGCCGCTCGCCACCTGGCGCACGAACCCCGAAGCGGTTGCGGCGTTCTTCGAGAGCTCGCCGGCGGTGGAGCTTTGCTCCTCGACCGCCGCGGCGATCGCGCTGAACACCGGGCGAATGCCGTCGATCACCGCCGAGATCCGGCCGAGCGCCTCGATCGACGCCTGTGCATCGTGCTGCAGCTTCTCGATCCGCCGCACGATTTCATCGGTCGCCCGTTGGGTCTCGATTGAAAGTGCCTTCACTTCGTTGGCGACAACAGCAAAGCCGCGCCCGGCTTCACCGGCGCGCGCGGCCTCGATCGTCGCGTTGAGCGCGAGCAGGTTCGTCTGCTTCGCAATCTTGGAGATGAGACCGACCACGGTGCCGATCTCGGCGGACGAACGCTTCAGGCTATCCACACTGGTGCCGGCGTCGCCCGCTGCCTTGGTGGCGTGATCCGTGAGGTTACCCGCGAGCTCGACCTGACGCCCGATTTCGCCGGACGATTGCGCAAGTTCCTCGGTCGCGGCGGCCAGCTGCTGCACGTCCTCGTCCGACACCCGCACGAGCCCGGCGAGTGTCACGGCGCGGCTGCTGATCGCTTCCAGCGCCTGCGTCGACGCACCAATCCCTTGGTGCACGTGTTCCGTCGCCTTGCCCGCGTCGGCGATCAGTTTCGCGAGGTCAACCTCGAACAGGTCGAGCGATTCGCGCGCGGTCGCGAGCGCTGCGCTGAGTCGCATGGAATCGCTCGCGCTTGCTTCCGGCATGGGCGGCAGAAGGCCCGGCGCTTCCTCCGCGAGCTCGGGGGTCGTGCGCTCTGTCCGGGTGGAGAGTAGAGAGCGTAAGGACATGAACAGGCGCCTCGGCACGCGGGTGCGCGCGGCGCAGCGACCGCTGCGCCGCTTCTTGCGATGCTCATTGGCAATGTTGCCTTGAATGGTTAACTGGTGGCTAACGACCGGAGAAAGCGCTGAGCCGGTCAGCGCTTATCTTCGCGGCGGGCGAGCAAGACGTCCACGGCGTCTGGCACCTGGTCGAGACGATCGACCAGAAGATCCGCACCGAGTGCGTCGGCCTCCACCGCGCGATAGCCGAACGAGACGGCGATTACGGGAACTTCGGCCGCTCGCGCCGTCGCGACGTCGACGACCGAATCGCCAATCATGATTGTCGTGGTGGCATCGCCTCCTGCGCGGTCCACGGCCCTCAGCAGATGCGCGGGATCGGGCTTGCGTACGCCGAAGGTGTCGGGCCCGGCGATCACCGCGAAGCGATCCAGGAGGCCGAGCAAGGCGAGGAGCTTCGTGGAGAAGCGTTCGAACTTGTTGGTGACGACGACGAGGCGCGCGTCCCGCGCCGCAAGCGCGCTGAGGGCCTCGGCTGCACCGGGGAACGGTTGCGAGCGGTCGGCGAGGTGCTCTTCGTAGTAGGCAAGAAAGCGCATCTGCATCCGGTTCACCTCGCTCTCGGACGGCCGCACGCCGTGAAACGAAAGCCCGCGCTCGATCAGAACGCGCGCGCCTCCGCCGAACATGCCGCGTGCGTCTGCCGCGGCGATCGGATCGAGCCCGAACTCGTGCAGCACGACATTGAGCGTGGCGAGCAGATCAGGGGCACTGTCGACCAGGGTGCCATCGAGGTCGAAGGCGATCGTCGGGCGAGGGGACATGACGGGATTCGCGTACCTTTGTGGCGCCGGAAAGTCCACGCTGCGGGGGCGCATCTTGCGCTGGCATCCTCGCATTGGCGGAGGGAGAGGTACTGAGGCTCTTCTCCGCTCTAGGTTAACGTAGTGCAGGTTAGTTGCGCGAGCCGGTCGGGATCATTGGACGCAAATGCTGGCAGAGCTTCACCACAGCCGCTTGCTTGCAAAAGCGTGACCAGATCCAGACTTTAGATAGCGTTCGAGGGACTCTGCTTTCGCTTGGCTCGTGAAGGCAATGTAGGTCACGAGTCGCCACGGTCTGAATTTCGAAGTGTAGGCAGACTTGCCAGCATTGTGATCTTGGAGACGCGTTGTTAGGTCAGTGGTCAGGCCGACATAGCGCTGGCCTGCAATAGCAGCGCTCTCAATGAGGTAAACGTAGTGCACAAAGCCCTCCTTCGCTAAAGCTTCGGAGGGCATCCTGCTTCGCGCTGGCAGCCGCGCCAATCCTGCGAAGCGCGGAACGCGCGAAGCAGGATGGCGGGGTAGGCCGCGGCGTGCTACGACGCCGCATTTCCCGCCACCTGCCTGTCGAACTCCGAGATGCTGGCCTCGAATGCCGTAAAGGAATTGGATGGCCTCAAACGCGCTGCGGCCGCGCGGGCACTTGATTTCGTTCGGCCGGGCATGCGCCTCGGCCTCGGCACAGGTTCGACGGCCGGACATTTCATTGAACTGCTGGCCGAAAAGGTGCGCTTGGGGTTGGCTGTGCTGGGTGTGCCAAGCTCCGAGGAGACCCGCAGCCAGGCCGAGCGCCTCGGCGTGCCGCTTACGACTCTGGACAAGCAGCCCGAGCTCGATCTCACCGTCGACGGTGCCGATGAGATCGATCGCGAACTGAATCTGATCAAGGGCGGCGGCGGCGCGCTACTGCGCGAAAAGATCGTGGCCGCCGCATCGCGGGATATGATCGTCATCGCCGACGAGGGGAAGATAGTCGAGCGTCTCGGCCGCTACCCATTGCCCATTGAGGCCGTCGACTTCGGGCTCGCCGCGACGTGTCGGGGGATCGAACGGGCATTCGCCTCGGTAGGTTGCGCCGGACCACTGCAATTGCGGCGAAAGGCTGACGGCCATGTTTTCGTCACGGATCAAGGACACGTCATTCTCGACGCCGGTCTCGGGGCAATCGCGGATGCGCGCTCGCTCGCGCACCGACTTGCTGAAGTGCCCGGCGTCGTCGAGCACGGACTTTTCATCGGGCTGGCTCGTCGGGCGATCCTCGCCGGACCTTCGGGCGTGCGTGTCGTCGAGCGGTCTTGAACGTTCCATCCAAGGGGAGAACCAGATGTTTCGCTTGACCGTTGCCGCCACCCTGCGTGCGGGGGCGCTGTTCATTGCGCTCGCTGCCAGTTCCGCGGCCATGGCGCAGACAACGACACCCGCCAATTTCGCGCTCGCGCGTGACGTCGTTGTCGCGTCGGGTGCGACGCGCGCTTTCCAGGGAGTAATCCCATCAATCCTTCAGCAGTCGCTTGGCGTGTTCGTTCAGCAGAACCCCGACCTGACAAAGGACCTGACTGAGACCGTCAAGGCGATGTCGCCCGACTTCGAGAAGCGCGTGACCGAGATCGTCGACATCGTGGCGGGCGTGTATGCGACGCGCTTCACGGAAGCGGAGCTCAAGGACATCCTGACCTTCTATCGCTCCGCGAGCGGTAAGAAGCTCGTTGCTCAGCTTCCCGGCGTCCTCGAGGAAAGTTTCGTCAAGACACAGGAATGGAGCGCGAAGATTTCCGAGCAGATCGTCGTACGCTTGCGCGCAGACATGAAGAAGAAGGGCCACACGATCTGACGGCCGTGCCGTGAGCGGGGCGCATGGCTGAATTCGACGTCGATCTCTTCGTCATAGGCGCTGGCTCCGGCGGCGTGCGCGCAGCGCGCATCGCCGCCGAGCACGGCGCCCGCGTCATGGTCGCCGAGGAGTATCGGGTGGGCGGCACCTGCGTGATCCGTGGCTGCGTTCCGAAGAAGCTCCTCGTGTATGCCAGCCGCTATTCCTACGAATTCGAGGAAGCCGCGGCCTTCGGCTGGAGCATCAAAGGCGCGAAGTTCGACTGGCCTACATTGATTGTAAACAAGGATAGGGAGATCGCGCGCCTCGAGGCGGCCTACCGCGCGACGCTCGCGCGCAACAAGGTCGAGGTTGTCGACACGCGTGCGGTGATCGAGGACGCACACACGCTGCGCCTGCTCAACACAGCCGCGCGCGTGCGTGCGAAGCACATCCTTCTCGCATGCGGCGGTCATCCGGTGATGCCGGAGATTCCCGGCATCGAGCTCGCGATCAGCTCGAATGAAGCCTTCTTCCTCGAGAAATTTCCGCGCCGGATCATGATTCAGGGCGGCGGTTATGTCGGCCTCGAATTCGCCTGCCTGTTCGCGGGGCTCGGCGCGCAAGTAACGCTCGTGCACCGCGGCGGCGAACTCTTGCGCGGCTTCGACGACGATGTACGCCACCACGTTCGCGTGGAGATGGAGGCGCGTGGCATCCAGATTGTGCTCAAGCACACCGTCGCTGCGATCGAGAAAAAGGGCCGAGTGGTTTGCGCGATACTCTCGGATGGAGCGGCGCACGAGATAGATCAGGTGATGTTCGCAACCGGCCGGCGGCCCAATACCGCAGGTATCGGTCTGGAAGCAGCCGGCGTCGCGCTCGACGCGCGAGGAGCGATTGCGGTCGACGCAGAGTCGCGTTCGAGTGTACCGTCGATCTACGCGATCGGCGATGTCACCGACCGGCTGCAATTGACGCCGGTGGCGATCCGGGAAGGCCACGCGTTTGCCGACAGCGTGTTCGGCAACAAACCCTGGACCGTAGACCACAAGAACGTGCCGACGGCAGTGTTTTGCGAACCGGAAATCGGCGTCGTTGGCCTGACTGAAGCCGAGGCGCGTGCCTCGGGCCGTCAGATCGATATCTATCGCACGAGTTTTCGTCCGCTCAAGGCGACCCTGTCGGGGCGGGCCACGACGATGCTGATCAAGGCCGTGGTCGACCGCGAGAGTGATCGCGTGCTCGGCGTGCATATCGTCGGTGAGGCGGCGGCCGAGATGATTCAGATGGTCGCAATCGCAGTGAAAATGGGCGCCCGCAAAGCCGATCTCGATGCGACGGTCGCGCTGCATCCCACTTCGGCGGAAGAACTCGTCACCCTGAGGACGAAGGTATGAGTACGGTACTGTCTCGCCGCGCTTTCGTGAAAAGTCTCGGCGGCGCGTCGCTCGCAACGCTATTGCCCACGTTCGCCCATGCGCAGGCCGCGACGCTTTCCTCCAATCCTGACGTGGCGATCCTGGGTGCCGGCTCCGCGGGCCTTTCCGCCGCACGCACGCTGATCGCCGCCGGCAAGACGGTCGTCGTGCTGGAAGCGATGGGCCGCATCGGCGGCCGCGCCTTCACCGACAGTGACAGCTTTGGTGTCCCGTTCGACTGGGGTTGCGCCTGGATTCATTCTGCCGATCGCAATCCCTACCTTCCATTCGCGAAGCAGCGGAGCTTCGATCTCGCCCTGCACGACGACTGGCTTGACCGGGTCTATTATGGGTCGCGACGCTTCAACGAAACGGAGATGAAGCGCGTAACCCGGATTCGAAATGAGATTGTCGCGGCGAACGAGCGCGAGGCGCGCAAACGCGATGGCGCCGTTTCCTCAGTCCGCCCGATCCGCACGCCGGAGGACCAGGTCGCGGCGACCTACATGGGTCCGATGGACATGGCGGTCGATTTCGACGAGCTCGCGATCCGCGACTACGACGACCAGGCAGAACTCGAGCCGAACTATCTTGTGCGCCAGGGCTTTGGCGAGCTCGTGCGCCGCTCCGGCGAGGGCGTGCCGGTCTCGCTCTCAACTCCGGTGAGACGCATCCGCTACGGCGGTCCCGGCGTTGTGCTCGAGACGGATAGGGGAAGCGTTTCGGCGCGCGTTTGCATTATCACGGCCTCGACCGGTGTCCTGCGTGCCGGGGTGATCGATTTCGATCCTGCGCTGCCCGACTGGAAGCAGGCCGCGATTGCAGACGTGCCGATGGCGATGCTCGCGAAGGTTCCCTTGCTCCTCGACGGCGAACGCTTTGGCCTCAAGCCATTCGAAGACATTCTTTGCGAGCAGTCGAGCAATCAGGACATCTATTTCCTTTCGTTCCCGTTCGATTCCAACCTGATGATTGGCTTCGTCGGTGGCCGCTTCGGCTGGGAACTGAGCGCGGCGGGACGCGATATCGCCGTCGATTTCGCGACCGGCGCGCTGACGCGCATGTTCGGCGCCGCGGCAGCGAAGCATGTGGTGAAGGGCGATCTCAGCCGCTGGGCGAGCAATCCCTGGGTGCGCGGCGCTTATTCCGCGGCAAGACCCGGCCGCACGGCGGCGCGGCGTGAACTGGGTCGTTCTATCGCGAACCGCCTGTTCTTCGCCGGCGAGGCGCTCGCCGGGGAGTTCGCGCAGACCTGCGGCGGCGCAGCCTTGAGCGGGCAGGCGACGGCGCGCGAGGCGCTGAAGGCGCTTGGTTGACTGGGGCACGCCTCATGGTTCGAGACGCCCCTTCGCCTCATCCTGAGGAGCG
>DATBJU010000085.1:0-10328 GCA_036556265.1 Xanthobacteraceae bacterium | reverse complement strand
GACGCCCGGAGGAAGCGAAGGCAAATGGATTTTGGTTTGAGTGAGGAGCAGCGGCTCCTCAAGGAAAGCGTCGAACGTCTGCTCGCCGACCGGTACGACTTCGAGAAGCGCAAGGGTTTCATGCGGTCCGCCGACGGGTGGAGCCGCGAGCTTTGGAAGCAGTACGCCGAGCTTGGGCTGCTTGGGCTCCCATTCGATGAGAAGCATGGCGGCTTTGGCGGCGGGCCAGTCGAAATAATGATCGTCATGGAAGCATTCGGCCGCGCGCTCGCGCTCGAGCCTTTTGTCGCGACGGTTCTGCTCGGCGGTGGGCTCGTGCGCCACGCCGGCAGCGAGGCGCAGCGGGCTGCGATCCTGCCGAAGGTCGCGAGCGGCGATCTGCTGCTCGCCTTTGCTCACGCCGAGCGGCAGGCACGTTACGACTTGGGCGATGTCGTGGTCACGGCGAAGCGCGACGGCGCGGGCCATGTGATCGATGGCGCGAAAACTCTCGTCCTGCACGGGGATTGCGCCGATCGCCTTGTTGTGTCGGCGCGCGTCTCAGGCGGCCGCAAGGATCGCGATGGTATCGGATTGTTTCTCGTGGACGCCAATGCAAAGGGCGTCACGCGGCGCGGCTATCAGACGAACGATGGACAGCGCGCCGCGGAAATCACGCTGGAGGGCGTGAAGGTCGGCGCGGACGGGATGCTCGGCGAGCTGGGCAAGGCTCTTCCGGTGATTGAGCGGGTCGTGCACGAGACGATTGCCGCGCTCGCGGCGGAAGCCGTCGGCGCCATGACCGCCATGCACGAGATGACCGTGGACTATCTCCGTACGCGCAAACAATTCGGCGTGCCGATCGGCAGCTTCCAGGTATTGCAGCACAAGGCCGTCGATATGCTGATCGCGATCGAGCAGGCGCGCAGCATCATGATGTACGGCACGAT
Source organism: Xanthobacteraceae bacterium (assembly GCA_036556265.1). GTDB lineage: Bacteria > Pseudomonadota > Alphaproteobacteria > Rhizobiales > Xanthobacteraceae > JAUSIF01. Next base: position 9,399 of record DATBJU010000085.1, on the reverse strand, counting down.
GATGTCGGCGGAATCCGACGCCGACGAGCGGGCAAAGGCCTTGTCCGCGGTCAAGGCGCAGATCGGACGGTCGGGGCACATTGTGGGTGAGATCGGCACGCAACTGCACGGCGGCATCGGCATGACCATGGAGTACAAGGGCGGCCACTACTTCAAGCGGCTCGTGATGATCGACGCGATGTTCGGCGATGCCGACCATCATTTGGCGGCGCTCGCACGCATGGGCGGGCTCGTCGCTGCCTGAACGGGGGACTTCACATGATTCCGGAACCGAGTGCGCGCTCAAAGGAGCTGCACAAGCGCATCAGCGCATTCATGAACGAGCACATCTATGCGGCGGAGCCGGTGTTTCAGCGGCAACTCGATGAATCGAGCGACCGTTGGTCGCCGCCGCCGATCGTGAACGAGCTGAAAAAGAAGGCGAAGGCGGCCGGACTTTGGAACCTTTTCTTGCCGAAGGAAGAGTATCCGGACGGGCTGACCAATCTCGAGTACGCACCGCTGTGCGAGCTGATGGGACGTTCGCCGATCGCGGCCGAAGCGTTCAACTGCTCGGCACCGGATACCGGCAACATGGAGACGATCGCGCGCTACGGTACGGCGGAGCAGAAGAAGAAATGGCTGCAGCCGCTGCTCGACGGCGAAATCCGTTCCTGCTTCGCGATGACCGAGCCGGCGGTCGCCTCGTCGGACGCGACCAATATCCGTTCCGAGATCCGGCGCGACGGCGATCACTACGTGATCAACGGCCGTAAGTGGTGGACGTCGGGCGCGATGGACAAGCGCTGCAAGATCGCGATCTTCATGGGTCTTACCAATCCGGAGGCCGCCCCGCACAAGCGACAGTCCATGATCCTCGTACCGATGGACACGCCGGGGATCAAGATGATCCGCCCCCTCAGCGTGTTCGGCTACGACGATGCTCCGCATGGCCATGCAGAAGTTGTGTTCGAGAACGTGCGCGTGCCCGCGTCGAACATCCTGCTGGGCGAGGGGCGCGGCTTCGAGATTGCCCAGGGCCGGCTCGGTCCGGGACGTATTCATCACTGCATGCGGCAGATTGGCGTCGCCGAGCGCGCGCTCGAGACGTTGTGCCAGCGGGCGATGACGCGCGTCGCATTCGGCAAGACGATTGCCGAGCAGGGCGTCACGCGGCATTGGATCGCCGAGTCTCGCATGGAGATCGACCAGGCGCGGCTCCTCACGCTGTATGCGGCCAGAAAGATGGACGAAGTCGGGAACAAGGCCGCGCGCGCCGAGATCGCCATGATCAAGGTGGTGGCGCCGAACGTCGCGCAAAAGGTCGTCGATCGTGCGATCCAGGTGTGCGGCGGGGGAGGGGTCTCGCAGGAGTTCCACCTCGCGAAGGCTTACGCGCACGCGCGCACGATCCGTCTAGCCGACGGTCCGGACGAGGTGCACCGCGAAGCGATCGCGAAGATCGAGTTGAAGAAGTACGCCGCGAGCGGAAATGCGGCGTAGCTGTCATTCCGGGGCGCGAGCGAAGCTCGCGAGCCCGGAATCCAGATGCGCGCTCAGAACTTGCGGGTGGATTCCGGGCCCGGCGCGGAGCCTGTCATCGGGCCGCGCTTCGCGCGGACCCGTTGGCGCCGTCCCGGAATGACTAGTCTGATCAAGCAATCATCACACCGCCGTCGACAACAACCACCTCGCCCGTGATGAATCCGGCGGCCGGTGATGCGAGAAATGCGATCACGGCGCCGACCTCTTCCGGCGTGCCGATGCGGCGCAACGGCGTACGCTCGTTGCGAAAGGCGAGCGCATCGGGATTCTCCCAGAGCGCGCGGGCGAAGTCGGTCTTGATCAGGCCGGGTGCCACGCAATTCACACGCACGTTCCTGGGCCCCCACTCGACCGCGAGGTTGCGCGTCAGACCGAGATCGGCCGATTTGGAGATCCCATAGGCGCCGAGCATCAGGCTGCCGCGCAGTGCGGCGATCGAGGAGACGATCACCACCGCGCCGCCGCCGCGCTTGGCCATACCCGGTATCGCAAGATTGCAGAGCCAAAGATTGCTCTTGACGTTCGATGACATGATCTTGTCGAAGGCCTCGTCGGGAATTTCCGCAAGCGGACCGAAATAGGGGTTTACCGCCGCGTTGCAGACGAGGATATCGACCGGGCCGAGCTGCTTCTCGGTTTCCGCGATCAGGGTCTCGATTTCGTTGCGCCGCCCGATGTTGCAGGGAATGACGATCGCCTCGGCGCCCTTGCCGCGAATAGCCTTGGCCACTTCCTCGCAAGGCTCGATCTTGCGGCTGGAGATCACGACCCTCGCGCCGAGCTCCGCCATGGCCTCGGCGGCGGCGCGGCCGATCCCGCGGCTCGAGCCGGTGACGATCGCAACTTTTCCATCAAGACCGAATGGCGAAGTCATTGTTGTCCCCCATCGCTCGGCGGGCCTTAGCCGATGAAATGCGGAACGCCAACCGCGTGCAAAGACGGCGCCTACTCGGATATAAGGCAGCCGGCGGGGAGGAGCGCACAGCAATGAAGCCTATCAAGATCTGGGGCCGGGCGAATTCCGGCAATGTCAAGAAAGTCCTGATCGTCGCTGACGAGCTGAACATTCCCTACGAGCGGATCGACGCGGGCATGCAGTTCGGGGTCGTCGATACGCCCGAATACCGCAAGCTCAATCCGAACGGGCGTGTGCCGACGATCGAGGACGGCGATTTCGTATTGTGGGAATCCAACTCGATCTGCCGGTACTTTGCGATGAAATACGGCGGCGAGGCGCTGTATCCCGCCGACCCCGCGACGCGGGCGAGCATCGATCGCTGGCTCGACTGGGTACTTTCGATCGTCATGGCGGCTGAGGGTCCGGTGTTCTCGGGCACGATCCGCACGCCCGTGGAGAAGCACGACAAGGCGGCGATCGCCGCCAACGTCAAGAAGCTCGCCGACGTTTACCAGATCGCGGACGACCGGCTCGCCGACCGCGAATATCTCGAGCGTAAAGTATCGCTCGCCGACCTGGTACTTGGGATTTTCGTCTATCGCTATCTCAAGAACACGTTCATCCAGCGCCCGACCCATAAGAACCTTGAAGCTTGGTGTGAGCGGCTGATGCAGCGTCCTTCGTACAAGAAGCACGTGGTTCTGCCGCTGACGTAGGAGATTTGCTCCGCTCATTCCCGCACCTAATAGTAGCCGCGCGCCGGACACTCGCCCCGAACCGGGCTCGTCGGCGCGGCGGAGCGGGAATCCAGAATCCGAAAACGCGCATCGGTGAAGCTCGTTTGCTGCTTTCTGGGTCCCCGCTTTCCGCCTTCGCTGACGCTTCGGCGGACTGCGGCATGGCCCCGCCGAAGCCTTGTGCGTAGGCGGGTCGCGGGGACAAGCGGAAGAAAGGCTAAACCTCGTGCGCGCTTTCGAACATGAACGGGGAGACGCCGCGCGTCGTCTCGTCGAGCACGAGCGGGCGAGTGAGCGGCGGCTCGGCGCGCTGGCTGCAATTCGGTCGCTCGCACAGCCTGCAGTTCACGCCGATCGGCGTCGCCTCAACGCTCGCGAGGTCGAGTCCTGCGGAATAGACGAGGCGCGGGGCGTATTTCAGTTCACAGCCGAGGCCGATTGCGTAGCGCGGATGCGGCTGCGCATGCGGGACAACGGCGCGGCGTACGGTCTGGGCCACCGAGAAGTAGCGCGTTCCGTCGGGCAGCTCGATGATCTGTGTGATGATGCGTCCCGGCGTGTCGAACGTCGCGTGCACGTTCCAGAGCGGGCAGGTGCCGCCGAACTTGGAGAAGGGAAAGGTGCCGGACGAGAAGCGCTTTGAGACATTACCGGCGTGGTCCACGCGCAGCATGAAGAACGGCACGCCACGCGCGTTTGGTCGCTGCAGCGTTGTGAGCCGATGGCAGACTTGCTCGAAGCCGGCACCGAACCGCTGGCCCAGCACGCTGATGTCGTAGCCGAGGCTCTCGGCGGCATCATGGAAGGGGCCATAAGGCATGATCACCGCTGCAGCAAAATAGTTGGCGAGTGAGATGCGGAACAGGCGTCGCGCCGTCTCGTCGAGATCGCCGCTCTTCTTGATGATCTCATCGATCAGCGCACCGGCCTCGGCGAGCGCGAGCTGGAATGCGATCTGGAAAACGCGGCCGGGCCCATCGATTAACTCGGAGAGATGCAGCTGGCGCTGATGGCGCACCCAGCGTCGCAACGTATCGCGCATCACATCCACCGGCAGCACGCGCACGAGCGTGCCGTGGCGTTGACGCAGCCGCTCCGAAAGTGCGCGAAAGAGATCGTGAGAAGGGGCGTCCAGTTCGTCACGCACCTTCTCAGCCGCGGTCTCCATTGCGGGAAAGTGATTGCGATTGGATTCGATCAGGTCGCGCACGCGCTCGATCGGGTTGGCTCCGTATGCCGCCGTCTCGTCGCGTCCGGCAAGGCGTGCGGCGGCCATAGTCTCACCGCGTCGCGCTTCCGTGTAGGCGCGATAGAGGCGTTGCACGGCGGCAGCAACGTCCGGACAAAGTTCTGCGAAGTCGTGTAGTTCCTGCTTCGACAATTCAGACGGACGGAACAGCGGATCGCTGAACACTTCGTTCAGTTCCACGAACGCGCGGTCCTTGTCGGCGCCGGCCAGGCCGCGGAGGTCGACGTCGTACGCCTCCGCCATCTTCAGGAGGATCTGGGCGGTTACCGGACGCTGATTGCGCTCGATCAGGTTCACGTAGCTCGGGGAGATGCCCAGCTCCTCGGCCATCTGCGTCTGCGACAGGCCAAGCTGCCGGCGCAGCCGCCTGAAGCGGGGTCCGATGAACAGCTTTCGGCCAGCAACTTCGCCTGATTTTGACATTTGTTACAAACGTACAATGGAACCTGTGAAGTTGTGACACAATAGCACGAATAACTTTTCCAAGCACTATCCAAATCACCGCGCCAACAGTTATGCCCGGAGAGAGATTCAATCCCGCAGCCGCTGTCACGGCTGTATGAAAGGACGAGGCATGACCAAGTTGACTCTCTCCGGAATCATCCCGAGCGCCCCGGTGGGCCGCTTCGACGGCATCAAGCGGCCCTATTCGGCCGAGGACGTGATGCGCCTGCGCGGCTCGTTCCAGGTCCGCTATTCGCTGGCCGAGCGCGGGGCGAACCGGTTGTGGCTCCAGCTCCTGAACGAACCGTACGTCGCGGCCCTTGGCGCGGTCACCGGCAACCAGGCGATGCAGATGGTGCGCGCCGGCTTGCAGTCGATCTATCTCTCGGGCTGGCAGGTTGCAGCCGACAATAACAACGCGGGCAACACCTATCCGGACCAGAGCCTCTATCCGTCCGACTCGGGCCCCGAACTCTGCCGGCGCCTCAATCGTACGCTCACGCGCGCGGACCAGATCGAGCACTCCGAGGGCGGCGCGAAGCGCGATTGGTTCGTGCCGATCATTGCCGATGCGGAGGCCGGTTTCGGCGGACCGCTCAACGCCTACGAGATCATGAAGGCGTATATCGAGGCGGGTGCCGCCGGCGTGCACTTCGAGGACCAGCTCGCCTCGGAGAAGAAGTGCGGACACATGGGCGGCAAGGTGCTGATCCCGACCGCCGCGCATGAGCGGAATCTTACAGCGGCGCGTCTTGCGGCAGACGTCTGCGGCGTGCCGACGCTCGTCATCGCACGCACGGACGCAGAGAGCGCGAAGCTCATTACCTCGGACATCGACGAGCGCGACCGCGAGTTCATCACCGGGGAGCGCACGGCCGAAGGCTTCTATCGTTTGAAGTCCGGTACCGGCCACGCGCACTGTATCAAGCGCGGGCTCGCCTATGCGCCGATCGCCGATCTTCTGTGGTGGGAGACCTCGCACCCCAATCTCGATGAGGCGCGTGTGTTCGCGGAAGCGATCCACCGCAAGTTCCCGGGCAAGATGCTCGCGTACAACTGCTCGCCGTCGTTCAACTGGCGCGCAAATCTGGACGAGGCGCAGATCGCGAACTTCCAGCGCGAGCTGGGTGCAATGGGTTACAAGTTCCTGTTCGTCACGCTCGCCGGTTTCCACAGTCTCAATCACGGTATGTTCGAGCTCGCCCGCGGTTATGCGGAGCGCGGCATGCCCGCCTATTGTGAGCTGCAGGAAGCCGAATTCGAGGCAGAGAGCCGCGGCTACACGGCGACGCGCCATCAGCGCGAAGTCGGCACCGGCTATTTCGATCTCGTCAATCTGACGATCACCGGCGGCGCGTCGTCGACCACCGCGATGTCGGAATCGACCGAGACCGCGCAATTCGAGTCGCCGCGGATTCCGCAGGCGGCGGAGTAGCGCTAAAACCGAAGGAGGACATCATGTCCCATCGTTTCTGGGTCATCGGCGGCGAGTACACCTCGACCTTGTTCGAGGAGCTCGTCGGCGGCACGGAACGGCTGTTCGGCCCGTTTACTGTGCGCAAGGATGCGGAGCACACTTGGCGCGAGGTGTCCGAGCGGCACCGCTCGCAATGCAATGTTCGCTTCTCGATCGTCGAGGAACGGGCACTCGTCGCTGCGCGGTAAGGGCCTGTAGGGCGGAATAGCGAAGCGTATTCCGCCATTCGTCGGCGAGCCTGATTCTTGGGACGGCGCAATACGCTGCGCTATTGCGCCCTACGACCTACGACCCGCCTTTCCCCCACTCGCCACATTTGCTCGTTGATTTTGCTCGCTACAACGCCTCGCCTCTGAGCCAGCGCGCGCCGCGCGCGTAAAGCGCCTCGAGCTCGGGGCCGTCGATGCCGGGCATGTCGGTCTTCACCTTGTAACCGATCTTCGTCTGCAGATAGGCGAGGTGGCGATAGCCCTCGGGAAAACGCATGAGAAGCTTCTGGTCGAGCGTGAGCTTGGCCGCCGGATCCACCGGATCGAGCCGATCCTTCTCGTAGATCGGCTGGCGCAGGACCAGGCCCCAGCGGCCATTGCGCCGGTCGAAGAAATCGTAGAAGCGGCCGGTGCACACCACGTCGCAGATGACGTCCTCAACCGGCGCGCGCTGCGAGATCGTCATCTTGGTCTGCGCGATCGCGCGATTGCCCGATACTTCAATCGTGCTGCCGCCGAGGAAGTGCAGGATGCGGACGCCGCGCGCCCAACCCTCGTTGTTGACCTTGATGAACTCCTCGAAGCTGCCCTGAAACCATGTCGCCATCATGCGGCCGTCCTCCTGCCAGACGGTACGGAATTGGTCCCACAGGCGCGCGTCGCGCCAGATGGCCCAGTTTTCCACGAGTTCGCGGATCGTGCGTTTATCGGCGGCTGTATCAGGCATGGTTTCGCTTCGCTGGAGCGCCCGCACCTAACGCACGCGGGACGTCGTCGCAACAGGCGAGACATCGAAAATCTGGCGCCGCCGCCGCCAGTCCACTAACGTGAAGGGACAGGGGAGCCACATGGGCAGGCTGGACGGAAGGGCCGCGATCGTGACCGGCGGGGCGAAGGGCATCGGCCGCCACTATTGCGCGGCGCTCGCGCGCGAAGGCGCGCAAGTGATGGTGGCGGATATCGCCGACGGGGCCGACGTCGCCAAGGAAATCGTGGGCAAGCACGGGCAGGGTGCAGCGGAAAGCATGCGATTCGACGTCAGCGACGAGAAATCCGTGAAGGCGCTTGTCGCGAAGACGGTCGAACGCTTCGGCAAAATCGATGTGCTCGTGAACAACGCCGCGCTCTACGCGACGGTACAGGAGCAAAAATTCACCGAGATCGACGTCGAAACCTGGGACAAGGTGATGGCCGTGAACGTGCGCGGGTCATTCCTCATGGCTAAGCACGTCGCTCCGCACATGATCGCGCGCAAGTACGGCAAGATCATCAACATCGGCTCGGGCACCGCGTTCCGTGGAATCCCGTGGCTGCTCCACTACTCGACCTCTAAAGGCGCGATCATGAGCATGACCCGCTCGCTCTCGCGCGAGCTTGGAGAGCACGGAATCTGCGTCAATACGCTGGCGCCCGGGTTCACGCTGAGCGACACGGTCGTCGAGCAGAATCCGACCCACGTCGCGCACGCGCGCGACGTCACGATCCAGCGGCGCGCGATCAAACGCGACGCCTACCCGCCGGATCTCGTCGGCACACTGATTTTTCTCGCGTCGGCCGACAGCGATTTCATCACCGGCCAGACGATTGCGGTCGACGGCGGTGCGGTGAACACGTAGCCATGCCCGATGTTCCGTCGAAGGGCTCCGCGCCGGCCCCGCCGCAGATCGTGGCGGGTCGCGCGTGCGGCACGTGCAGCCTCTGCTGTAAGGTGCTTAAGATCGTGGAGACGGAGAGTCCGGCCGGACAATGGTGCAAGCACTGCGATCCGGGCCATGGCTGCAAAATTCATCCGACGCGGCCCGCGACCTGCCGGGATTTCTTCTGCCTTTGGCTGACGCATAAGGAAGTCGGGGAACACTGGGTGCCATCCAGGTCGAAAATCGTGCTGCGTACCGAACTGAACGGCGCACGCATCGCCGCACACGTGGACATGAGCACGCCAGGCGCTTGGCTGCGCTCACCGTACTATGAGGATCTGAAGCGCTGGGCGAAAATTGCGGCCGACGAGGACAAGCAGGTCAGCGTCTGGATCGGCATGCATGCGATCGTCATTCTGCCGGAACGGGACGTGGATCTTGGCGTCGTGGCGGAGGACGAAATCGTCGTTTCGACCAAACAGAAGACGCCAAACGGGCTTGTACTCGGCGCGGAGAAGATCAAGCGCAGCGAGTTGGCCGAGCGGCAGAAGCAGTGGGCGGCCGCCAAGCGAGGCGCGGGTGGTCTTTCGGCGCGGCGAAGGTTCTGACGGTTGCCCGGCTAGCGGACTTTGACGTCCATCGCGCCGATCCCGTCGATCGTCGCGCGAATTGTCTGTCCGGCGCGCAACGGTCCGACACCGGCTGGCGTGCCCGTCAAAATCACGTCACCCGGATAGAGCGTGAAAAGCCTGGAGGCGCGCTCGATCAGCTCCGGAACGCCGACGATCAGATCGTACGTATTTGCGTCCTGGCGCACCTCGCCGTCGATGGCGAGACGCAGCCCGAGCGATCCCGGATCTTCGATCTCGTCGGCGGTCACGAGCCAGGGCCCGAGCACGGTGTAACTATCCGGCGACTTGCGATAGCTGCGATCTTCGGTGCCGCGGACCGAGATGTCGAGGCCGACGCAATAGCCGGCAATGCAATCCATCGCGGCGCGGGCGCTCACGTTTTTCACCTTCTCGCCGATTACCACGGCGAGTTCCACCTCGTAGTCGCTGCGGCGATCGGGAAACGCAAGCTCGATGCCCTGGCCGGCGCCGACGACGCTCGTCGGCGACTTCAGGAAGAGGCCGAACTTGTCGATCGGCGTCCTGAACCCCTCGCTCGAAACGTCGACGCCCCGACTGATCGCGGGATCGCTCGCCTCCACTTGATGCATGC
>DATBJU010000084.1:0-38077 GCA_036556265.1 Xanthobacteraceae bacterium | reverse complement strand
GTGTAGGCGCCTTCGACGATCGCGCCGAGATCGCGCTCGTCGATGCCCGGGCGAATTTCGCGCCGGAGTGCCTCGATCGAAAGATCGGAGAGGCGTGCCGCGATCCGCGCCCAGTCGATCTCCTCCGCGGACTTGATCATTCGAAGCCCGAAGTAGACGCGATTGAGGTCCTTCACGTCGCCGAACTTCGCGGATAGCGCCTTGTAATTCCCGATCGGCAACGCACCCATGACGCCTACGCGGTCCGCCTTTGCGCCGCGCGCGCTCAACTCGGTGGCCACCGATCGGATCGTTTGCTCCCCGCCCCACCGCACGTCGATCATCGACATCATCCTCCGAGCCAGGGGAAGATGATTGTAGAACTGCACAAAAAGCGTGTCGCGTTTTCCCGGCGTGACGACGAGCGCTGCCTCGTACGTCGTATGCCAATCACTGACCCAATGCACCGCGCCGCCGCGAAAGCCGGCGCCATAGACGAGCAGGTGGTCGACCCCAACGTCCTGCATCGCTCGCTCGACCAATTCGCGCCGGCGACTCATCTCCGCATCACTGAAACGCGGATACTCGGCCTCGACGATCGCCATTAGACGCGCGTCGAGTCTGAGATCGGGCTTTGTCATCTCAGTAGGGTGTGACGGTCGCCTGACCGAGCGAGTTGATGTGAACGCGTTCGTTCGGCGCGGGCCTGCCCTCGACCCGGTCGACGCACCAGTCGGCAAGCATCACCGACCAGCTCTCGCCGAGATAGGCGGCCGTGTTGCCGCCGATCGCGTGGCGCTCGCCTTCGTAGACAACGAATTTTTTCGGAACTCTGAGCTTCTCGACGAGCGCCGCCGAATGCTCGATCGGCGAGAGCTCGTCGTCTTCCCCGCCCTGCACGAGAACCGGACACTTGATCTGGTCGGCGAGCGGAAGCACGGAAAATTTGCGCGCGAACTCGTCGAACTTCTCCTCGTCGTCGAAGCCGGCCATGTACATGAAACGCATCTTGAAGGAGGGCGACGACATCTCCATCAGGTTGACGAGACCGGGGTCGTGGTTGACGTAGGTCACGGCGACGCCCTTGATGCGTTCGGCGAGGGCCGCGGCCGCCTGTAGCGCGAAGAAGCTGCCGAAGCTTATGCCCCAGACAACGATGCGGTCCTTGTCGATGTTCGGGTGCTGGATCAGGCGCTCGCAAACGGCAAGCGCCGCGTCCAAGTGGTTGGTGGGCGTCACGTGCAGATCGTGGATCGTGCACTCCCCTTGTCCTGGCCCATCGTAGATGAAATTGGCGAAGCCGCGCTCGAGGAAGCGATCGCCGTACATCGAGCACATGATCTCCTTGGATCCGTCCATTCCGTCGATGCCGATCACGAGCGGAAATTTCTCGCCCGGCGCCGGCTTGTGCGGCAGGTGCAGGTAGCCGGGAAGGAACTTGCCCTCTCCGCCGAACGGAATCTCGAAGCGCTCGATTGGGCGGTTCATGTGGGCGGCGAACTTGTCGTAACACTTCACCATGCGGGCGTTGTAGTCGATCGAAAGCGCGTTGTTCTCGAAGATTGGCCAGCGCGCGGCGGAATAAAGCATCGAAGCGATGAAATAGCTCTCCCGTGCGGCCACGAGCCGGTTCTGCTTCTCGAAATTCTCCGCCTTGGTTTCGCGTCGCCGCGCAGCGGCGGCAAGCTCACGGTGCATGTCCGCGAACTTCTTGACGCGCATGCCGACCGTGCGGAAATCGGCTACGGCGTCGGGACCGGCCGGATATATCGTATAGATCAGCCGCGGCTGATCCCACTCCATGCCGACGGCCTGGATCACGGAGTCGATTGCCCAGCGCTGCTCCATCCAGCGCCGGACCATGTGTTCGGTCTTCTGCCGCATCATTTGCGCGCTCCCACTGAGTCCTTGGCGACAACGCGCCCCGCGCCACTACCACCAGCTCCAGCGCTGGCCCACCAGGAGAAGGGCGATCTTGGGAAACAGGACACAAATGGCCAGCACAGCACCCATCGTGAGGGTCATCGGCATCGTGCCCATAAAGATGTCCCAGGTGCGGATCCTCTGGTCCTCCAGATTGGCTTTCACGACGAAAACGGCGATCCCCAGAGGGGGCGTGAGCAGGCCGATTTCGATCGCAATGATGGATATCAATCCGAGCCAGACCAGGTTGACCCCCATCGCGTCGAACACCGGGATCACGAACGGCAGCACGATCAGCATGATCGACACCGAATCGAGGAAACAGCCGAGCACCACGACGACAATCAGGTAGCCGATCAGGATGGAAAGGAACGGCAACTCGGCGGTCTGCAGCCAACGCCCCACGGCAAAGGGAAGCCCGGAAAGCGTGAGCATCTGCGCATAGAGGGCGGCCGCCATCAGCAGAAAGCAGATCGCGGCGGTCACCCGCCCGGTCTCCAGCGCCACCTCCCAGAAGACCTTGAGCGTCAATTCCCGGCGGACGAACGCGATCAGAAAGGCAGCCAAGGCCCCGGCCCCGCCCGCCTCAGTGGGCGTGAAGAAGCCGCCGTAGATCCCTCCAAGCACGATGCCGACGAGAACAACAATCGGCAGGAACTTGCCGGCGATCCGCCAGACGGGCGCATCGTCGAGGGGGCCCTCGTATCCGCCCCGCAACGCTGCGGGATCCGCGGCGACGAAGGCCGGCCGGAAATAGCTGAGCAGCGAGATGGTGAGACAGAAGGCGGCGGAGAGCAGAATGCCGGGAAGAATGCCCGACGTGAACAGATCGGCAATGGAGACGTTCGCGATCACGCCAAAAATGATCATCAGGATGCTGGGCGGAATCAGCATTCCCAGCACGGAACTCCCGGCGACCACACCGACAGAAAACCTCGTCGTATGCCCGTGTCGGACCATTTCCGGCACGGCGACTTTCGTGAACACAGAGGCTGAGGCGATGGTTGTACCGGTGCAGGCGGCAAAGACCGCGTTTGCCGCGACCGTCGCCATGCCGAGGCCGCCGCGGACACGACGTAATAGCAACGCCGCAACATCGAACGTGTCGCGCCCAACGTTCGTGGTCGACACGAACAGGCCCATCAGCACGAACAGAGGAATGACCGCATACGCATCGGAAGCGATCGAGCTCGTCACCGAACTGCCAAGCAGCTTTCCCGCCACATCAAGTCCCTTGATCGCCCAGACGCCCAGGAAGGAGAGAAGCATCAGCGCGACGCCGATGTGCATGCCGGTCTGAATCAGAAACAGGCTCGCGAGCAGACAAACGGTTCCGATCGCGATCTCGCTCATGACCTAGGCAGACTCGTGCAGGCTTGCTCGCCGCAAGGCGCGCCAGGCGAGCAGCAGGAATTGGGCGGAGGTTGCCGCCGCACCGACAATGATGGCGACGATAAAAGGCCAGGTCGGAATCTCGATCACGCCAGCGGTGCCCTGATAGTAGCCGCCGACATAACTGTTCACGAGAATGGGCCAGACGAACCAAACGATCAGCGCCATGAGCGCCGCGCCGATCGCGTAGAACAGGGCAAAGGAGAATTGCGCGAAACGCGGGCGCGAGTGAGCAACGGCCTGCATGATGATGTCGTTAGAGACATGACGGTCTTCGCGCAGCGTGTTCGCCATCTGCAAGAATACGATCGCGACGATCGACAGACCGACGAACTCGAGCACGCCGGGCAGTGGATGATTGAACGCGTTGCGACCGACGATGTCCGAGTTCACGGCAATCGCCATCGCCAGGATCAGCAAGGTGCCGACCGCGTTCAGAACGCGGGTGACGCCGCCGAACCACGAACGAGGGGCGCCGTCGCGCGGCGCCCCTGATTCCCTCTCCGACGAAGTCTGTCGCGACCTCGACACGAACGGCGACCGTACTGAAGTCCGCGATCAGTTCTTGTCCCAGTCGCGAATCGGCTTGGCGCCAATCTTACGCATCTCAGCCATGTAGGCGGTGAGCGCCTTGGAGCCGGGTAACTTCTGTTTGTCCATGCCGTCCGCCCATTCCCTGGCGATATTCGGCATCGCGGCCGCCCATTTTGCTTGCTCGTCGCGTGGCAATTCGAAGGCCTGACCGCCCGAGAAACCGGAGACCGACTTGAAGCCGGCATCGCCCAGCTCAAGCATGACTTTGTCCGCAGAAGCCGTCCAAGCCTGACCAGCTTCGTGGAGGATCTTGCGCAGTTCCGGCGGCAGCTTGTCGTACACCCCCTTATTGATGATGAGCGCGGCGGCGTACTGCGCCCCGAAGCCGACCTTCGTCACGTAGGGTGCGGCTTCCGGATACTTCATGCCCGGAATCGATGAGGGAAAGATGATGAAGCCGTCGATCACTCCGGTCTTCGCGTTGTTGTAATAAAGCGTCATGTTGCTCTGTACCGGGGTCGCCGCAGTGCCGCGCAACCACTGCAACGCGGCGCCCGCCGTCGCGATCTTCTTGCCTTTCACGTCTTCTAACTTCTTGACCGGGAAGGTCGAGAACAATTCGTATGAGTCATAGCTGGAGCCCGCGAGGCGAACGACGTTGAACTTGTCGTACTGCGCTTTGTACTCGGGAATTGAAGCGTGCAGCGTGTCGATCGCCTTGCCGACCTGCACGACGTTCGAGGTAGTGAACGGTGTCACAAAGGAAATCTGCTCGAGCGGCAGCTTGTCGGGGTGAAAGATCGTCGGCTCAAAGCCAATGTCGGTAATGCCGTCACGCGTTCCTTCCAACACCTGCGTCGGCTTGAGCAGCGAGCCGGCCCAAGCTGTCTTCCAGTTTATCTTGTACTTCTTGTCGAGGCCGGCAGCCTTGATGCGCTTGTCGACCTCGGGAATGAAGAAATCTTCGACCATCTGCAACGGACGCATCGCCCGCAGCGGCTGCCCGGCGGCCACGGTAAGTTGAATTTCCTGCTGCGCGACAGCCGACGAAGTCAGCGCGAGCGGCGTGCCTAGCGTCACCACGGTTGCGGCGAGCACAAGCTTGAGTGCGGACTTACGCATTATTTCCTCCCTTTGAGCGCGAACACGGCGCGTTCACGACGGCTGCCGGCGCTGTTTGTGTGCGGCGACGCTCGACACCCGAACAGATCGTGAGCAAGGCGCCGGTTGGCGTCAATAGCAATGAAGGGGCAGACGCCTCGTTTCACCGGGCTTCCTGTTCGGACCGGCTGGTAAGTGGGCAGGAGCCTACCGTGAAGCCAGAGACCCGCTCAAAATCCGCGTGTCAACCAGAGAGAAATTTCCGGGAAAGCGATCAAGAGCGACATGATGATCACCTCGCAGCCGAGAAACCAGAAGCAACCCTTGAAGATCGTCTCAAGCGGAATCTGATCCCCGACCACGTTCTTGACGACGTAGACGTTGAAACCGACCGGCGGCGTGAGCAGCCCGATGCCGATATACTTTACCACCAGCACACCGAACCACACGAGATCGAGGTCGAGCGCGGCGAACATTGGGACCAGCACCGGTATGGTCAACAGGATCATCCCGAGCGGATCGAGAAACATGCCCAGCACGAGATAGATGAGCGACGCAGCGATCACGAGCAACAGCGGATCGACCGCCCAAGCTCCGATCAATTGCGTGAACATGTCCGCAGTGCCGGCAAGCGCGAGAAAGCGAATGTAAATCACGGCACCGATGCCGACGAAGAACAGCTGCGCGGTGGTGCCGATCGCATCCTTGAAGCTGTCGACGAACCCCTGCCAGTTCAATCTGCGCCGGAGGACGCCGATCACCACGGCAAGGAGAGCGCCGGCGGCGCCACCCTCGGTCGGTGTCACAACGCCGCCGTACAATCCGCCGATCACGCCGAGGATCAGGACGAGCACGGGCCAAATTTCGCCGAGGGACGCCCAACGCTCGCGCCAAAGCGCGGCGCGGTCTTCGAAGCGGATCGGCGGCGCGACCTTCGGATTGAGCCACGCGCGCCCCATGATCATGATCATGTACACGGACGCCGTGAGAATGCCCGGCAGGATGCCGGCGAGCAGTAGCTTGACGATCGAGACCTCGGCGAAAATGCCGTAGATCACGAACACGATGCTCGGCGGAATCAGTGCGTCGAGCGTTCCGCCGCTTGCGCAAACGCCGGTGGCAAGTCCCTTGTCGTACTTGTGCTTCAGCATTTCCGGAATCGCGAGGCGAGCCATGACTGCGGCGGCGGCAATGCTCGATCCGGACGCAGCGCCAAATCCCGCGCATGCCCAGTTCGTCGCGACCGCAAGACCGCCGGGCAACGCCCCTAACCAGGCTACCGCCGTACGGAAAAGCGCCGTGCCGATGCCGGAATTGCTCGCGACTGCGCCCATCAGCAGGAACATCGGAATTGCCGACAGATCCCAGTTGGCGGCGAACACGAACGGCGTATCGCGCAGCACGCTCAGCGCTACATCCAGGTTACGCAGGTACCAAAGGCCACAGAACGCAACGGCGCCCATCGAAACGCCAATCGGGACGCGGAGGCCGATCAGGAGAAGGATGAAAGCGAGGCTGCCGAGCGAAATCGTGAGGGTGCTCAAACGCCACCCTCCCGCACGTCGATTTTGTGTTGATCCGGGCGATACCCGCGTCCCACGTCTCGCGCGATCCTAAGGACGAGGTAGATTCCCATCAGTATCGCGGCAGCCGGGAGCACCCATCGGCTGGGCCACACCGGAATGAAACCTCCGGCGGCTTCCCAGACCTCACCAGCGCGCGTCTGCTGTAACGCGCGAACTGCGGTCTGCCACGCAAAGACGCTTACGTAGACGAGCATGAAAATCTTCACCGCAATCTCGATCCAATAGCCGAACCATGCGGTGCCGATACGTTCAAACACGCCGGCGATGATGTGATTGTCGTTCCGCGTGAGCCATGCCCAGGGAAGGTAACAGACCGCGACCATGTACCAGGCCGACACGATTTCGGTGGTGCCGGCGAACGGCCGATTGAAGACGGTGCGTCCGGTGACGTCCGCACTCACATGGATCATCATCAGGAAGCCGGCGATGAGGCCGATCCAGAGGAGCAGATTGATTGGCCACTCGAGCCATTCGAGCAGCTTGTCAACGGTCTTCATGAAGGCCCCGCCGGTCCGAGCGACTGTCTAGTCCCGCGCGCGGAACGCATCCTCCCTGACGTCTTTCCCGTTCAAGCAGGCAGTGTCGTTGCTTATGACTTGTTGGGGTTTGCCGGCGCGGGGCAAAATACTTCTCGGCCCCGCGCCCGATCGCAAGCGTCAGAGCTTGTTGATGTCGATCTTGGAGAACACTTCGCGATTCAGGACTTCGGTGAACTTGTCGATGTCGCGACCGATGTCCTTCGAAAGTGCGCGCCACTTCTTGTCGAGCAGTCGCTCATAGGTCTCGATGATCTTCTCCGGATCCTTTACGCCGAAACCCTTGGCGGTCGCAATGTTCGTCGCGCGCTGCTGCTTCTTGTAGGCTTCGCCGACCGCGTCGAACTCCGCGTTGTTCACCTTGACCAGGGTAACTCCCTTATCCTTGATGATCGTCTGCAGCGATTCCTCGGTGGCAATGAGGAAGTAGCCGATCGCGATCTTCGCGCTCATCCACGCCGCGTACTTCATATGGATCTTCTTCTGCTCCGGCGTGAACTTGTTCCAGGCGTCGCGGTTCAGCATCCAACCAATCGCCGGCCCGGAAAGACCGAGCGGATAGTCGATCACGTACTTTGCGAAATCCGCATAGCCGAACGTGCGCATCCAATCGGCGACGCCATGCTGGCAGTCGATGCCGCCGCGCTGAAGCAGGCTTACGGCCTCAACCAGTGTCGCGCCCACGGGCACCATGCCTGCGGTCCGCATATAGTCCGCATTTCCGCCGGTCGCCCGCACACGCTTGCCCTTTAGGTCCGCGAGCGACTTTACCGGCTCGCGGCAGGCAAGCAGATAGGCCGAGCTGGTCCAGCCGCTGAGCGGCACGGAGTTCAACGCCCTGAATTCCTCGAGGCACGACGGGCAGTTCAAGTAGAACGTCTCCATTGCCGCGCCGCTCGCTGCGACCACATCGTTGTGACCAATAATGACGGTCGTGTAGATGGCGCCGAGCGACGGCACGAGATTCGGGACGTAGGTCGCGATCGCGAGCCCGCCCTGCATCAGGTTGTCCTTGACCGCGGTGAACGTGGTCTTGCCGTCGGCGAGCTGCCCGCCGGCAATCAGCTTCCACTTGATCGCGCCGTTCGTCTCCTTCGCGATCTGCTCGAAGACGTACGGCATCACCTGCGCATTCTGGTATTCGCGCGGCGGCGTCCAGTTGCCAAAGACGAGTTCAGTCTGCGCGATCGCCGTCTGGCTGGCGAACAACGCCCCGGCAAATGCAACGGCCGGAATTGAAAAAATGCGATGGAATTTCATTCTGGCGTCCCTCCTACTCATCGCCTGTATGGCTCGCTTGTCGCGAGACGTTCTTCATCGTGCGGCGTTGCCCCAAGCTTAGCGAAACCCGAGGGCCCCGTCTCTTAGTTATGACCTATAACATTCGCTCCGACGGTCGACAATTGGGCGCGTCATATAGCCCGTCATGGGAATTCGCCCACGTGGCGAGCGTCCATGCGGTTATTTCCAAACCTCCTGGGCGGTCTCAACCACAAGCCGCAGCTTCGCCATTTCATCCTCGATCGAAAGCAGGTTTCCTTCCGAGGTGGAGGCGAACCCGCACTGCGGGCTGAGACACAGCTGGTCGAGCGGCACGAATTTGCTCGCCTCATCGATACGGCGCTTGAGCGCGTCCTTGCTCTCCAAGGCCGGTCTTTTCGTTGTGACAAGGCCAAGCACAATCATCTTGCCCTTGGGCACGAAGCGAAGCGGCTCGAAGCTACCGGAGCGTGCATCGTCGTACTCAAGGAAGAAGCCGTCGACCGCAAGCTGATCGAACAGCGCCTCGGCGACGTGTTCGTAGCTTCCCTCCGCCAGCCAACCAGACTTGAAATTGCCCCGGCAGAGATGCGTGCAGACCGTCACGCCGGCGGGCCGACCCCTAATCGAGTCATTGAATAACTTGATATAGCGAAGGTGCTGGGTTTCGGCTCCCTCGCCGATGGCTGCGCGGCGCTTGGGATCGTTGAGGAAAGCGAGGCTGGTGTCGTCGAGCTGCAGATACGTAGAGCCGAGCGCGGCGAGGGCTTCGATCTGCTTTGCGTAGACTTTGGCAAGATCGTCGAAGAACTCTTCCATGTCCGGATAGACTTTGCGGTCGATGCCGCGGCCGCCCGGGTAGTGCATCATGCTGGGCGAGGGCAGCGTGAGCTTTGGCGTCGCGCGGGCGACGGACTTCAGAAATTTGAAGTCGTCACCAAAAATGCAGTGATCGAGGTTCAGCTTGTCGACGCGGTATTCGACGAACTGCCAGTCAATCTTTCCGTGCTCCCCCTCGAACGGGACTTTGATCACGTTGTCGAGCCTGGTTACGCCGCCGAGCTGATACTTGAAGTCGATGACCCAGTCCGTACGCCGGTACTCGCCGTCCGTCACAGCATGTAGGCCGATGTCCTCCTGCAATCGGACCACGTCGCGGATTGCGGTATCCTCGATCTGCCGAAGCTCGGTCGCCGAGATGCGGCCAGCCTCCCGGTCGGCACGCGCATTGAGCAATTCCTTCGGCCGCAAGAGGCTGCCGACGTGATCGGCACGAAACGGCGGCCGGCTCCTTTCGCTCATGCAAAACTTCCTTCGCGGTTTTCGTGATGAATTAGCGTTTGCCCGCTTGCGCGCGATGCTGCCATAACCTGCGGCAGCACGGGGGGTCGTCTTGGCGGTTTTCGTCGTCGCTCATGGAGCATGGTCCGCAGGCTGGGCCTGGAAGAAGATGCGCCCGCTCATGCGCGCCGCCGGGCACGAATTCTGGACTCCGACCTGTACCGGCGTCGGCGAGCGCTCGCATCTCGCAAATCCTTCGGTCGACCTCGACACGCATATACAGGACATCATCAATGTCCTCGAGTTCGAGGACCTGAACGACGTCGTGCTGATCGGCCACAGTTACGGCGGCATGGTTGCTACCGGCGTCGCCGATCGCGCCCGCGGCCGGCTCGCCAAGCTCGTTTATCTCGACGCGTTCGCCCCCGAGGACGGCAAGTGCCTGCTCGACTACGTGGGCGAACACGGACGGAAGATGCGTCAAGCCGCGGATGACGGCTGGCGCGTATCGCCGAATCCGATGCCGCCCGACACGGCGCCGAGCGACGTCGAGTGGGCCGCACCGCGGCGGATGCCGCAGCCGATCAAGACAATCGCCTCGCCGGTCCGCCTCACGGGCAAGAACCTGCCGCCTCGCACGTACATCTATTGCAAGCGGACGCCGCCGGGCGACCCGTTCCGGCAATTCGCCGAGCGCGCGAAGCGCGAGGGATGGACCTACTACGAGATCGATGCGAGCCACAATCCGCACATCACCGTGCCGGAGCAACTCGCCGCCCTGTTCAACAAGATCGCGGCCGGTTGAGCCTAGGCCGCCTTCTTGCCCCACAATTCCTGCGACGCGATCCGGGCGCCTTCCGCGAGCGCCTCGAGCTTTGCCCACATCACCTGCGGATGGACACGCTGAATCCCCTCGAGCTGGGCGAAGCCGCAGTCGGTGCCGGCGATCAGGTTCTCGCGGCCGACGACCTTCGCAAACTGAATCAGGCGGTCGGCGACGAGCCTCGGATGCTCGACCGTCGTGGTGTGGTGAGTAACGACACCTGGAATCAGGATCTTGCCGGGCGGCAGCTTTACCTTCTCCCAAACGCGCCATTCGTGCTCGTGGCGCACGTTGGCAGCCTCGATCGAGTAAGCGCCGGCGCGCACCTTCAGCATGAGGTCGACAATCGCCTCAAGCGGCGCGTCCGCGACATGCGGCACGTGCCAGCTGCCGAAGCAAATGTGATAGCGGATGCGATCCTCGGGAATCCCGCGCAGTGCGTGATTCAACGCCTCCACGCGCAACTCTGCCCAATCAGAGTAGTGCTTCCGGCTCTTCTGCACGAGCTCGTCGTACATGTTCGCGAGCACGGCATCATCGACCTGGAGCACGAGCCCCGCGTGGTAGATCTCGAGGTACTCTTCGCGGAGCGCCTCCGCGATCGCATAAACGTAGTCGCGTTCGTTCTTGTAGAACTGGTTCTCCGCGTCATAGCCCGTGCTGGCCGGCGCAACCGCGGTAAAGAAGCCTTCAGTGGCGTTGACCGAGGCGAGCGCCGCTTTCAGGTCGGCGATGTTCCGCCGCACCGCGTCGTGTCCGCGATACTTGATCGGCCCGATACAAACGTGGCCAGGAATGCCGGTGGCGCCCCGCGGAAATTCCTTCTGCATGAACTCCCGGAAGCGAAAGCGATCGCGCCCCAGCCAGACTGCCTCAAAGAGTTTGTCGGGCCGGGCCTCGAAACCCGATAGCCGGTCCAGCACGTAGTTGGCCCAGCTCGACTTGCCGTATTCGCCGTCATTGACGATGTCGACGCCGGCCTCGACCTGTCGCCTGACGACGTCGATCGTGGCGGCACGCACTGCGTCGAGATGTTTCCGCTGCGCGTCGGGCTTTTCCTTTGCGGCCGCCGCTGCCTCCAGCAATTCCGGCGGACGAATCAGACTGCCAACGTGCGTCGTGAGGATTCGGTCTTCGCTTCGCTTCACTCGTCAACGCTCCCGCGCGCGCGGCTACGCCTCAAGACGCCTTTGCCTTGGTGCGCCAGCCCTCCGCATAGTCGGTTCTTGCCACCTGAGAGTAAGGCACGGGGCAGACGATGCCACGAATCTCCGTTTGAACGTGACGCTCGACCAGCGGCTTTGCCGACCCTCCTCCCGGTTCGCCCCAGACGAGCGTGATCTCGGTGCCCGGCGTACTGTGCGCGGCATCGAGCACCGCGAGCGTAAGCATCTTGCCCTCGTTTGCGCTGTAGCTGATCCAAGTAGAAACGCCGGCCGGCTTCCCCTTGACGAGCACGACGTCGTACGGGTGCATGGAGTACACCGCGCTCGGGAACTCCACGAACTTGTTTCGCTTGCCCGGCTCCTTGAAGGCGGTGCCGATCACGCGCAGCACATCTTCGTCGTTCAGCGCCAACGTGACCTTCTTGCGATGAGTCTTGCCGGCCATCCTTTCGAGCGCTTCGCGGCCGATGAAATCGTGGTCAAACTTGACGATGTGGCCGTACCCGAGATCCCACGGGGTGAAGTAGTAATCCTCGATGCGGTCGGAGTAGAAGCTTCCGCCGATCGACGTCTTGGCCTCGTAGCCGGCGGCGGGCAGCCACTCGCGGTACTTCTTCATCGAGGTTCCGGTATAGACGGCCGGCAGCGGCGACGGAATCCAACCGGACTCGACAGTGTTTGACGAGTAAGCGCGCCCGCCGACGAGCCGCATCCCAAAATCTTTTCCGGCCTCGATCAGAGCCTGACGCACGTCTTCGCCCTCGTCCCAGGGCCCGAACAACTCGAGCCCCGGTTGCCCGGCCATCCCATGGCGCAAGGCCCACATCGTCCGACCGCCAATGCTGAGCTTGGTCATATTGAAGAACTTCACCTCAGGCACCGGCCGGCCCGTCGCTTTCGCGATTACCTTCATTGCGTTCGGTCCCTGCACCTGAAAGCGATAGGATCGGCGGCGGCTGGGATCCTTTCGAGCCGCCGTTCGCTCGTCGCGCTCGGTCCGGACATCGTAGCCGCCAGTAGCGGCGTGATACTCGACCCAATTGATCGCCGGTGCGCGGCCGACCATCACGAATTGGTTCTCCGCGACATAGAAGAGGATTACGTCGCCGATGACGTAGCCGTCGTAGCTGCAAGGTGCGAACTGCTTCGCCTTGCCGACTGTGAAACCGTTGAAGCTGTTGTACGCGAGGTTGGACAGGAGCTTGGACGCATCGCGTCCTTCAACCACCAGCTCGACCATGTGGTACGATTGGTTGAACAGCACGCAGGTTTCCTGCCACGCGCGCACCTCATCACGCCAATTGGTGTATTCGGGGGGAACGCCCGGGTAGACGTTCGGGCCGGTCTGCTGGTTGTACAGAAGAGCCGTAATGCTTTTCGAACCTCGAACGAGGTCCTCAAGGCTTTTTACCGTCATGTCTCATCCCCTTTAAGCGTTGAACTCTCTCGGGGTCGGCGAACTTCGCCCTTCGGGCCAAGCGTCCAACCGCCGTCGCACGGTTGTATACAGGGCTGCCTGAAATTGATCGCCGACCCCTGGATTTGCACGTGCTCTTATGGGCCACCTGCCGGAATGTATACAGCTATCTCGTCGCGGCGCGAGTCCAGCTAGGCGAACGATCAGGCCGCTTTTCGGCCCCAGAGCTCGCGTGAGGCGATGCGAGCTCCCTCGGCGAGCGCTTCGAGCTTCGCCCACATGATTGACGGATGCACGCGCTTCACATGCGGAGCCTGCGCGAACCCGCAGTCGGTGCCGCCCATGACGTTCTCGCGGCCGACGAGCTTCGCGACCCGCACGAGCCGCTCGGCGACCAGCTCGGGGTGCTCGACGACGTTGGTCGAGTGGCTGATCACGCCAGGAACAAGCTTTCGGCCGGCGGGCAACTTCACGGTTTCCCAGACACGCCACTCATGTTCGTGGCGCGGGTTGCCCATCTCGATGCAGTAGGCGCCGGCTTTCACCTTGAGCACGAGATCGACGATGTCCTTCAATGCGACATCGCTCACATGAGGCGTGTTAAAGCTGCCCCAGCATATGTGATAGCGGATCTTCTCTGCAGGCAGGCCTTCGATCGCATGGTTCAGCGCGTCGATGCGTACCGATGCCCACCTGCGATAGCTCTGCAGATCCGTGCCGGCGAAGGCGACGTCGTACATGTAGGGAAGGAAGGCATCGTCGATCTGCACGTAGAGGCCAGCGTCGATGATCGTCTTGTATTCCTCGCGGAGCGCCTCGGCGAAGCCGAACAGCGCTTCCTCCTCGTTCCTGTAGTACTCGTTCTGGAAGCGCGGTGCTGCGCTCGCGGGCGCGACGACCGGCAGAAACCCCTCGACGTTCGCGCCTTTGAGCGCGTTCTTGAAAATCTCGATATCCTTCCGGAGCGCTGCTTGGCCTTTGTATTTCACCGGTCCGACGGTGACGACCGTTCCACGCTTCGGCAGGCGCTGAGTCGGGAAATATTCCGCGTAGAACTCCGGGAACAGGGTTCGGTCCTTGCCTGCGCCGACCGGCACCTCGATGCTCCGCTCTTCGATGCCATCAAGCCGGTCCAACACATAGAATGACCAGGAACGGAATTTTCCGTACTCTCCGTCGCTGACGATATCGATGCCGGCCTGCTCCTGTCGCTTGACGACATCGTTGACGGACTGCTGAAGCAGTGCGTCGAATGCCTTCATATCGACCTTCATGCCCTTTTCGATTGCTTCGATGTACTCGACGAGTTGCGGCGGCCGAACAAGGCTGCCCACATGGGTCGTGAGAATGCGATCAACGCTGCGGGCCATCGGCGTCCTCCCTGCTCTACGCTTTCTTTCTTGTTGGCCGGGTCGTGACAAGCGGCAGCCGGCAAGATATTTATAAAATATAACTAACTGGATTTCAACGCGCATGCGACGCGGATTGCGCGACAGGCAAACGGAAGACGTACGGCGCTTGAACGGCGCCGTGGTCGACTTCTCTTCGCTGGACCTTTTTGCCGGCCACCTAACCCGTGTCGTCCAGGTGCGGCTGTTCCAATTCTATTATGAACGGCTCGCCCATCTGCGCGTGAGTCCGGGCGGTTTCGCCGTACTGATCGCGATTCATTCCAACCCCGGTATCCAGCACGGGGCGCTCGCCCACGCGATTGCCGCACACGGACCGAACTTGACCAAACTCGTGGACCGGCTGGTGCGCGCGGGCTGGGTCGAGCGGCGCGCGATTGCGGGCGATAGGCGCACCACGGGGCATTTCCTCAGCACAGGCGGACAGAAGAAGGCTGAGGCGGCGTTCAGGGCCGGCCTTGCACACGACGAAACAGCGACCGCGTCCCTCTCGGCGGGAGAACGCAAGACCTTGCTGCGGCTTCTCGCCAAGCTTGATCGCGGCCTGGCCACGAGGCCGCGCTGAGGCACTGAAGATGCGGTCGATGCTATAGTCGCCCCAGAGCCAACGGGGTCGTCATCCATGCAGCAGCTGGAAGGCAAGACGGCGGTGGTGACCGGCGCCGCCTCGGGGATCGGATTGGGCATGGCGCGCGCGTTCGCGAAAAGCGGGATGTCCGTGGTCCTCTCCGACATTCATGGAGACCGCCTGGCAGCCGCGCTCGCGAGCGTGCGTGCACTCGGCGGGAAAGCAATCGCGGTCTCGGCCGACGTCTCGCAACGAGCAGATGTGAGGAAAGTGGCGGATGCGGCGCTCAAGGAGTTCGGCGCGGTCCACGTCGCCTGCAACAACGCGGGCGTCACGATTCAAAGCAAGGGCATATGGGAGGTGACACCGGAAGAGTGGGACTGGATCAGGGGCGTCAATCTCGATGGTGTCGTGTACGGAATCCAGACCTTTCTCCCCATCATCCGGTCCCAGGGCGGCGAAGGACACATCGTCAACACCGCGTCGATTGCGGGCTTCCAGATCGCGCCGCACCGCCGCGCGGGCGCCTACGCAGCGACGAAATTCGCGGTGGTAGCGCTGACGGAGTCGCTTTGGAACGACCTTCGCGACACACCGGTCGGCGTCTCGGTGCTCGCGCCAGCGGCTGTTCGGACACGGATTTACATGGCGAATGAGAGTCGGCCGGCACGTTTCGGCGGCCCGTTCGAGACGGCCCCGCACCCGCTCCATGCCGAACTCGACTCGGCCGGTCTCGATCCCGACATGGTCGGCGAACGGGTGGTCCGCGCGATCAAAGACCGCGAGCTCTACGTGTTCACGCACATGCAGACCAAAGAGTGGCTGTTCGCGCGGCACCAGCGAATTATCGACGCGTTCAATGCATGCGAATCGTGGGTCTCCGAGGAGCCGCAGAAACGAACAGCGAAACGGATTGCCTACCCGGTCCGGAGTGAGCAATGAAGTTTTCGTATTTCCATCTCATGCCCTGGACCGAGCTCGACGAGGCGCCGCAGCAATGGCCTGCGAGCAACAAGACATTCGATCCCGCGCGCGGCAAGGAGCTCTACGATTCCTACATCGACACGATGGCGTTCGCCGAACAATGCGGCTTCGACTGGGTCGGCTGCAACGAGCACCATTTCAGCCCGTACGGCCTGATGGCGAACTGCAACCTGATCGGCTCGGTGCTGTCCCAGCGCACGAAATCAATCAAGCTCGCCATGCTCGGCAATCTCATTCCGCTGCTCAATCCGATCCGCGTCGCCGAGGAGTACGCGATGATCGACGTGATGAGTGGCGGACGGCTCGTGGCCGGGCTGATCCGCGGCGTGCCGCACGAGTACATCGCCTATAACGTCATCCCGGGAGAATCGCGCGAGCGTCTGCGCGAGGCGACGGCGCTCATCATCAAGGCGTGGACGGAGCCGGAGCCGTTCGGCTGGGAGGGCGAGTTCTATCAGTATCCATCAGTCTCGATCTGGCCGAAGCCAATGCAGCGGCCTCACCCGAAGATATTGATGTCCGCGAGCAACGAGGAGTCGGCGGAGTTTGCAGGCCAGCACAAGGCGATGATGGGCATGACGCTGATCGCGGATCTCAAGATCGCCCAGCGCTGCATCAACGTGTACCGCCAATCGGCGGAGGGGCACGGCTTCGAGCCGCGCCCTGAGGACATCCTGATCGGGCAAAACACCTGCATTGCCGACAGCGACGAGGAAGCGAAGGAGCACCTCAGCCGCGGTCTCAGCTATTTTCACAAGGTGCTGATGCATTCGATCCGCGATGCGATGCGGCTCGTCGTGCAAAAGTCGCGTTTCTTCGCGCAGGAGCAATACGGCGAACGGTTTGTGAATCGGCTTGCGACACTGAACGCGCGCAACATCGACGAGATGATCGAGGCCGGGTCGGTGCTGTGCGGAAGCCCGAAGACCGTGATCAAGCAGATGAAGCGGATCAGAGGCGAGCTGGGCAACGGCCGATTCAATCTGAACATGAAGATCGGCAATATCCCCGACAAGGTCGTGCGGCGCGGGATGGAGTTGTTTCGCGACAAGGTGCTGCCCGAAGCGGCGAGCCTGTGAGGCGTGCCGTGAGCGATTTCGTCGAACAGACAGTCGAACTCTCCACGGGTCAGGTGCAGTACCTGATCGGCGGCACCGGGCCTGCACTCCTGCACTTGCACAGCGCCTCGGGTCCGAGGCTGTCGCCGGCAATCGAACGTCTGGCGACGAAGCATACGATCTATGTGCCGACATTGCCCGGCTTCAACGGCACAACGATGCACGCACAGATCGGGACAATGGACGGGCTTGCCGGCGTAGCCGCCGAGTTCATTCGCAAGGCGATCGGCAAAGGTTGCGACGTGATGGCGGAATCCTTCGGCGGCTGGGTCGCGCTGTGGCTCGCCGTCAAGCATCCCGATCTCGTGGAGCAATTGGTGCTGGAGGCGGCCGCGGGAATGCGCAGCCGCGACCTTGCGCCGCTGCCCACCGATCCCGCGGACAGCGAACGGCTGTTTCATGCTGTCCCCGAGCGCGCACCGCGGAATCCGCGTTACGCGGAGGCTCTGCCCGGCAACATTAGGGTGGCCATGAGCTATACCGGCGGCCAGTCGCTTGACGACGCACTTGTCGCTTCGCTGCAGCGAATCAGGGCGCGGACGCTGCTGTTGTTCGGTACTAAGGACGAAGTGGCTCCCGCCGGGGACGTCGGCCGGCGCCTCAAGGCCGGCATCGCGAATTCGCACCTGAGCTATATCTACGGCGCCGCGCACGCTCTCGAATTCGACCAGCCCGACCGCGTGGCACGGCTCGTCGGCGCATTCCTGGAGCGCGGCGAAGCTTTCGTGGTGCGGACCGCCGAGGTTGCCTGACGCAACCAAATTGAACACTTGGCTATCCACAGGGCTTCTCACTCGGACGGAGAATCGCGGCGTATAGTGGCCTCTGCCCGCGGCGCGCACAGCACACGCGGGCAGAGCAGGCCCCGATGCGGTTTCACGCCGACCTGCATGTCCACTCGAAATATTCGCGAGCGACAAGCCGCGACCTTGATCTCGAACACCTCGCCGAATGGGCTGCGCGTAAGGGAATCGGCCTGGTCGGCACCGGCGATTTCACGCATCCCGCGTGGGCGGCGGAGCTGAAATCCAAGCTCGTGCCGGCAGAGCCGGGCTTGTTCCGGTTGCGCGAAGAAATCGAACGCGCGGTCTTCGCGCGGTTGCCAGCCGCCTGCAAAACAGCCACGCGCTTCATGCTCGAGGTGGAAATTTCCACGATCTACAAGAAGAGCGACAAGACGCGAAAGGTCCATCATCTCATCTATGCGCCGGACTTCGAGACGATGGATCGCTTCTCAGCGCGGCTTGCGACGATCGGCAATATCGCCTCGGACGGTCGGCCAATTCTCGGGCTTGATTCGCGCGATCTGCTGGAGATCACCCTGGAGTCGGGCCCCGGCGCCTATCTCGTGCCCGCGCACATCTGGACGCCGTGGTTCGCAGCGCTGGGGTCCATGTCCGGATTCGACTCGATCGAAGATTGCTACGGGGATCTCGCGCAACAGATCTTTGCGGTCGAGACCGGGCTCTCGTCCGATCCGGCAATGAATTGGCGCGTGCCGTCGCTCGACCGATTCCGGCTCGTGTCGAACTCCGACGCACATTCGCCCGGCAAGCTTGGGCGTGAAGCGACAGCGTTCGATTGCGATCTCGACTACTTCGCGATCCGCAGCGCACTCGAAACGGGACAAGGATACGTCGGAACGGTCGAATTCTATCCCGAGGAAGGAAAGTATCACCTCGACGGACACCGTAAATGCGCCGTGCGATTCGAGCCGCGCGAAACGCGCGCGCACGACGGCACGTGCCCGGTATGCGGGCAAAGGCTCACCATCGGAGTTCTGCACCGCGTGGAGTCCCTTGCGGAGCGCAGCGAGGAGGAGGCCACGCCACCTGCGACGGCAGGCGAGGCAACCAACCTCGTACCGCTGCCGGAGATGATCGCCGAGGTTTTGAACAGCGGGCCGGCTAGCAAGAAGGTCGAGCAGGTCTATGAAAGCGCAATCGGCGCGCTCGGGCCGGAGCTTCAGATTCTCGAGCGGGTGCCGGTCGAGGACATCGCGCGGGCTGACTCCCTGCTCGGCGAAGCGGTGGCGCGGCTGCGCGCCGGCAAGGTGATCCGTGAGGCCGGCTACGACGGAGAGTACGGTGTCATTCGCCTGTTCGAGGAGGGGGAGCTCTTGCAGGCTGCGGGCGGAAGCCTGCCGTTCAACGCTCCCGTCGCGCGCAAACGGACGAACCCGCAGCCCTCAGAGGCGCGCGGCGATCCGGGACTTTGCGAGGAGCGAGTGCCGTTGCGCGAGCCGACCTCGGCACCTGCTCGCCACGCCGGAAACGGCGGCGGAATTCTTCCATTGCTCGACGATGATCAGCGCAAGGCCGCCGAGACGATCGAGGGCCCGCTTCTTATCGTCGCCGGGCCCGGTTCCGGGAAGACACGTACCCTCACCCACCGTATCGCCCATCTCGTCGCCGCGCACGGCTTCGCCCCGGAGAGCTGTCTCGCGATCACGTTCACGCGGCGGGCGACGACCGAGATGCGAGATCGCCTCGCGCAGCTGCTGCCGGCTCAGGCCGGGCGACCGGCAATCCATACATTCCATTCGCTTGGACTTGCGATCCTGCGCGAGCACGCCGCCGCGGCCGGGCTTAGCCGCGGCTTCCGGATTGCGAACGACACGGAGAAGGCCGCCATCCTGGCGGAAACACGCGGGTCCGCTCCCGGCAAGTCCGAGCGTCTGCTGCGCGCCATCTCGAAAGCGAAGCGGACGAGCGCAACTCCGGATGAAGAAATCGGCGAAACGCTCCTCGCCTATCAGCGCGGACTGATGCTGCGCAATCTCGTCGATTTCGATGATCTCGTGCGGCTGACGACGAAGCTCCTGGAGCAGCAGACGGAAATTGCGGCGGAACTGCGCAGTTGTTATCGCTCAATTTCGATCGACGAGTTTCAGGATGTCGACGA
Source organism: Xanthobacteraceae bacterium (assembly GCA_036556265.1). Lineage (GTDB taxonomy): Bacteria > Pseudomonadota > Alphaproteobacteria > Rhizobiales > Xanthobacteraceae > JAUSIF01. Next base: position 18,096 of record DATBJU010000084.1, on the reverse strand, counting down.
GCAGCAGTACCGACTGATCCGGCTGCTTGCGCCACAAGGCGAGAGCCTTTGTGTCATCGGTGATCCGAATCAGGCGATCTACGGCTTCCGCGGTGCGGATGCCTCGTGCTTTGAACGCTTCGAAGCCGACTACCCCGCAGCCAAGGTTGTGCGTTTGAAGCGCAACTATCGGTCCAGCGGCACCATCGCGACCGCTGCGGCGCAGTTCGTCGCGCAAGCACAAGACGAGCCAGCCGGGCAAGTTGTGCGTGCGATGCTCGACCGCATCACGTTGTACTCGGCCGCGAGCGAGCGAGCCGAAGCCGAATTTGTCGTACAGTCAATCGAGCGGTTGATTGGCGGGCATAACTTTTTCTCGATCGACAGCGGCCGCGCGAGCGGAGCGGGCGAGACCCTATCGTTCGGGGATTTCGCCGTGCTCTACCGGACCGATGCGCAGTCCGCCACTTTGGTGGAGGCGTTCGATCGATCCGGCATTCCCTACAAGAGGCATTCGCACGGACCACTGGCCGACGCGCCGGTCGTCCAAACCCTGCTCGGCGAGCTCTACGATCTTGCGAGCGACGAGCCGCTACCGTTCAGGCTGCAGTCGGCGGCCGAGCGCGTGATTGCTCGCGATGCCTCGATCGACCGTGCCGCGGTTGCCGTCGCTTTGAGGCGATTGATGTCGCTCGCCGAGACGAGTGTGCGCGACGGCGTTCGCTTCGCCGATTTGGTGGCGGTTGCGAGTGAAGCGGATTTCTTCGACCCGCGCGCCGAGCGGGTATCGCTGCTCACGCTGCATGCCGCGAAGGGACTGGAATTTTCCGTCGTGTTTATCGTCGGTCTCGAGGACGGAATCTTTCCGCTGCACTGGGGTGCATCGGACGATGAAGCTGCCGCTGAGGAGCGGCGCCTGTTTTACGTTGGCGTGACGCGCGCAATGGATCGTCTGTTCCTGTGTCGCGCTGAAGAGCGGCATTGGCGCGGGCGCCGGCAAGCGCTGCCTCCCTCGCCGTTTCTCGCGGCGATCGAGCGCGAACTCCTGAAGCACGAGCGTGCGGAACCGAGGCGGCGGCGCGAAGAGGACCGGCAACTCAAGTTGTTCTGACCGTCGCGTTTCGGGCCGGCATCTCCGTATGCTTTAATCCCCGCAGATGACCCACATCCTGCATCGACAGATTCATGAGACGCTGCCGGTCGCCGTCGGCGGCAGTGGCGTGTATTTGAGGGATTCCGAGGGGCGGGAGTATATCGACGCGTCCGGGGGCGCGGCCGTGTCGTGCCTCGGCCACGGTCATCCCGACGTTCAGCGCGCGATCCACGATCAACTCGACAAGCTCGCTTACGCGCACACGAGCTTTTTCACCACGGAGGTCGCCGAGGAACTTGCCGATACTTTGATCGCGGGCGCGCCCAAGGGGCTCTCGCACGTCTATTTCGTGAGCGGCGGATCGGAAGCGGTCGAGGCGGCGCTCAAGATGGCGCGACAATATTTCGTCGAGCGCGGCGAGCCGCAGCGCAAGTGTTTCATCGCGCGGCAACAGAGCTATCACGGCAACACGCTCGGCGCGCTGTCGGTCGGCGGTCACCTGCCGCGGAGAAAGATGTTCGGCCCGCTGATGCTCGAGGTACGTCATATCGAGCCGTGTTTTGCCTACCATCACCGCCGCGCCGACGAGAGCGAGGAAGCGTACGGCCAACGCGCCGCCGACGCGCTCGACGCCGCCATCCGGGAGCTTGGTCCCGAGAACGTGATCGGCTTTGTCGCGGAGACGATCGTCGGCGCGACCGCGGGCGCGGTGCCGCCTGCACCCGGCTATTTCCAGCGAGTTCGCGAAATCTGCGACCGCCACGGGGTGCTGCTCATCCTCGACGAGGTCATGAGCGGGATGGGCCGCACCGGCACGCTGCACGCATGCGAGCAGGAGGGTGTCGCGCCCGACCTCATGGCGATCGCGAAGGGGCTCGGCGGCGGCTATCAGCCGATCGGGGCGACGTTGCTCAACCGCAACATCTTCGATGCGTTCGCAAACGGGTCCGGCTTCTTTCAACACGGGCACACTTACATGGGACATCCGCTTGCCTGCGCTGCGGCGCTCGCCGTGCAGAAAGTGATCAAGCGTGACCGATTGCTGGAGAATGTCAGGAAGATGGGCGACCGACTCGCGCGCCGCCTTTCGGAACGTTTCGGCAACCATCCGTTCGTCGGGGACATTCGTGGACGCGGCCTGTTCCAGGCGATCGAACTCGTGAAGGACCGATCGGAGAAGACGTCGTTCGATCCCAGGCTGAAGTTGCATGCGCGGATCAAGAAGGAGGCGATGGCGCGTGGACTTGCCGTCTATCCAGCCGGCGGGACGGTTGACGGCGTCGTCGGCGACCACGTGCTGATCGCCCCGCCCTTCATCGTCGATGCCGATATCGTCGACCGGATTGCCGAACGGCTCGGCGATTCCGTGGATGCCGCGACCGGCGGTTCCCTATGACGCTCGCCTCCGGCTGGGCTAGCCTGTAGGGACAACGAGCGGGATCGCTGGTCCCCCCTTCGAGGGAACGACAAGTGCAGATTTCCTTGATACGTGCGAACCTGCTCGTAGAGGCAGGCGGGCGCGCTCGCCCGCCCCACCTTTCAGGGAGAAGACAAATGCAGTTTCAGTTCGTACGCGCGAACTTGCTCGGCGCTGCCGTGATTGCGGCGATCGCGGCAACGTCCGGCCCGGCGCTGGCTCAGCAGAAATTCGTCACGATCGGCACCGGCGGCGTTACCGGCGTCTATTACGCAGTGGGCGGCGCGATCTGCCGATTATTGAACAAGGACCGCAAGTCACACGGTATCCGCTGCTCGGTGGAATCGACCGGCGGCTCGGCGTTCAACATCAACACGATCCAAGGGGGCGAGCTCGATTTCGGCATGGCCCAATCGGACGTCGCCTTCAATGCCGTCAAGGGCGAGGGCCAATACAAGGGCAAAGCGTTTGCGGATCTTCGCTCCGTCTACTCGGTGCACCCGGAGCCGTTCACGGTGGTGGCGCGCAAGGAAGCGAACATCACGAAATTCGAAGATTTCAAGGGCAAGCGATTCAACGTCGGCAACCCGGGCTCGGGCACGCGTGCCTCGATGGAGCAGCTACTCGAGGCGATGGGGTGGAAGCTCGGTGATTTCTCCCTCGCCTCGGAGCTCCGCGCGGATGAGCACGGACCGGCGCTCTGTGACAACAAGATCGACGGCTTCTTCTACGCCGTCGGACACCCATCGGCGAACATCCAGGACCCGACCACGACTTGCGGCGCACAGCTGATCTCGCTCACCGGCCCAGCGGTCGAAAAGCTTGTCAGCCAATTCCCCTACTACGCCAAGGCGACCATTCCCGGCGGCTTGTACGCGGGCAATCCGAAGCCTACGCAAACCTACGGTGTACTCGCGACACTCGTGACTTCGGCCAAGGTACCGGAATCGTCCGTCTATGAACTCGTGAAAGCGACGTTCGAGAACTTCGACGAATTCAAGAAACTGCATCCGGCGTTTGCGAACCTCGATCCCGCCAAAATGGTGAAGGACGGTTTGTCCGCTCCACTGCATCCGGGCGCCGCGAAGTACTACAAGGAAAAAGGTTGGATCAAATAATCCTCTGAGTTCCGGGAAGGACGGGAGCGGGCGCACCGCGCCCCGCTCCTGCCCGGGCGCGTGAAGGAGGAGGACGTGTCGAAACAATCAAATCCTGCCGCTCCCAGTGCCGATCTCGAGCAGCTCGTCGCCGAAGCCGACACCGGCGGACGGAAACCAGGCGGCCTCACCGCACAGATCCTCCTCGGCGTCGCCATCGCCTGGTCACTGTTTCAACTCTGGTATGCGTCGCCGCTGCCCTTCGTGATCGGCCTCGGTGTCTTCAACGATACCGAAGCGCGTTCGATCCACCTCGGGCTCGCGCTGTTTCTCGCGTTCACCGCATACCCTGCGTTCAAGTCTTCGCCGCGCGCATTCATTCCCTCGTTCGACTGGGTGCTCGCGCTTGCCGGCGCGTTTGCCGGCGCATACCTGTTCCTCTTTTACAATCAGATAGCGCTGCGACCAGGCCAGCCGACGACGCTCGACCTCATCACCGCCGGCGGCGGAATTCTGCTGCTCCTGGAAGCGACACGCCGTTCGCTTGGCCTGCCGATGGTCTTTGTCGCAGGGTTCTTCATCTTGTTCACCTTCGCCGGCCCCTACATGCCGGAGTCGCTGCAACACAAGGGAACGTCGCTGTCGCGCTTCCTCACGCACCAGTGGCTTGTGACGGAAGGCGTGTTCGGCGTCGCACTCGGTGTCTCGACGAGCTTTGTGTTTCTCTTCGTGCTGTTCGGAACGCTGCTCGACAAGGCCGGCGGCGGCAACTGGATGATGCAGATTTCCATTGCCTTGCTCGGTCATTTGCGCGGCGGCGCGGCGAAAGTTGCAGTAGTTTCCTCCGCGCTGAACGGCGTCGTCTCTGGCTCGTCAGTTTCCAACGTCGTGTCGGGCGGGATCTTCACCATTCCGCTGATGAAGCGGTCGGGCCTGTCCGGCGTGAAAGCGGGTGCGATCGAGGCGTCCTCATCGATCAATGGCCAGATCATGCCGCCCGTGATGGGCGCGGCCGCCTTCCTGATGGTCGAATACGTCGGGATTCCTTATTCGGAGATCATCAAGCACGCCGCGCTGCCGGCGATCCTGTCCTACGTCTCGCTCTTCTACATCGTTCATCTCGAAGCGGTGAAAATCGGTGCCTCTCCGATCGAGCGCGCGTATTCGCCGTGGAAGACGAGGTTGATCCGCAACGGTCTCGGCTACAGCGGGACGATCGCAGCAATCTGCGCGCTCTACTACGGGATCGAAGGCACACGCCTGGCGTTTGGTAACGCGGCGCCGTGGATCATGGGCGCGGCCGGCGTCGCCATCTACATGGCAACGATCTGGTATGCCGCGCGCCATCCCGACCTCGCGATCGACGACCCCAACGCACCGATCATCCATCTGCCGCGCGCATGGGACGTCACGAAGACCGGTCTCGACTTTCTGATCCCGCTCGCGGTTCTCCTTTGGTGCCTCATGGTCGAGCAACTGTCGCCCGGGCTGTCGGCATTCTGGGGGACGGTGACGGTGCTTGGCATCGTTGCCACGCGCAAGCCGGTGCTGGCGATTTTCCGCCGGCACGACGTCGGCGCAGCGATCAACGCCGCAGGCAATGATCTCGTTGACGGTCTCGCGACGGGCGCACGCAACATGATCGGCATCGCCGTTGCGACCGCCACCGCGGGTATCGTCGTCGGGACGGTCACTCTCACCGGCCTCGGGTTGATGATGACCGAATTCGTCGAGTTCGTGTCGGGCGGCAATGTGATGGTGATGCTCGCGCTGATCGCCGTGATCTCGCTGATCCTCGGCATGGGCATTCCGACGACCGCGAACTACATCCTGGTCGCGACACTGATGGCGCCGGTTGTCGTCGAGCTTGGCGCCCAAGCCGGCCTCGCCGTTCCCCTCATCGCCGTGCACCTATTCGTCTTCTATTTCGGCATCATGGCCGACATCACGCCGCCGGTAGGTCTCGCGTCCTTTGCCGCGGCGGCCATATCCAAGGAAGATCCGATCGCGACGGGTTTCCAGGGCGCGGTCTATTCGCTGCGCACCGCGATCCTGCCGTTCGTCTTCATTTTCAACCCGGAGCTCCTGCTGATCGACATCGAAGGCTGGGCGCACGGAATCTGGGTCGTGGTCGTCTCGACGGTCGCCATTCTCTTGTTTGCGGCTGCCTCCATGAACTGGTTCATCGTGAAGAGCCGCCTGTGGGAGTCCGCGATTCTGCTCGTTTGCTGTTTCGCGCTGTTCCGACCGGGTTGGTGGCTCGATCGCTTCTATCCGCCGACCGTGGAGATCCCCGCGAAAGAACTGTTGGCGAAAGTCGAGCAAACGCCTGCCAACCAGCGCATCACAATTGTCGTGCAAGGCATTGACCTGGAGGGCGATGAAGTGCGGAAGACCGTCAGTCTTCCGCTCGGGGACCCACAGGAGCCTCGCCTGAGACTGCGCTCCGTCGGTCTCGGCGTCGTGCCGGCGGCCGACAAGGTGATGATCACCAACGTCGCCTTCGGCTCGTACGCGAAGCGGATCGGTCTCGATGTCGGCTATGAAGTGGTTGCGGTCGTGCAGCCGGCCGACCGCCCGTCGCGGGTAATTCCGGCTGCAATTGCCCTGCTGGTTGCGGGCGGCATTGCCGGCCTCCAGTTTGCGAGGCGACGGCGAATGGCGACCGCCCCCTCGGTGGCGTGAAACGCGCCCGCTACTTGCGGAACATCTGCTCGAGCTGCTTCAGACCGCGATCGAAGATCGCCGAGAAAATGGCGGAGACCGCCTCCACGTCCGTATCCTTGGGATAGAACTCGCAGCTCCAGTGCACGGTGCAGCGACCCGGACCGCGATCGGCGACGGAGAGCGTCGCCTTGTGCTGCAGGACCGGGACCGCGCTCTCAACGATCCGGTAGCTGCAGCGGCGCGCGGCCCAATCGTAGTCGATGAGATCTTCGATCACCGAGCCGCCCGTCTTGAGTGTGAGCGTGCGCCGCTGACCTTCGTTGGAAAGATCGCTGCGAAGGACACCGGCATTCCAGCGGGCAAGACCGTTGAAATCGCCCACCACGGCCCACACGTCGTCGGCGCTCGCCGGCAGCTCGAGCGTCTTCGTCACGACTCCTTTTCCGCCCCGCGTCCCGTCCGTCATTCCCGCCTCGTTGTCAGCGAAACCGAATCATGGCTCGACGACCAGATACTCCTCATCGACGATAACGGGAAATATCTCCGCGACGCCCAATCATCGGCCGCTCGCCGGGTGGCGTCGGATGAATGCCGCAGTCGATCACGCCTTGCAGCGGCAGTTTCATCGACAGACTAGAGTTCCATGTCGCGCTCGGTAGGCCGCCAGGCGCTGAAGCGGCGGTCCACCCAGACGAGCGCCGCGTTGATCGCGAGCACAAGCGCAGTCGCGACGACGATGCCGGCGAATACGCCGGTGGTGTCGAAATTCTGGCGCGAGTACTCGATGAGGTAGCCGAGACCCTCGTTACCGACCAGAAACTCGCCGATGATCGCGGCGCTGACCGCGCGCGGAAGCGCGATCTTGAGCGCAGCGAAGAAGAACGGAAGCAGCGAATTCCAGATGACTTCGCGCGAGATCATCGCCTCGCTCGCGCCGACCACCCGCGCCATGTTGATCAGCCTGCGGTCGACGTTACGGATTCCGGCGAACACGGCAATGAACACGGGATAGAAGACAAGGAAGCCGACGAGCCAAAGCTTCGGTGCGTCGTCGATGCCGAACCAAAGAATAAAGAGCGGCACGAGCGCGTACTTGGGAACGCCCACTGACGCCATGATGTACGGCTCGACGGCGTTGGTCAGTCGCGGCAGCCGGCGGAGGATAAATGGCAGCGCGACGCCGAAGAAGCAGCCGATGGCAAAGCCGATCGCCGAGAGGCGCAGCGTCACATAGACGTGCCGCACAAGCGAGCCGGACATCGTGTCGTCGACGATCCGCTGAAATACCTTGATGGGGTCGGCAACGTAGATGGGTCCGGCGGCATCGGCGCCGATTTTCCACGCGACTAAGAACAGTGCCGCGAGACCGATGCGCCCGGCCGTTACCGCGTACTGCCTCCACCTGACAGGCGAGGGTTCAGCCAGATCAACAGCGCTCTCGTGGCTGGTCATTGCACTTGCGCCCGGATGCGCTGATAGAGCGGACCGAAGTCGGGATGCGTCATGATCCCGCGAACGTCGCGGGGACGCGGAATCGAGATCTTGTGCTCGCCGGCGATCCGCGCTGGCGCACGGGAAAGAACGAGGGTGCGGTCGCCGAGCGCGATCGCTTCGGCGATGTCGTGGGTGACGAAGACGATGGTCTTGCGTCCCAGATTCCAGAGCTTGAGCAGATCCTCCTGCAAGACCGCGCGCGTTTGGGCATCGAGCGCACCGAATGGCTCGTCCATCAGGATCACGGGCGGGTCGTACACGAGCGTGCGAATGAGCGAGGCTCGCTTGCGCATGCCGCCGGAAAGTTCGTGCGGATAGTGATTCTCGAAACCCGCGAGCCCAACAGTGCGGATCAGCATCTGCGCGTGCGCGCGTGTCTCGTCATTAAGCCGACCCTGCACCATCAACGGGAAAAGCACATTCTGGATCGTCGTCCGCCACGGCAGCAGGTTGTCTTCCTGGGTGACGTAGCCGATCCGGCACTTGAGCCCAGGATTGAGCGCTTTCGGGTCGCCGATCGGCGCCGATTGCGACTGGAAGCGCACCTCGCCGCCGCTCGCGACGTCGATCTGCGCGATCATGTTGAGAAGCGTCGTCTTGCCTGAGCCGGAGGGGCCGATGATCGTGAGAAACTCTCCTTCGCTGACGGAGAACGTCAGATCCTGGATTACCCAGTCAGACGGGTCGCGGCCGGCGCGCGAAGCAAATCGTTTGCTGAGATCGCGAACTTCGAGAAGCGGCTGCGACGACACCATCAGCTCCCCGATTGCAGCGTGACGTCGGAAGGCGGACGCCAGCGTAGGAGCCGCCGTTCAGCCAGGTTGACCGTCGAGTTACCGAGAAAGACGATCAACGTCACGGCCACGAGCGCCACAAATACGCCGACTGTGTCGAAGTTCATCGCGCTGAGTTGCACCAGATAGCCGAGCCCGCGGTTTGCCGAGATCAGCTCGGCGATCACGGCACCGCCGATCGAATAGGGCATGGCAATCCGAATTCCGGTGAAGATATATGGCACTGCGCCGGGGAAAACGATGTGACGGGCGACGTCGCGTTCGTTCGCGCCGACCACCTGCGCCATCTGCACAAGCTTCGCGTCCAGGGCACGGATGCCGGAGAGGGTACTGAAATAGACGATAAAGAAAACGGTGATGGCAACGAGCGCGATTTTCGACTCGATGCCGATGCCGAACCAAAGAATGAACAGAGGCGCAAGCGCGAGCTTCGGCGCGCCGTAGCCGCCGACCATGAACGGGTCGAGGATCGCGGTTACGATCGGCAGGCGACGCAGCAGGAACGGCAACAGGATCGCGGGGATTGCGCCGATGACGAAACCGGCGGCCGCCTCGATCAGCGTGAAGGACGCGTGCTGAAGAAGTGTGCCGTTCATTACGCCCGCGGAGAGGCGGGTGATCACGCCCCACGGCGACCCGATCCAATACGTGCCGAGCCACATGCTCAGCACCTGCCAAACCGCAAACAGCACGACGAGAACAAGCAATTGGTCGCCGCGCGTGACCAAGAGACCGGAGAGCCGGTTGCCGTTTGCGGCCGCGTGATTGGACGCCGGGCTATGTCCCAGTGAGGCCATTTCCTCTCCAACGTGCGCCGCCGTCCGCTGCGGCGCCAAGTCCGCGTCGCCGAAGCGCATCGTCAGCGTGTAGCTACCGGCAAATCTCGCAGGTAACTACTCCTAAAATCAGCAGGACACCTTTTCTTGAGCGCTCGTTGTCGCTTGCGGCGCCACCTGTTAAACCCTTCAAGCACAAAAGATTAAATCGGGAGGACGAAATGTTCAAATGGCCGTACACGCTCGCCGCGGCGGTTGGCATTGCCGTCGGGCTTAGCCCCACCGTCGGCAAGAGCCAGCAGATCGACGTCATCATGGCGCTTCCGGCGCAGACGTTGACCTTCACCACCGCATTCGTTGCCGAGGACATGGGCTTCTACAAGAAGGAAGGCCTCAACGTCACGACGCGCAACCTCGTCGGCGTCGCCGCACCGAACGCTGTACTCGCCGGCAGCGCCCACTTCACCTTCGGAACCGGCCCGGTCTACCTGCGCGCTGCGTCGCAGGGCCAACGGTTCTATGCCGTGGCGAACATGATCGAGCGGCCGATGGTGGAGCTCGTCCTGCGCAAGGACGTCGCCGAGAAGGTCGGCATCACCGAGAAGATGTCCATTCCGGAGCGCGCGAAGCGCCTTAAGGGATTGACGATCGGCATTCAGGGTGTCGGCAGCATCATTCACGCGTGGGAACGTTACGTGGTCGCCAAGGGCGGGCTCGACGTGGAGAACGACGTGCGCATCGCGCCGATGGATCCACCGGCCATGCTGCCCGCGCTCGAGAACAAGTCGATCGACGGATACGCGACGTCGATGCCATTCACGACCCAGGCGGTGCTGAAGGGCTCGGCGATCATGCTTGCAAGTTCGGTGACCGATGCGCCGGAGTTGGTCCCCTTTGCCTATGGTCTCGTCTATACGGTGCCGGAAACCTGCCAAAAGAACCGCGAGATGTGCGCGCGGATGGCACGGGCATTCAAGGCTGCCGGCAAGATGGTGCAGGAGCAGCCGGACAAAGTGTTCGAGGAAGTGCTCAAGAAGCGTTTCGCAAAGATGGATCCGGAACTGCTCAAGGCGGCCTGGCAGGGCACGCTGCGGGCGCACGCCAAGGACATCCGCGTGACCGTGCCGCAACTCGAAAATTCGCAGAAGATCAATCTCGAAGCCAAGCTCCTGGACCCGAAGGACGCGCTCAAGAGCTTTGACGGTCTCTACACGGACGAGTTCGTGAAATAAGGCGATCGAGGCGAGGCCTGGTAGAAGCCCGGTGTCGAAAGTGCCGGGCTTCTCGTTGTTTCGGGGGGCGAGTCGAATAGCGGTTTACCTGCGCGGATTGGCGCCTACTATTGCCCCGCAGCCAAGCCGGCCACACAGTTCGAACTCGTCCTCGAAAGAACAATTCGGTCCGGAAGGCAGTTCGCGCGTGCGCTCGCACAGCAGGGAGGAAAACGATGCTCAGGAAGTCACTTTCCGCATTGGTCATCGGCGCCGTCATGTCGCTCGCGACGGCGGCCACGGCCCAACAGGTCACCGATATCCCGTGGGGAACCTCGGCGGTCGGCTCCGCCGGCCATAAGGCCTTGGTCACGCTGGCGACGGTGTTGAACCGCGAGATGAAGGACTACCAGATCACGGTATTGCCCACGCCTGGCGCCATCATCACGGTCAAGGGGTATGCCACGGGACAGCAGTTCCTCGGCTACTACGGTGCCGACGTCGCCTTTTACGAGCTCGCCAACGACACAGCGCGCTTCAAGGGCTTTAAGGCGCAGATCAAACGGCAACCGGTGCAGTCGTTCTGGGCGTTCACGCTGGAAGTAGGCCTCGGCATTAGCGCCAAGGAAGCGGGAAACATCAAACAGTGGCGTGATCTGAGCGGCAAGCAGGTTTTCACCGGGCCGCTGCCCTGGGATACCCGCGCCCAAGCCGAACGTGCGCTCGCCGCACTTGGTATCAAGCACAATTATATTGAGCTCGACCTCGCCGCCGTTGGGTCGGTGCTCAACTCGGGACGCGTGGTCGGCATGACCATCTACACCAATGCCGAGTCCGGCACGCCGCCGTGGCTCACCGAAGCCTCGCTCTCGGCCGACTGGGCCGCACTCAACCCGAGCGCGGAAGAACTGGCGATCCTGAAGAAGGCAGGATTCAGCACCATTGAATTGGATCCGAAAGTCTTCAAACGCGACGTACACGTCCCCAAGGTGACGCTGCTCCCCTTCTACTACGGATTCCACGTCGGCCTCGAAATCTCGGAGAACGACGTTTACCGGATGCTGAAGATCATCGAGGCAAATCTGGACGAGTTGGCCAAGGCCGACAATGCCTACGGGCAGATCAAGGCCGGCATGGCCGAGATGCAGCGTCGCGGCGTCGCCTCATCAGTTGAGTTCGTGCCGATCCATCCGGGCCTCGCCAAGTACATGCGCGAGAAAGGCGTGTGGGATTCCAAATGGGACAACCGCATCGCCCGGAAATCGAGCTAAGATAAGTGTGTGATTGATCAAGGAGCGGGCGCCGCGTGCGCCCGCTCCACTGTCCGCCGGTTCCCTCCACACGGCCTGCGCCGATGTCGTCTGCCCCCCCAAAGCTTCGTGCGGTCGTCAGCACGCTCTACTATCTCGTCGCCGTCTTTTTCTTTCTCTATCTGCTCAACTATTACGTCAGCGGTGTCGGCGGGCCGACCGTGCTCGCGGTGGCGTTGGTGCCGGTCACTTTCGTTCTGTTCGTGCTCGACGGGCTGCGCAAAGGCGATTTCTACCCGCGCCTAAGCTGGCGTTCGAACCACATCATCGGCGGCATCTATGTCGCGCTTGCCACCGTTTCCGGCATCTACGTCGTGACCGAATTCTATGAAATCCGAACAGTGCGCGCGGGTTTCTGGAGTACCGAGGATCTGGTGATGGGCGGCATCATGGTGCTGCTCATCATGGAATACACCCGCAAGCGTCACTTCATACTTTTTGCCGTCAATATCGCACTCATTCTCTATGCCGTGTACGGCCGGTTCGTTCCCGGAATGTTTTCGCACCCGGGCTTGAGCTGGCTTCGCGTGGTCACCGCCACGAGTCTGGAGACATCGACCGGAATCTATTCGAACCTGCCGCAACTGGCGCTGACCATAATCGGCTCGTTTCTGCTGGTGCTCAGCGCATTGCGCGCGTTCGGCGCCGTGGACTCGATACTCCGCGGGGCCGAACGCGTCGCGACACGATCTCAACACGCTCTTCCGCAGGCCGCCGTTCTGGGTTCGTGCGCGGTGGGCACGGTGAGCGGCAGCGGCGCGGCGAACGCGGCAACCATCGGCTCCGTCACCATTCCAGCCATGATCGCTGCGGGCATGCCGCGCCCGAACGCCGCCGCGATCGAGACAGCATCTTCACTCGGCGGTCAGCTCATGCCGCCGGTTATGGGGATCTCTGCGTTCCTGATGGCGGATTTTCTGGGCGTCGGCTACTTCGACGTCGTGGCGCGCGGGTACGCGCCCGCCATTCTCTACTACGCATCGGTCTCGCTCGCGGTCTATCTGCTCTCGATTCGCTACCGCATCGGGGGCAAGGGCATATTTGCGAACGTGGCGCTGAACTGGTCCGACGGCGTCAATCTGCTCGCGTTCGCGACAGTAGTCCTCGGGCTCATCTATCTGATGGGCAGCGGCGGCGAGGCGCCGATGATCGCGGCCCTTCAGATATTCCTGACCGTTGCGCCCGCGCTGTTCGTTTTCTCGGTCCTGTGGAGGTGGTGGAGGGAAGGAAGACCCGACCTGCGCGCTTTGCTTCGACCGCTTGGCCGGCTCGTCGACTACTTCGCATCGATGACCGGCGACCTCACGCTGCTGCTCGCCACGCTCTCGATCATGACCGGCGCCCTCGTGATAACCGGCATTCCGACAAAGATCGGCGTGCTGCTGATTGAGGCCGCGGGCGTAAATCTCGCGGCCATGGTGCTCGTTGCTTTCGTGTTCGGCGCGCTGCTCGGCACCGGACTGCCGCCCGCGCCGACCTACATTCTCACCGCGCTCGTGATTGCGCCCCCCATGATCAAGTACGGGGTCAATCCTTGGGTCGTGCACTTCTTTGCGTTCTTCGTTGGTGTCTTCGGAGAATTGACGCCGCCGACCTCGGTGGTGGCGGCCGTCACCGCCAAGATCGCCGACGCATCGTTCAACGCCACCCTCATGCGCGCGATCCAACTGTGTGTGTCACTGTTCATGCTGATGGCCGGCGTATTCGCGCGGCCCGAGCTGGTGATCGAGCCCGGATTGGCTCAGCTTGGCGCGATGGTGCTCATTTTTGTGGCGACGGCCGGAGTTACGTTCAGCATACAAGCGAGGTTCAGCGATCGGCGCACGCTCGACGTCGCGGCCAGGCTTCTGCTCGCGGGTCTTTCGCTAGTCGTGCTCCTGCACCCGAACGAGCAGGTCGCAATTCTTGCCGGCATTCCGGTGATCGGACTCGCAGCCTATTGGCTTCTTCGCCGCCGACACGAGGCGGCGGAATCACTCGCCTGACGAAGCTTCGACGCATCCGGCTATTTCGCGGTAGCGCCACCGTCGATCGGGATCACGGCACCGGTGATGAAGCTTCCTGCAGGCGAGGCCAGGAGCAGGGCGAGCCCCTTGATCTCGTCTGTCTTCGCCACGCGGCCGAGCGGGACCATTGCAGCGAATTGCTCGACCACCTTCGGGTCGCGGTGCATCACGCCGTCGCGGATGTTGGTGATGAACGGGCCCGGCGCGATCGCATTGACGCGGACGTTATGCGGCGCGAGTTCGACCGCGGCATGGCGCACCAGGTTTCCGACCGCAGCCTTGGTCGCGGTGTAAGCGTAACCGACGAGCGGCTCGGACTTGAGGCCCGCGATCGAAGTCGTAGCGACGATGCTTCCGGAGCGTCGGCGCTTCATGTGGGGCGCCGCGAACTTCATCGTCTGCATGGTCGCTGTAAGATTGATGTCGAGGACGCGTTGAAACAGTTTGGGATCGATCCGCTCGAGCTGACCGCTTTCGGCAACGGCAAAGCCGGGCCCTGAACTGATCCCGACATTGGCAAAAACTGCGTCGAGGCGCCCGTGACCTTCAGCCGTTCGGTCGATCGCCGCCTGCAACGCAGTACCATCGGCGACGTCAAGAACGGCCGTCTCGACGTTGCACCCCAGCGATCGGAGACGCGCCGCCTCCTTCTGAACGCCGGCGGAATCGACATCAACGAGCACGACCTTGGCGCCGTTCTCGGCCATCACCTCCGCATAGGCGAGGCCGAGGCCACTCGCGGCGCCGGTCACAAACGCGACGTGGCCCCTTATGTCGAAAAGTTCGGTTTGCTTCACGTTGCGGATCCCGGCGGGATCATTTCGATTTTCCGTTGTACGTTTGTAGCCGCTTGCTGTCGCCTGGCAAGGCGCCACCTGTGTCGCAATCGGCTCCAATCGCTACCGAATTGCGCAAATGCGAAAGGATTGATTGCGAGTTGGGTGCAGGGATGCCTCGAACGGGTCCTTGGCCCGTGCGCAGCGATAAATTACGATGCCGCAAAACCTCGGGATGCCGAAAGCAACAACAAGTCCCGAAAATGTCATTGGGAGGTAATACGCCATGATCAATCGAACGCTCGGACGCGTGTTCGGCGTCATCACAGCCGCGATGCTGACCACGCTCGGTGTGGGCCAAGTCGGGGCGCAGACCGTCGCCATCTCGACGCTGCCGCCCGGCGCCATCAACAACGTGCAGGCCGCCGCGATCGCCAAGGCGGTGCAGGAGAACTCCGACCTGCAGATGCGGCTGATCACCTTCAATTCGCCTGCCGCCATTATTGGCGCCGCCCAGAACAAGCAGTCGGAATTCGCCTATACGAGCAACGAAGAAGCGGGCGACGCATTCAACGGCACGAACGAGTATCAGGGCAAGGCGATGAAAGACCTGCGCATTGCCTTCACGGTGTTTCCGTTCCGCGTTGGAATCATCGTGCGCAACAATTCGGACATCAAGACCGTCGCCGATCTGAAGGGTAAGCGCATCGGTACCGAATGGACCGCCTTTCGGCAGGGAATCGCGTTGTGGAATGGCCTGCTTGGCAATGCCGGGCTGAGCCTCAAAGACGTCGATCCGGTCCCCACAACCGACCTGTTGCGCGCGGCCGACGACTTCAAGGCCGGCAAGTCCGACGCGTTCATGTTCGCCGTGGGCGGGCCGAAAGTCGCTGAAGCGCACGCCTCGATCGACGGCGGCGTTCGATTCCTGAATATGGACGATTCGCCGAAAGGCCTCGAAGGCATGCGGGCCGTGCGTCAGGAGTATCACGTCGCGATGCAGAACCCGGCGCCGAACCTAGCCGGCGTAATTGGGCCCACGAAGCTGATGCAGTATTACATCCTCGTGCTGACGAACAAGGACGCGAAGGACGACCTCGTCTACAAAGTGGTGAAAACCGCGCACGCCAACAAGGCGGCGCTCGTCGCCGGACATCCCTCGTTCAACGGCTTCACACCGGAGGGCATGGCGGTGCAACACAACCGGCTCCAGTATCATCCCGCTGCGATCAAGTTCTACAAGGAACAGGGGATCTGGAAAGGAAACTAGGCGCGCGGCTGATCGGAATGGGCTGGATCCTTGACGGCCACGCATGACGAGAACAGCGCACTGCCGGTCTCACCGGCAGTGCGCATCCTGCGACCGATCCTCGCGGTCGCGATTGCGCTCGGGTCCCTGTTCTGGGCCGCCGATCTCTACCGGCGAATTGGGATTCTCTTCATCCCCGAGCAATTCCTCGCAGCTACTTTTGGCACCGCGCTCGCATTGGTTTTCTTGCACTACCCTGCAAATAAGGGGGCGCGACGCGGTGCGCTGCCCTGGTACGACGCTGTGTTGGCGCTCGTGGGCTTCGCTACCGGCTGGTACGTCGCTTTTGATTTCGCGGATCTCTCGTCACGACTGTTTGAGGCACCGCTCAAAGGCCTGATCACGGCTTCGATCTTCTTCGTACTTACGCTTGAGGGGCTGCGGCGCACGGTCGGATCCCCGCTCGCCATCATCCTCGTGTTCTTCATGGCCTACGCGCTGGTCGGCCACAGAGTGCCGGGCGCGTTGCAGACCCGGGAAGTACAGCTCGACCGGATGATGGTCTATCTCGGGATCGACACCAGCGGCTTGTTCGGCCTCATCATGCTGGTCGGCGTCACTGTCGTCATACCGTTCCTGTTCTTCGGCCAGTTGCTGCATTCTTCAGGCGGCGCCGGATTCTTCAACGATCTTTCGCTCGGCCTCATGGGCCGTTTCCGCGGCGGCGCGGCGAAGATTTCGGTCGTTGCCTCGAGCCTGTTCGGCACGATCTCCGGCGTTGTGGTGTCCAACATTCTCGCTACCGGGGTGATCACGATCCCGCTGATGAAGCGGACGGGCTTCTCGCCGGCGCAAGCGGGTGCGGTCGAGGCGACCGCGTCGAATGGCGGCCAGCTCATGCCGCCCGTAATGGGAGCGGTCGCGTTCGTGATGGCGGATTTCCTTGAACGTCCGTACAGCGACATCGTCATCGCCGCACTCGTGCCCTCGATCCTCTACTACGTTGCGCTGTTCATCCAGGCCGATCTCGAAGCCGGCAAGATGGGTATCAAGCGCGTACCGGAATCGGAAATTCCGCCGCTCTGGCCGGTTCTCAGGTCGGGTCTCATCTTCGCCGTCCCGTTTGCCGTGCTCATCTACCTGCTGTTCTGGGCCAACCGCGAAGCCGAATTCGCGGCGCTGATCGCTTCACTCGTCGTGGCTGCGATCGGCCTCTTCATCGGCTACCAACGGAGACGGATGAGCCTGAGCGCGCTCTGGGACGCGCTCGTGCAGACCGGGATCGCCAGTCTTGACATCCTGATGATCGCGGCGGCGGCCGGATTCATCACCGGCATTCTGCAAGCGACAGGGCTGAGCTTTGCGCTCACATTGCTGCTCGTGAAACTCGGTGGCAGCAATCTTGTGTTGCTGCTCGTTATCGCAGCGCTGCTCTGCATTGTGTTGGGCATGGGCATGCCGACGATCGGTGTCTACGTGCTGCTCGCCGTCCTCGTCGCACCGTCGCTCGTCGAGCTCGGATTCTCGAAGCTCTCCTCGCACATGTTCATTCTCTATCTCGGCATGATGTCGATGGTGACCCCACCGGTTGCAATCGGCGCTTACTTCGCGGCAAGCCTCGCGGGCGCAGACCCGCTGCGAACCTGCTTCATCGCCATGCGCTTCGGCTGGACCGCCTACATTGTGCCGTTCCTGTTCATGTTCTCGCCGGCCCTTCTGATCCTCGAAAGTCCGTCGGCGAGCGAGACGGCGATCGCGATCGCCTCGGCGATCGCGGGAGTGTGGCTCATCTCGGTCGGAATGGTCGGCTATCTGTTCAGGCCGCTGCCGCTATGGCTGCGTCCGGCGTTCTTCATTTCCGGCATCTGCCTGATGATCCCCGACCAGATCGCGTGGTGGGCCGCCGGCACCGACGTCGCAGGCGCTATTATCGGGGCGCTGCTCATCGGCTACGAATTTGTCCTGCGCCGGCGGCAGACGGCAGCGGCAACGGCCGGTTCCTGAGTTCCCGCTTCTTTTGCAGGGCAACAGAATATTTCGCGACGACGGCGTGTTTCGGCCGCAATGAAGTCACGGTGCGCGGAATTCTTACCCCAGTCGCAAATCTTTGATCGGGCATCGACAAAAGCCCCGTGCCGAGCCGATTGCGAACGCGTTTCGCGACTTTAGCCTGATCGACGAATGGCCCGAATCCACGCTAGAAGACGTGCGGGGGACGACGAATCCG
>DATBJU010000083.1:0-62625 GCA_036556265.1 Xanthobacteraceae bacterium | reverse complement strand
GGGGCTCTTGAGGGCGCAAGCGAGCGCGAGGTCGTCCGCCTCGAGTGTCAGCGCATCGCCGAGTGCCATCAAATCCATAACCGCGATATGTTCGGTGAGCATTAGCCGGTCGGCGCCCGCGACCGGAACACCCGCTTTTTTCAGCGCCTGCAGGATCGCGTCGAACAGCGGTCCGCGCTGGCGCACGAGCACGATCACGTCGGCGGCCTTCGGGGCGCGCAGCTCGAATGTCCCGCGGTCCTCGATCGCAAATCCACCGCCGGTCCAGTACTTCACCGCTTCCGCAATGCGTTGCGCGAGCCTGACCGCAGGGCTTGCTTCGCTCCGCGCATCGAGTGGCGCGTCCCACGGAATAACGTCTTCTTCGTCGTCAGCCGGTTTCTCTGTCTCCCAGATTTCGACGAGGGCGGGGGCCTTCGTTCGGATCGCTTCGTGAATGGTGCTTTCGTCGCCGCCGCTGGAGAGGCCGCGGAAGGCTTCCGGCCGCCTGAACACGGTATCGACGGCCTCCAGCACGCCCCGCGCCGAGCGAAAGGAAAGCCTCAGCCTTTCGGCGCGGAATTCGAACCCTGCCTTCTCGATTCGCAGTTGAAACGCCCTCAACATTTCCCCGAATTTTTTCGGCTCGGCACCCTGGAAGCTGAAAATCGACTGTTTCTCATCGCCCACCGCGAAAATCGTGCGTTCGCGGTCTTCGCGCGCGCCACGGCCTGCGAAGAAATCTTCGGTAAGCCTTTCGATCACGCTCCATTGCTCGGGGCTCGTGTCCTGAGCCTCGTCGATCAGCACGTGGTCGATCCCGCCGTCGAGCTTGTAGAGCACCCAAGCCGCACCCGTATCCGCCAGCATTTCGGCGGTCTTCGCGATCAGGTCCGAATAATCGAGCGCGCCGCGCGCGCGCTTCATGGCCTGAAAGCGCTCGATCGTTCTCCCGGCGAGCGTGAGCAGCGCGGCTGTGCGCTCCACCGCCTCTGCTGTGCGGTATCTATCGATCAAGCCCGTCATGCGCTCGAACTCTCGATCGAGTCGTTCTGCGAGCGCGGGATCACGCTCCGCGAATTCCTTCGTGAAGAGTCGAGAACGCAGTTTGCCGTCCTCCGTGAGAAAGACGTCGAGATAGGAGAATAGGCGGCTACCGTCGGGAGCGGTCGCGGCAGCGTCGAGCCGAGCGGCAAGCCCCCGATCCGTGGTCGACCCTTCCTTCAGCGACTGCACCGCTGCGGGCCAATCGCTTTTCGGCAAGTGCGGGCTTGCGAGGATTTCCTTCGCCATGCTTTCAGTGTCGACGTCGGGCGGCAGGCGCAACGCCTCGGCCACAGCCGTCTTTCCGCCGATCTCCTCCAGACGCAGGAGCTTGCGCCGCCTGCGCACGGATTCCGTGAGCGCCACGTTGAAACTGTCGTCCGTCGCGGCCGCAACCGCGACCGCGAGCGCGCGGCCGAGTGGCCCATTCGGATCGCTCGCCGCCTCGGCCAGGACTGCTTCGCGCGACCGTCGCAGAAACTCTTCCTCCTGTATCTCGTCCAGCACCTCGAAGCCCGCTTGCACGTGTGCTTCGATCGGAAACTGGTGCAGCACGCGGTCGCAGAATGCGTGGATCGTTTGCACCTTGAGCCCGCCCGGCGTCTCGAGCGCCTGCGCGAACAGCCGCCGCGCCGCCGCGCGGAGGGCAGGCGTGGGCTTGAGGGGCGACACCTCGCGGATTGCCGCGTCGAGCGACTCATCGTCGAGCCGCACCCAATTCGACAGCGTCTCCAGGACCTTGTTTGCCATGTTGGCGGCCGCAGCCTTGGTGAAGGTGAGACAGAGAATCCGCGCCGGTGGATTACCGGCGAGCAGAAGCCGGATCACCCGCCGCACGAGCACCGTGGTCTTGCCGGCACCGGCGTTCGCCGCAACCCAGGCGGATACGGCCGGATCGGAGACGCGCTCCTGCTTTCTCCTGGTATCGGCGGGCACGTCCGCTCGCATGCTCACTCCAATCCCTCCTCGTTCGCCGACCATTCCCGGACGCGCGCGAGGTGATCGTATTCTCCGAAGCGACCGCGCCATTTCGGCCGCGGGAGCGAAATGTAGGGCGTCGTCGCCTCGGCGAATTTGCGGATGAGTGCTTCCAGCCGTTCGCGGCTCGCTGCCGCGAGCTGATCGGGGGTAGTGATGCCGAGCTTTCTCGCACGCTCAGCCGCAGCTCCTCTCGCCTTCGCGACATCGAGCACGCGCCATTCGCCCGGTGGCTGACCACCCGAAACGCGGATGACTGCAATCTCGGAGATCAACGCGCCCCTCGGGGCGTCTTCGAACCCGCCATCCCGCGCGATCGCCGCCTCGAGTGGAAGCTGCGGGGCGAGCCCGGAAAGAATCTGCGACGGGGTTGGCGGCTGGCCGCTCTTGTAGTCGGCAATGGTGATCGATCCGTCCTTGCGCAGGTCTATACGGTCCGCGCGGGCGGAAAGCGTGAACTGTCTTCCGCCCGCCTCGAACGAAATTTTCCCGTTCGTCTCGGCGACGACGCGTGACGTGTCTTTTCTGTATTGGATCTCGTGGCCAATGAACCAATGCGCCGCGCGCACAAAGCGCGGCCACCAGACGGCGCGAAGCTCCGGGTAGTCGTCAATCGAAGCGAAAGCATTGCGTCCCGCCGCCAGGAGCTTCGCCAAGGCGTCCTTCGGAAGCTCGTCCGGCGCTGCGCGCGCGAATTCCGCGAACGCCTCATGCAGGATCGTCCCGCGTTGGGCCGCGCCAGCGTCGGCATCGATCTCCTCGAGCGGATGTAGTTGCAGGACGTGCCGTGCGTAAATCGAATAGGGATCGCGGATCAATGTTTCGATTTCTGTAACACTGAGCCGCGCGGGCCGCGCCTCTGCAGGCGGCCGCGGTTGCGGGCGATCTGCCGGCGACACCGGCGCAGCACGCTCCAGCGCATGCGCAAGGTCGAGGTAGTGTTGGCCGCGTTCGCACGCCGCTTCCCACGCCGCTTGTGGCGCTATAGCGGCCAGCCGCTGCAAGAATCGCGAAGACACCGTCTCGACGCCGTTCACTTTTCTTGCGCGGGAGACGATCACCTCGCGTGCTCCGACCGTCTGAACGAAGTCGTGAGCGGCGAGTCCGACGCGACGCTCCGGGAGATCCAGTTTGAGTCGCTTCCGCATGGGCCGGTTGAGCCACGCGTCCGAACGCGCTTCCGGGGGCCAGGTCCCTTCGTTGAGGCCGCCGAGGAGAACGCGATCGGCTTCGAGCAGACGCGCTTCCAGCGGGCCGAGAATGCGAACACGCGCCGCCCCGTCGAAAGGCGGCCGCACGGGCGGTTCGCCTGCGAGCAACTGCTCGAACGAGTCGGTGTAGTCGCGGAGAGTGAGCGGTGCTGCCTGGGCCGCCGCGTCGGCGAAGCGGTCGAATGCCTGCGCGAGTGCGCGGAGATCCTGGGGCTCGCGTCGGGCGAGGTCTACGCCGAGCAGCTCAAGGGTGGTCCGGTGAGCGGCGACCAGCGAGGCAAAGGAGACGCGCTCCGCTCTCGGCAGGTTCAGTAGCGGCGCGAGCGATCTTGCGGCGCGCGCGGCGAGGTCCGCAGCCATATGCCAGTCCCGCGCGCTCAGTCTCATGCGCGGGTCTCGACGATGCAGACCCGCGGCTTCCGCAAGCCGCTGCGCATCGTCGATGGCGCGAGCGAGGCTTGCGGCACCTGCGGCCGGGCGCGGCCCCCTCAGGACAGCGATCTCAAGCGCGTCGGCGGCGCGGTGCGGCAACCCGAATCGTGCGAGTGGGTTGCGTAGAAGTCCGATCAGCGGGACCGGCGCAAGATCGTCGGCGGCAGCCGTGAGAGCGAGCCGGGCGAGCCGCCCCGCGGCCGTGTCGCTGAGCGCGATTCCGCCGGAGTCGTCGACTTCGACCCCCCAGCGCTGCAGTTCCGCCGCGACGCGCCGCGCGAGCGCGCGGTCGGGCGTCACCAGCGCCGCGGTCGCGAGCGACTCGTTCAGCGTCTCGCGCAACGCGACTGCGAGCGCTAGCGCTTCCTCGCGCGGGTCGGCGGCCACAATCGCTGTGAAGCCTTCGAGTGCGCGCGTCGCACGTCGCTCAAAATCCGCGTCCCGCTCCCGCCAGCGCTCGGTGGTGGCGGCAGGGCGAAAGGCTTCGGAGAGAAACGCTTCGCGGTTGCCGGTGGCGCCGCCGAGTCGCGCAACGTCGCTGCGTTCAATGCCGATCCGGGAGATCAGCCGCCTCAGCCCAAACTGCGGATGACCTGGCGAAGGTTCGAACTCCCGTTCGCCACTTTTCCCTCCTTCGAGAAGATTGAATGACTCGTCGTCAAGCGCTTGATCGAGCCCGGGCAGAACCACCGCTCCCTCGGAATGCGCTGCGATGGTCGCGATCAACTCAGCGACAGCGGGGATCGTGCCGGTGGAGCCGGCCGCGATCACCGGCCCATCGCCTGCCGCAAGCCGATCGCTTTCGCGCTTGAGCAGCCGGTCGCGCCAGGCAACCGGATCGGCGAAACCGTTGTCCTTGAGATACTTGTCCCAGGCCGGGCGGACATACTTCAGAAAGACGAGCGAATCCTGCCAGTGCTTATCGAGGTCGGGGGGAATGAAGTCAGGCTTGTCAAGTGCGTCGAAAGGCAGGTCTGCGATCGTCATGTCGTCGAACAGCCGCGCGAGCTCGTCGGAAAGCTGGAGCGCAGCCGACTGCGAAGTCGCAATCGATGCCTCCCCGCGCTTCTCTTTCAGAATCGCAAAGTCGCGGATGATTTTCGCAAGCGCCAGCCGCCGCGCAGCCGTGGAAAGCGGCGACGGCCGATCCGGCAACCCTGCGATATCCGCGAACGCAAGTGCGTCCTCGTCGACCTCGCCGAGTGGCACAATGCGTGGCAACAGCGCGGCTTCGACTCCCAGCTCATCGAGCAGGGCGTCACCGAATGCCCGCGTCGCCCGGCGCGTCGGAAGGAATACGGTAGCTCGAGCGAGCGCGAACGGATCGGAGCGGGGCGCGAAGCCCGGCACGAGGTCGCCGTCGATCAGCGCGCGCGCCAGCGTCGGCAGGAACGGCGCCGCGGACGGAATTGTAAATACGCGCGGCTTGCTCATGGCTCAAGCGCTCGCGCGTCGGATCGCTCCTTCCGCTTCCTTGATCGCCTCGGGCGTGCCCACATGAAGGAAAGTGCCTTCGAGCTTGATTCCCATGAGCCGGCCCGCCTTCTCGGCCCGATCGAACAGATCGCTCAGCCCGAACGCGCCGCGCGGCGCGCCGTTGAACAGCGACGGCGAGAGAATCGAAACGCCCATATACACGAAAGGCGCGGCCCCGTGATTGGTACGCCGTCGCAACAACCCGCCCGGCTCAAGCGAGTAGTCGCCGGCCCCCTCATAGCCGTAAGCGTCTTCGGTCGCGGCGAGTAGGAGTGCCGCATCCATGCGCAACCGATCGAAAAAGCGCGCGAGCCGAACGAGGTTGGAGGTCGCGTTCTCGATCCACAGGCTGTCGGAATTCACCAGCAGGAACGGTGCGTTGCCGAGCAGCGGCAAGGCCTTCGTGATGCCGCCCCCGGTGCCGAGCAATTGCTTGCGCTCGTCGGAAATCGCAATGCGCGGGCGCGCGCGTGCGGCCAGGTGCATTTCCAGGTCATCGGCGAAATGATGCACGTTCACAACGACATGGACGACCCCTACGCCGGCGAGCCGGTCGAGGACATGGTCGATCAGCGCGCGCTTCTGGACGAGCACAAGCGGCTTCGGCTTCGTCTTCGATTCCACGCGCATGCGCGTGCCGAGGCCGGCGGCCAGCACCATCGCGCTCGCGGGCATCGCGGGATCGCGCAGCGCGCTCACGGCTGCGTACGGCCTTCCGATTCAACAGCTTGCGCTGAACCCGCGTCTGGTGCGGGCGCTCCCTCGGCACTCTCGCCTGCTTCAGTTTCGATTCCGACCGGCTCAGGCGCGAACTCGTTTTCCGGGACGGGATCAGGCGGCGGCGGGGGCGACAAATCGGGCGGTGGCACGTTCGCGAAGTACCAATTCCTGATATCGGCGAGCGACGGGTGTTGGAAAGCGCGCATCAGGTACATCCAGACCCGCGGCAGGTGCCGCAGATACTGCGGCTTCCGGTCGCGCCGGTCCAGCCTCGCAAAGATGCCGAGAATTTTTGTCGCGCGCTGTGCGCCGAGTGCGACGTATCGACTCGCGAAGTTCGTCGGATCGAAGACGGGGTCGCGCGCCTTGCGGCCGAGGGCGTAGCGCGCGAGCAGCTTCAGTTCCAGTGTTTCGGATATGTCCACACGCGCGTCCATCAGCAGCGATGCGACGTCATAGGCAGGCGGACCAAGCACCGCATCCTGGAAGTCGAGGAGCCCGACGCGCTCGATGCCGCTCCGCTGAGGGAGCCACAGGAGATTGGGCGAATGGAAATCGCGCAGTACCCAGGTCTTCGGCTCCGGCAGAATTTCCGCGAGCGCATAGCGCCAGAGCCTGAGAAACGTCTCGCGCGCATTGGAGTCGCGCGGTCCGCGTCCGCGATACGGGATGTACCAGTCGAACAAGAGCTCCGCTTCGACCAGCAGCGCGTCGATGTCGTAGGTGGGCAGCCGATGCTCGACACGTGGTGCCACGGGCAAGGTCTCCGGCAGGTCGAAGCTGTGCAGAGCGA
Organism: Xanthobacteraceae bacterium; assembly: GCA_036556265.1. Classification (GTDB taxonomy): domain Bacteria; phylum Pseudomonadota; class Alphaproteobacteria; order Rhizobiales; family Xanthobacteraceae; genus JAUSIF01. Next base: position 55,992 of record DATBJU010000083.1, on the reverse strand, counting down.
CGAGCAGGTCGATTGCCGCGGCATAGCGCACTTCGATCGGCGCTGGCGGGTCGCCTGCGACGAAGCGCTCATCACCGAAGTCCTCAAGGAGGAGCAGGCCATGGCCGTGGTCGGCGGCGTAGATTTCCGGAGCACTGAAGCCACGCTCACGCAGGCCGCGCGCGAGTGCCGCAAACGGGCGCACGTTGTCGGCAAGGTGCGCCACCTGGCTGTAGGTGCGGCCGTGGGCGAGCACGGGTTCGCGAGATTGCAACGGCACCTTCATCAGGATGGCCGTCGTGTCGTTGAGAAAGAGGCGTTCGTAGGATCGCGTGGACGCGTCCCCTTCCAGGTGCTGGCGCAAGGCTGTGCCAAACCCGGCCGCATCGAGCAGCGAACGCGCCGCGCGCAACTGCGCAAGCCGGCCCGCCCAGCTGCCTGTGCCGGTGAGCCGGACTTGGCGATGAGTCTGGCTTACCTCCGGCGCCACGCTGAGAGAGAGATCCAGCCGGTCGGCCTGAAGCAGCGCGCCCGCACGGTCGGGCCACTCAACGAAAACGGCTGCGTTTTCCGCTGCGTCTTCCCAGCCGAGTTCGGCAAGTTCGGCCACGGTCGTGATCCGATAGAGATCCGCGTGCACAACCGGAAACAGCGGCAGCTCGTAACGCTGCAGCATGGTGAAGGTCGGGCTCGGCACTTCGAGTTTCACATCGCCCGCGAGATAGCGGAGCACGGCCCGTACGAGCGTGGTCTTACCCGCGCCGAGGTCACCCGAGAGGGTGATGAGATCGCCGGGCCGGATCGTGGCGGCGAGATCCATCGCGAGATGCTCGGTCGCGTTGACGTCGGGCAGCTCGATATCCCAGGTCGTATGGTGGCCAATCGCATTCGGCATCGACACGGCTACTCGGCAGCTTGCGACCCCACCGCTGCATGGATGGGGAACATGCACACTGCGACCGTACCCATTCCAGGCTGAGAGTCGATGGTTATGCTGCCGCCGTGCAGCACCATCAGGGACCGTACGATGGCAAGACCGAGGCCGGCCCCCCGATGTTGCGAGCCCAGCGGATGGCTCTCGAAGCGACCGAACACGCGTTCCTGGAGGTCATGCGGGATGCCAGGCCCCCGGTCGGCGATCCGGAAAACAATCGCATCGCGCGTGCGCTCCGCCGATACCGTGACTTTCTCGCCATAGGGTGAGAATCCGACCGCGTTAGACAAAAGGTTGAACAACACCTGCCGCACCCGTTTCTCATCGGCGACGAAACTGCCGATGTTTGCCGGTACCTTCAGGTCGAGCCGAATGCTGCGCTCGACGAGCCGCGTGCGCACGCCCTCGGCCGCCGCCTCGACGGCAGCGCGCACGTCCACCTCGCCGAGTTCCAGCTGCATTGCGCCGGCGTCGATGGTCGCGAGGTCTAGGATGTCATTGATGATGGCGAGCAGACTGGCGCTGGAATCGGTGATGTGCCGGACGTATTCGCGTTGTTTTTCGTTGAGCGGGCCGATTAGCGGATCATCCAGCAATTGCGCAAAGCCGATGATCGTGGTGAGCGGTGACCGCAGTTCGTACGACACGTGCCCGACGAATGCATTTTTCAGCGAGTCCGCGGCTTCCAGCGCCTCATTGCGCTCGATCAGCGCACGCTCCACACGCACGCTGTCGCTCACGTCGCGGAACGTCACGAGCGTGCCGCCATCGGGAAGCGGCACAGCCGTGCAGTCGAGCACGCGCGCGTCCGCGCGCTCGATCCGCCGTTCCACCGGCTGGCGCCGGCCAAGCCCGGTCACGGCAAGCTGGATCGCCTTCCACGGCTCGGCGCTGCCGCCGAGATAGGGCCGGCACCAGTCGCCGATTGCCTCGATATGCGGTTGTTCGGCGAGTGTCCGCGCCGAAAGGCCCCAGAGATCGACAAACGCGCGATTGAAGAGCTTCAGCCGTCCGTCGCTGCCGAACACCGCGACGGCTTCCGTGAGCGCGTCGAGCGTCTCGCCCTGCGTGCGGATCATCGCGTTGAAGCGACTCTCGAGCTCAATGCGCTCGGTGATGTCGTCGAAAAGATAGGCGACGCCCCCTTCCGGATTGGCGGTCGTCACGACGCGCAGCGTGCGCCCGCCCGGCAGGTGCCACCAATGCTCGCGCGGCTCTGGCGCCCGATAAGCCTCGTGCAGCTGTGCTTTCCAGGCGCGGAAGTCGGCTTGCTCGGGCAACTGTCTGCTCGCGCGCAGACGGTCGAGAATGGCCGAGTCGGTCGGCCGCTCCTCGAGGAAGGCGGCATCGAGGCCGAACAGCTTGCGATAGGCCTCGTTGTGAAACACGAGCCGCTCGTCCGACCCGAAGATCACAACTGCGGTGGCGAGCTGATCGAGCGTGCGGCGGTGCGCAGCGATCGCGCGTGCAAGCTCCGAGCGCAACCGTTCGGCGTCGCTCGCGTCGATCCCAATGCCGGCCGCCCCGCGCTCGCCGCCCACTTCGTAGACGTCGAGCAGGCGCCGCGCGCCGGCCACGACCGCCGGCACACGCTTCGCGAAAATGCCGCCCTCCGCGCGTACGCGCGCCGCCTCCTCGCGCGCGGCGCTGTCGAGCAACTCGACGCCTCGCTCGACAGCGTCCGAAGGATCGGCCGCCTCGACGGCTGACGCGTAGGCGCGGTTCGCGAAACTAAGGCTGCCGTCGGCATTGCGCAGCCAGATCGGCGCAGGCGCCGACTCCAGCAGCAGCCGCAGCGCCTCGAGCTCCCGTTCAAGCCGCCGATGCCGTTCGGCCAGCACGGCGTGTTCGAGCTTGGCCCCGGTCACGTCGCGGAGTCGCAACACCGCTGCCCCGCCGATTGGGCGCCCTTCGGCTTCCACGTGACGTCCGCTCTTTGTGTTGAGGACGAGCGAGAACGGCTCGCCGCGCCGGCGCAAGGCATCGACGGCGTGCTCGATCGCGTAAGCGCGTGCGGCATCAAGCCAGCTTCCGAACGCCAGCACGCGCAGCGGCTGCGCCGTTCCCGTGATCGCGGCGGGATCGCCGAGGATCGCGGGGTCCGTCCTGCCGCCGCGCCACACGACCACAAGCTGGGGCTCGGCGAGAAGCAGCGCGAGGGCGCGGTCCGCTTCATCGCGTAGCGCGGCGATCTCGGTCTGCGCCACGGTGAGCCGCGTGGCCTGAACCATGCGTGTACGCACGAGCACGATCGAAGTCGTCGCCGCGAACACAAGAACGCCGACGAGCAGCGCGAGCGTCATGAGATCGTGCTGGCGCAGACTGACGATGTCCGTGAGGATCCGCTCGAGCATTGTGGCCGCGGAAGCGGGGCTGGCGAACATGGAGATAGCGATCACGATCCAGGGCGCCGCACCGGCGGCGCGAACGCGCGCGCCCAAGCTCCGGCCTTGCCTGCCCCGCTGCCGCATCCCGTCATCCAAGCGGTGCCGTCTCACCGCGAATCGCCAGGGAATCTAACCCCGAGCGGAGTCACGGCAGAAGCGGAAACGGCGAAAAAAGGAAGAATCCGCCGTGATTCGTTACTTCGCCGCGGATTGTCCGAGGAGAATTTCTCTTAATTGCGACAAGCGGCGGATCGTCAGCTCACAGTCCCTCGAACAGGGCCGTCGACAGATACCGCTCGGCGAACGAAGGCACGACCACGACGATGTTCTTTCCCGCGTAATCCGGTCGCAGTCCGACCTCGATCGCCGCGGCAATCGCAGCCCCCGATGAGATCCCGACCGGAATGCCTTCGAGCCGCGCCACTTCGCGGGCGGTGTCGAACGCGGTCTGATTGCCAACGGTTATCACCTCGTCCAACATTGTGCGATCGAGCACTTCCGGGACAAAACCAGCTCCGATCCCCTGGATTTTGTGGGGACCCGGCTGCCCGCCGGAGAGAACCGGGCTGTCTTCGGGTTCGACCGCGATGATCCTCAGGGACGGTTTGCGCGGCTTCAATACTTGGCCGACGCCCGTGATCGTACCGCCGGTGCCGACTCCCGCCACAAAGGCATCGATGGTGCCGCCCGTGTCGTTCCAGATCTCCTCGGCGGTGGTGCGGCGGTGGATTTCCGGATTGGCGAGGTTCTTGAACTGCTGCGGCATGATCGCTTTCGGCAGTTCGTTGATGATTTCCTCGGCCTTCGCGACCGCGCCGCGCATGCCTTTCGCGGGGTCCGTCAACACAAGCTCGGCGCCGAGCAGCGCCAGCATCTTTCGTCGCTCGATCGACATGGATTCGGGCATGACGAGGATTAGTCGATAACCGCGTGCGGCGGCGACGAAGGCGAGCGCAATGCCGGTATTGCCGGACGTCGGCTCGACAAGGACCGTGTCCTTGTCGAGAGCGCCAGCGGCTTCGGCAGCGTCGATCATCGACACACCGATCCGGTCCTTGACCGAGCCGATCGGGTTGAAGAATTCGAGCTTGGCCAGGATGTTGGCCTTGACCCCGCGTTGTCTGGGCAGCCGATTGAGCCGTACGAGCGGGGTGTCGCCGATCGTATCGGTGATGGAGTCGAATATGCGCCCGCGTCCGGGCTCCCGCGCTGGGGCGGCTGCGGACTTCGGTTTGCGCAGGGGCTCAACCATCGAAAACTCCTCGAATCCCTAAGTTTCGAGCGCGCGGCCTAGCATATTCACCGAATTCGGTCGAATTTTTTGGAATTCACGCTGATCAGATGTTGAAATCAGGGCCGTGCGCACGCTCGGTCAGGCCCGACCGTTCCGCCGTCTGGCACAGGCGATCGATGGTGACCGAGGACAGCGCGGTCTCAAAGCTCGCTTCGGCCTCCGCGACCGCCGGCGCGATCACCTTGCCGACGATCGGAGGCACGCCGTGCGGCGCTTCCTCGCTTGCGGATTCGGCGATGCGGACGATTTCGGCGACCGAGATGCGTCTACGCTCGCGCGCGAGCTCGTAACCGCCGCGCGGTCCACGCACGCCCTTGAGGATGCCGGCATGCACCAACGCTTGCAGCACTGGCTCGAGATGACGCGGCGGCAGGCCGTGGCGCTCGGCAAGGGTTTTTGCCGCGACCGGCTGGCCGCGAGCATGCAGCGCGACGTCAACCACGGCTGCGACTGCGAGCAGGCTCTTTTCCGACAGGCGCGCCATGGGCTATCCCGCCGCCCGCTTTGAGACCCCGGTCGAGCCGAAGCCGCCTTCGCCGCGTTCCGTCATGTCGAGCGACTGCACTTCTTGCACTGCCGCGCGAGCAATCGGCGCGAACACGAGCTGCGCGATCCGCATGCCGCGTGTGACCGTGAACGGCTCCGCGCCGAGGTTGACGAGCAGCACCTTCACCTCACCGCGGTAATCCGCGTCGATTGTTCCAGGCGCGTTCAGCACCGTCACGGCGTGCTTCAGCGCTAGGCCCGAGCGCGGCCGCACCTGCCCTTCGAAACCCGGTGGGATCGCGAACTGCAACCCGGTCGGAATCGCCGCACGTTCGCCTGGCGCGAGCGCGATCGGCGCGTCCTCGGGGACTGCGGCAGAAAGATCCATGCCTGCTGCCTCGGCGCTTGCATATTCGGGCGGAGGCAGACCCACCGCGTGCGGCAGCTGCACGAAGGAGACTGCGATGGGCTTCATCTGCGCGCTTCCTTGCCGCGCAGCGTTTCGGCGATCCGCCGAACGAGATTGTCGGCGACCGACTGCTTCGACTGCGGCGGCCAGGACTCGACGCCCTTCGTCGTCACAAGGTGCACGGTGTTCTGCCCGCCGCCGAGCACGCCCGTTTCCAGCGAGACATCGTTCGCCACGATCCAGTCGCAGCCCTTTGATTTCAACTTCGCGCGCGCGTGGTCGATGAGCCTCTCAGTCTCGGCGGCAAAACCGACGACGAGGCGCGGCCGCATTTTGTGCCGCGCGATCGTCGCGAGCACGTCGGGATTTTCCACGAGTTCGAGCTTTGCGGCTTTGCCGTTCACCTTCTTCAGCTTTTCCGGCGCCCGCTCGGCGGCGCGCCAGTCGGACACCGCGGCCGCGAAGACCGCGACGTCGACGGGAAGCGCTCGCTCCACCGCAGCGAGCATTTCATCCGCAGTCTGCACATGAACCGTCTTCACGCCGGCGGGATCGGGCAGGGCGACGGGACCGGAGACAAGTACGACATAGGCGCCCGCGTCCGCGGCCGCGCGTGCCACCGCGTGGCCCTGCTTGCCGGACGAACGGTTCGAGAGAAAGCGGATCGGATCGATCGGCTCCTGCGTAGGGCCGGACGTCACCAGCACGCGCTTGCCCGCGAGTGAATTTGTTTCGGGAATGGCGACGAACAGTCCCTCGATCGCGGAGATGATCTGCTCGGGCTCGGCCATCCGACCGATGCCTGCTTCGCCGCGCTCGGCCATCTCGCCCTCATTCGGTCCGATTGTGGCGATCCCGTCAGCGATGAGCTGCGCGAGGTTCCGTTGTGTCGCGGGATGCGCCCACATGCGCGGGTTCATTGCGGGCGCGATCAATACGCGCTTGTCGGTTGCGAGTAGCACCGTTGAGGCGAGGTCGTCGGCATGCCCGCCGGCGACCTTCGCCATGAGATCGGCCGTCGCTGGAGCGACTACGACGAGGTCGGTATCGCGTGCGAGGCGTATGTGCCCGACGTCGAACTCCGTGCTCGGATCGAACAGGTCCGTATGGGCGCGTTCGCCTAGGATCGCGCCCACTGCGAGCGGCGTGATGAATTCCTGGGCCGCGCGCGTCATCACCGCGCGCACTTTCGCGCCGCGCTCCTTGAGCCGGCGGATCAGGTCGAGGCTCTTGTAGGCGGCGATGCCGCCGCCGATCACGAGCAGGATGCGTTTTTCTGCGAGCGCCATGGCCGCTACCCGGCGCGCAACAGCGGCCGGCTAATTATCAGGACTTCACTGTACAATTAATTTGGGCCGCGGCCAACGTGTGAATTGGAAGGCTGGTTACCGCTTGTTCAGCGCAAGAGCCAAACGGCAAAAAGGCCGGCAATCACCCACAATGCGAAGGTCGCCCAGCGCCAGCGTCTGGCCTCGGAGCGGCCGATCGCCTCGACGGTCTCGGGCGCCAGCACGAGGCCGTCGCGTGTCTGCTCGTCGAGGCGCTCGATTGCGCCTGCCGCGCGGGTCAGGATCGCGGGGGCGTTGCCGATCAACCGGCCGAGGCCGCCGATCTCGGCCGCCGCGTCCTCGATCCGGCCGACCGGGCCAAGGTGCCGCTCGATCCATTCGCGCACGACGGGCTCCGCCGTCGCCCACATATCGAGCTTGGGATCGAGCGCGCGCGCCACGCCTTCGACGACGACCATTGTCTTCTGCAAGAGCAGAAGTTCGGGCCGCGTGCGCATGTCGAAGAGCCCGGTCACCTCGAACAAAAGGGTGAGCAGCTTCGCCATGGAGATTTCATCCGCGGGCCGGTCATGGATCGGCTCTCCGATCGCGCGGATCGCCTGCGCAAAATCTTCAACCGAATGGTGCGAGGGCACGTAGCCCGCCTCGAAATGCACCTCCGCCGTGCGATACCAGTTCTTCGTGATGAAGCCGAAGAGAATCTCCGCGAGGAATCGCCGCTCCTTCGGTCCGAGCCTTCCCATGATCCCGCAGTCGACGGCGACGAGCCTGCCTTCGCCGTCGACGAACAGGTTTCCCGGGTGCAGATCCGCGTGAAAGAATCCGTCGCCGATCGCCTGGCGCAGGAACGACTGGATCAGCACGCGCGCAAGCCGAACGAGGTCATGTCCGGCCGCCGCAAGCCGTGCACGCTCGTGCAATGGAATGCCGTCGACCCATTCAGTGGTGAGCACGCGCCGCGCCGTGCGTTCCCAGTCGACGCGAGGAACGCGGAACGCGGGGTCATCCTTGGTGTTCTCCGCAAGCTCCGAGAAGGCGGCCGCTTCAAGACGCAGATCGAGTTCGATCGCAACCGAGCGCGCGAGCGTCTCCAACGTTGCAACGAGCCGCAGTCGCCGCGCCTCCGCTGACCGCCGCTCCGCCAGCCTCGCGATGTAGAAAAAGGAGTCGAGGTCACGCTGGAAGCGGTGCTCGATACCCGGTCGTAGCACCTTGACCGCGAGCATTCGATCATCGCGCGGTGCAGCCGCGCGATGCACCTGCGCGATCGATGCCGCGGCGACCGGCGGTCCGAACGATGCGAACAATTGCGACACGGGCCTGCCGAGCGCTTCGGCGACGGCGGCCTCCGCCTCCGCTTGCGGAAACGGTGCCATCTTGTCCTGCAACGCTTCCAGGTCGGTAGCGATCGCCGCGCCCACGATATCGGGGCGCGTTGCCAGGAATTGGCCGAGCTTCACATAAGGCGGACCGAGCCGGGTAAGCGCAGTCGCAAGGCGTGCGGCTCCCGATCCGACGTTGCGCCGCTCGACGAGGCGCGCGAGCCGCAGCGCGAGCCGCGGGCCCGGCGGTAGCGCAGCGGCTTCGACAAGCGCAAGCACACCCTCGCGCGCGAGCACGAAGCCCGCGCGCGTGACGCGCGTCAGATGGGTGAGCGCAGAAACCACGCGGTCCTCAGAGTCGCCATCCGGAATGGATGGCGACGATTCCGCCCGAAAGCGGCGTCGACTCCACGCGGGCGAAGCCGGCCTCGCGCAACATGCGGGAGAACGCGTCCCGGGTCGGGAAGCGGCGGATCGATTCCACCAGATATCGATAAGCTTCCGCATCGCCCGTGACGAAGCGGCCGAGTTCCGGAATCACGCGGAACGAATACGCCTCGTACAGCTTTTCGAGAGCGGGAACGTCGACGTTGGAGAATTCGAGGCAAAGGAATCGACCGCCGAGCTTCAGCACGCGATACATCTCCGCGAGTGCCGCCTCGATCCGCGGCACGTTGCGAATTCCGAAGGCGATCGTCACCGCATCGAAATGCCGCTCGGGAAAGGGAAGGGCTTCGGCGTTGGCCTCGACAAACTCGACGCGATCGCCGACGCGGCGTGCTTCCGCACGCGCGCGGCCGACGGCGAGCATGTCGCCGTTGACGTCCGCGACCGTGGCCCGCGCCTCGCTGCCGCCGGCGGCGAGCGTGCGCAACGCGATATCGCCGGTGCCGCCCGCGACGTCGAGAAGGTGCCAGGCGTGCCGCCCGCGCGCAGGCCGCAGCTTGGAGACGAGCGCATCCTTCCAGGCGCGGTGCAGCCCGCCGGACATCAGGTCGTTCATCAGGTCATAGCGGCGCGCGACCGAATGAAAGACGTCGTCCACCAGCCGCTGCTTGTCCTTGAGCGGCACGGCGCGGAAGCCGAAATGCGTCTCTGCGCGGTCAGTCGGCATTCGGTCCTCGGGGGCGAGCGGACCATAGCGCGGGCCCTTTCCGGGCGCTATGAGCAGCAGCCGGCGCGTGCGGAGAAGGTGAATGCCCGAGTTACCGGAAGTGGAAACCGTGCGACGGGGGCTCGCCCCGGTGATGGAGGGCGCGCGCTTCCAGAAAGTCGATGCGCGCCGCCCTGACTTGCGCTGGCCGCTGCCAAAGGACTTCGTGAAACGCGTGAGTGGCCGGACAGTCGAGGGACTCGGTCGGCGCGCAAAGTATCTTCTCGCCGATCTGTCCTCGGGCGAGGTGCTCCTGATGCACCTTGGCATGTCCGGATCGTTCCGCGTGTATTCGAACGGCCCCGAACATACTCCGGGCAGGTTCCACCATCTGCGATCGAATATGCTCGCCCACGACCATGTGATCTTCCACATGTCGTCCGGTGCAACGGTTATCTTCAACGACCCGCGCCGTTTCGGTTTCATGAAGCTCGTGCCGCGCGCGCATCTCGCGGAGGATCCATTGCTGCGCGCGATCGGCCCGGAGCCGCTTGGCAACGAATTCGATGCGGCGATGCTCGCCCGCGCCTGCGCCGGGAAGAAGACGAGCCTCAAAGCGGCGCTTTCCGACCAGCGCGTCGTCGCGGGCCTGGGAAACATCTACGTATGCGAGGCATTGCACCGCGCGCAGCTCTCGCCGAAGCGGCGGGCATCGACGATCGCAGCCCGCAACGGCGGGCCCAACGAACGCGCCGAAGCACTTGTCGAGGGTATCAAGGGCGTGTTGCGCGATGCGATCGAGGCGGGCGGTTCCTCGCTGCGCGACCACCGTCGTACCGACGGGGAGCTCGGTCTGTTCCAGCACAATTTCCGCGTTTACGACCGCGAAGGCGGCGCCTGCCCGCGCCGGGACGGCGGCAAGATCCGCCGCGTCGTGCAGGGCGCGCGTTCGACGTTCTATTGTCCGGTTTGCCAGCGCTGAGCCGAAGTCCGGCCGAAGCAGGGAAGGGAGATGCCGATGACCTACGAAAATATCCTCGTCGAAATCCGCGGTCGGGTCGGCATCATCACGCTCAACCGCCCAAAGGCGCTGAACGCGCTCAACTCGGCTCTCATGCGAGAGCTCACGGCGGCGCTCGACGGCTTCGAGGCAGAGCGCAACATCGGTGCAGTCGTCATCACCGGCTCGGAGAAGGCATTCGCCGCCGGCGCCGACATCAAGGAGATGCATTCGCTCGCCTTCCCCGACACCTATCTCGACGACTTCGTCGCGCCCTATTCACGGCTCGCCAATTTTCGCAAGCCGGTCATCGCAGCGGTCGCCGGGTTCGCCCTCGGCGGCGGGTGTGAGCTCGCGATGATGTGCGACATCATCGTCGCCGCCGACAACGCCCAGTTCGGTCAGCCCGAGATCAAGCTCGCCGTGATTCCGGGCATCGGCGGTACGCAGCGGCTGATCCGCGAGATCGGAAAATCGAAGGCGATGGATCTCATCCTGACGGGTCGCATGATGGGAGCGGAGGAGGCAGAGCGCTCGGGCCTCGTCGCCCGCGTCGTGCCTGCGGCGAAATTGCGCGACGAAGCGCTGAAGCTCGCAGAAACCATCGCGGAGATGTCGCTTCCCATTGCCATGATGGCGAAGGAGGCGATCAACCGCGCCTACGAGACGCCTCTTTCCGAGGGGCTGCGCTTCGAGCGACGGCTGTTCCAGCCGATGTTCGCGATCTCCGACCAGAAGGAAGGCATGGGCGCGTTCATCGAGAAGCGGAAGCCCGATTTCAGGCACCGTTGAGCTGCTTCCTGCTCCGTTGACGGCCGAAAGGTGCACGAGTATGGTCCGCGCCCGTCGCGGCGGCCTTGCGCTCGCCGCGAAAATTTCGTCAAGCGATCGTCGGACGCGCGCGAATTCTCCCGCGCCGATGACTGATCAGGTTGGAGAGAATGGCCAATACCAGTTCGGCAAGGAAAGCCACGCGCAAGATCACGCGCCGCAGCGAGGTGAACAAGGTGCGGCGGACCCAGGTGCGCTCTTATTTGCGCCTGGTCGAGGAGGCGATCGCTGCCGGCGACGCCAAGAAGGCGAGCGCAGCGCTCGCCGCGGCCGAGCCGAAGCTCATGCGCGCGGCTCAGAAGGGTGTGATCCACCCCAACACGGCGTCCCGCAAGGTCGCGCGCCTGGCCAAGCGCGTCCGCAAGCTCGCAGGCTGAAGCACCCAACCTCTCCGAGCCCGAACGTTCGACTTCGTGCTGTCCGAATGCGGTCGCGCGCGACCGGATTTTTGCGTTTTGCATCGTTCGCCGGTCGTATGTTTGAAGGACCGGGAGCGGATCGTGGCGTTCGCCGGCGTCTCGGCCCGCGGAAAAATATTTCCGGCGCAGGCTACGTGCGTTTCCGCGACAAAAAATTTTGAGCGCGTGCATACGCTTGCGTCCCAAGCGGCGCGTCGGACTTCAAATTTGTCGCGCGCCGGAGGGTTCGTACGTAGAAAGCGGCGGAGTGTTGCCGTCACGCCGCTGTCACTCGGCAAAAATGTCGGGTGCGAGATTCTGCAAGTCGAGTCATGGATTTGCGGACGCCCGGAACTGTCGAGCATCCTCCCGACATCGCCCACAGGCCATCGCAGCGAGGTTTCTCGCGTGAAAGCCCGTTGACCGAGTGCTCGCCCGGTGTATCGTTTTTCTCGCGTCCGGGCAGTTCTCCGGACATTCACCAGATTGTTTGAGTTCTGGGCTCATCGCGGATGAGGGCGGGTGGTTCGTGACGAGTTGGTTGACCGAGGTGGGAGCGCGTGAGCAGATGGTAAGCGAGGCAATCGCGTTCGTCTTGGTCGGCCGGCCCGCAGAATGGCGCAACGGGCGACCGGGATGCGGCTATAAAAATTGATCAAATAGAAATGGACACCGTTCGGCTGGACCGGACGGTGAGCGGGGCGGTCATGAATTGGAGTGGACAGAGGAGGTCGGACTTCGCGTCGAGGTCGGACCTCGAACAACGGCCGGCGGAGGCAACTACGCGCACGGCCATCGGCGCACGGCGGAGCCGGAACGCACTCGCCAGTCGAGCGAGCGGCTCCCCATTCAGGTCGCTAGGACACTTGTAGTCCTGTCGGCTCAGTAAGCCTTCATAGTTTTCAGTCTGATCCGTGATCGCGGCGCGGTGTGCGCCGAGGGGCGCGTCGAGTTCGGCCCCGAGCGAGCATCGCATTCGGAGTCTGCAATGGCCCTTCCGAGGCAGGAGCCGAAAAAAGATATGCCCGACAATGACGCCGTCCGCTGGGATCGTGTATGCCGCCGTTTGCGGGCCGAGATTGGCGAGGATGTCTACTCGAGCTGGTTCACCAGCATCGCACTCGAGCCGGGCACGAGTGAATCAATCCGCCTTTCGGTACCAACCCGCTTCCTGCGCAATTGGATTCAGTCGCACTACGGAGAGCGGCTGCTCTCGCTCTGCCGCGAAGAATTTCAATCAGTCCGCAAGGTCGACTTGGTTGTCCGCACGGCCCTTGCCCGTACTGCGCCCCTCGAACCGCGAGGCGGGCGTACCGAGGGCGCGGCGCAGTCTGACCGGACGCCCGGCGCGCCGGGGCGCCTTGTGCCGAACGTCGGCACCGTCTTGCATGCGCGCCAGGGTTCCGGCGGATCGCCGCTCGACCCCCGCTTCACGTTCTCGAGCTTCCTCGTCGGCCGCTCCAACGCGCTGGCCCATGCCGCCGCGCGACAGGTAGCCGAACTCGGACCGGCGACGAACGCGCGATTCAATCCACTCTATATTCACGCCGCCGTCGGTCTCGGAAAGACGCACCTCCTGCAGGCGATCGTCTGGGCCGGCGAGGCGAGCGGCCGGCGCATGATCTATCTCACGGCCGAAAAATTCATGTACGGCTTCGTGGCTGCCTTGAAGAGCCAGTCGGCGATCGCCTTCAAGGAGGCCCTGCGCGGGATCGAGGCGCTGATCATCGACGACCTTCAGTTCCTGCAAGGACCGAAAGTGCAGCTCGAATTCTGTCACACATTGAATGCGCTTGTGGACGCAGGGCGTCAGGTGGTAATTGCCGCCGATCGCACGCCTTCGGAACTTGAGAGCCTGGAAGAGCGCGTACGATCGCGGCTTGCCGCCGGGCTCGTGGTGGAGATCGCTCCGCTCGAGGCTGATCTCCGCCAGCGCATTCTCGAGTCCCGCATTGCGGCGCTGAAACTGCAACACCCGGGCTTTGAAGTACCGCCGCCGGTCGTGCAGCACGTCGCCCAACAGGTCACGCAAAACGGCCGCGATCTCGACGGCGCCGTGAACCGGCTACTCGCCCACAATCAGCTGAGCGGTCGCCCCGTTACGATCGAGATGGCCGATGAAGTCATTCGCGACCTGATCCGCCCAGCCGACCCGCGCCGCATTCGTGTCGAAGATATCCTGCGCATCGTCGCCAAGCATTATGGCGTGTCGCGCGCAGACCTTCTGTCATCCCGGCGTACCGCCAATGTGGTTCGGCCGCGACAGATCGCCATGTATCTGGCGAAGACCCTGACCTTGCGTTCGCTGCCCGAGATCGGACGCCGGTTCGGGGGCCGCGACCATACGACGGTGCTTCACGCGGTGCGCAAGATCGAGGGTCTGGTACAGGGGGATAAGGGGCTCGCCGAGGAGATCGAGGGGCTGAAGCGTTTGCTCCAGGAATGATCGTTCCGCGGTCCGGAAACCACCTGTCGCACTTGCGCATTCGCGGCCGAGACGCCAAAGTCTCCGGCCCTGCGCCCGCCGAATTGGCTCGAGATGGGCGTGTTTGAGGCCCTAATCCGGATCGCACCCGCATGAAAGTCACTCTCGAGCGAGCCGAACTCGTCAAGGCGCTCGCCCACGTGCACCGGGTTGTCGAGCGGCGCAACACCATCCCGATTCTGGCGAATGTCCTGATCAAGGCAGGCAAGAACGGGATCGAATTGAAGGCGACCGATCTCGACCTTGAAATCGTCGAGACCGTGCCGGCCGAGGTAAAGCAGGGCAATGCGACGACGGTGCCCGCGCACATGCTCTACGACATCGTCCGCAAGCTGCCCGAGGGTGCGCAGGTCGAGCTGCAATCCGGTAGCGATCGCGGGTCGCTCCAGGTGCGGGCGGGCCGCTCGCGTTTCGCCCTGCAAACGCTCCCCGAGACCGACTTCCCCGATCTCGCCGCGGGCGAGTTGCCGCATCGCTTCAAGCTTGCGGCCGGCGACCTCAAGCGGCTCGTCGACAAGACGCAGTTCGCGATCTCGACGGAGGAGACACGCTACTATCTGAACGGCATCTATCTGCACGTCGTCGACGACAAGGCGGCGAAGTTGCGCGCCGTCGCGACGGACGGCCATCGGCTCGCACAGGTCGATCTTCCTGCGCCGAAGGGCGCCGCCGGAATGCCCGGCATCATCGTGCCGCGCAAGGCGGTGGCTGAAGTGCAGCGTCTGCTCGAAGACGCCGGCGAGGAGGTTCAGATCGAGCTCTCCGCCGCCAAGATCCGTTTTTCGCTCGGTTCGGTCGTGCTCACCTCGAAGCTTATCGACGGTACCTTCCCCGACTATGCTCGAGTCATCCCCGTCGGCAACGACAAGATCCTCGTGGTCGAAAAAGGCGACTTCGCCGCCGCGGTCGATCGCGTCTCCACGGTGTCGAGTGAGCGCGGGCGTGCGGTCAAGCTGTCGATGGCGAACGGAAAGCTGACGCTCTCGGTGACCAATCCGGATTCCGGCAGCGCGACCGAGGAGCTTGAGGTCGAGTACAGTGCCGATGCGCTCGATATCGGGTTCAACAGCCGCTACCTCCTCGATATCACCGGCCAGATTGAGGGCGAGAAGGCGCGGCTCAAGCTCGCCGACCCCGGCTCACCCACGCTGATGGAAGACAGCGAGCCCGCCGGCGCGCTGTACGTGTTGATGCCGATGCGAGTGTGACCCCCACCGATTCTCCGTCTGCTCAGACGTCTCGCCAAGCGGCCGGGACGCGCGCTCGTGTTCGCCGTCTGCAACTCACGAACTTTCGCTCCTATCGGCGCGCCGAGCTAGCCGCCGGCGACGGACCGAATGTGCTGATCGGGCCCAACGGGGCGGGCAAGACGAATCTCCTCGAGGCGCTTTCGTTTCTGTCTCCCGGCCGCGGCCTGCGCCGCGCAACGCTGGAGGACGTAGCGAACACAGAAGGTGATGGCTCCTGGGCCGTGGCGGCCGAAGTGGAGGGTGCCTTGGGCGTGGTCCAGCTCGGCACCGGCATCGATCCCCCCGCCGCCGACAGCGTGCCGGTGCGGCGGAATCGCATCGATCGGGAGAACGTCGCATCGGCGACGGCTTTTGCCGATCACCTGCGAGTTGTGTGGCTTGTCCCTGAGATGGACGGACTTTTTCTCGCGCCTGCATCGGAACGCCGCCGCTTTCTCGATCGCCTGGTGCTCGCGATCGATGCCGCGCACGGCAGCCGCGTGAACGCACTCGAGCGCGCTTTGCGCTCACGCAATCGCCTGCTTGAACAAGCGAACCCCGATCCACGCTGGCTCGACGCAATCGAGCATGAAGTGGCGGAGCTCGCGATCGCGGTCGCGGCCGCGCGGGGGGAGACCGTGCGACGCCTGATGGGCGAGATCATCGCCACGCGCGACCCGGCATCGCCGTTCCCGTCGGCCACGCTCGCGCTCGAAGGCTGGATGGAGACGGAGCTCGCATCGAGCGCGGCGATTGAGATCGAAGACCGCTATCGCGCGAACCTGCGTGAGGCGCGGCTGCGCGATCGTGCTGCGGGCCGCACCCTCGAAGGTCCGCATCTATCGGATCTCGCCGTGACCCATGCCGGTAAGGGAATCCCGGCTGCCCGCGCTTCCACCGGCGAGCGGAAGGCGCTGCTCGTTGGTGTCGTCCTTTCGCACGCGCGGCTCGTCGCGAGCATGCATGGTGCGTCTCCGGTCGTTCTCCTCGATGACGTCGCGGCTTTCCTCGATGAAGAACGGCGTGCCGCGCTCTTTGCGGCGCTCGGGCGCCTCGGTGCGCAGGTGTGGATGACCGGCGTCGACGCGAGCGCGTTCTCGGCCTTGGGCAATGCTGGCGAGCGCTTCCGCGTGACGCTTGGCCGGGTTGACCCGGCCGCTTGACGGCCGCCCACGGCGAGCGCACATGAAGTGTCTCGGCCCTCTTTTTCTGGCTCTCCGCAGCGCCCCGATCGTTCGCCTTTCCAGGCCCCGAATCGGCTTTGTTTCGTATCCGTGATGACACTTGCCGTTTCTGGCCTGGAAAGGGCTTCAAGCGCCTGTTTCTTTGCCACCAAAACTCCCCGCGGATGAGCTAGAAATACGGTCAGTTTCCCGTTCGATTCGAGGCCCGTTCCGATGGCGAAACCCGCTCGAAAACCGGCTCCCGCTCCGAGCAAGTCCGGCGACGACTACGGCGCCGAGTCGATCCAGGTGTTGAAGGGCCTGGACGCGGTTCGCAAACGACCCGGCATGTACATCGGCGACACCGACGACGGCTCGGGCCTCCATCACATGGTCTACGAGGTCGTCGACAACGCGGTCGACGAGGCGCTCGCCGGCTACGCCACGGACGTTGGCGTCGCGCTCAACGCGGACGGCTCGGTCACCGTGATCGACAACGGCCGGGGCGTCCCGACTGACATACACAAGGAGGAGGGCGTCTCCGCCGCGGAAGTGATCATGACGCGGCTGCATGCCGGCGGGAAATTCGACCAGAGCGCCTACAAGGTTTCCGGCGGCCTGCACGGCGTCGGCGTGTCGGTGGTGAACGCGCTATCGAGCGTGCTCGAGCTCACGATCTGGCGCGACGGCAAAGAATACTTCATGCGCTTCCACGACGGTGAGCCGGAGAAGCCGCTCAAGGTGGTCGGCGAAGCCAAAGGACAGCGCGGCACCAAGGTCACTTTCACGCCGAGCAAGGAGGTCTTCTCGAAGGTCGAATTCGATTTCGCGACGCTCGAGCATCGGTTGCGCGAGCTCGCGTTCCTGAATTCCGGAATCACCGTCGTGCTCGCCGACCGGCGCGGACCCGAGACCCATCTCGAGCAGATGCGTTACGACGGTGGCGTCGAGGAGTTTGTACGTTATCTCGACCGCAACAAGCAGTCGCTGATCGCCAGCCCGATCGTGATTCGCGGCGAGCGCGACAAGGTTATCGTCGAGGCGGCGCTGTCTTGGAACAATTCCTACCACGAGACCGTGCTTTGCTTCACAAACAACATTCCGCAGCGCGACCGTGGCACGCACTTCACCGGTTTTGCCGCAGCACTCACCCGCGAGATCATCCGCTACGCGGAGAGCTCGGGCCTCGCCAAGAAGGAGAAGGTCGACCTCTCCGGTGAGGACTGCCGTGAAGGTCTCACGGCCGTTCTTTCCGTGAAGATGCCGGACCCGAAGTTCTCGAGTCAGACCAAGGACAAGCTCGTCTCCTCCGAGGTGCGGCCGGTCGTCGACACGATCGTAAGCAACGCGCTTGCGAATTGGCTTGAGATGCATCCGTCGGAGGCCAAATCGCTCGTCTCCAAGGTGGTCGAGGCGGCGGCCGCCCGCGAGGCCGCGCGCAAGGCGCGCGAGCTTACGCGACGCAAGGGCGCACTCGACGTGTCCTCGCTCCCCGGCAAGCTTGCCGACTGTCAGGAGCGCGATCCCGCGAAGTCCGAGCTGTTCATTGTCGAGGGCGATTCCGCCGGCGGGTCGGCGAAGCAGGCACGCGACCGCGGGTTCCAGGCGGTACTGCCGCTGCGCGGCAAGATCCTGAACGTCGAGCGCGTGCGCATCGACAAGATGCTGACTTCGCAGGAGATCGGCACGCTGATCACCGCGCTCGGCACAGGCATCAGCGACGAGTTCGATGTCTCGAAGCTCCGTTACCACCGGATCATCATCATGACGGACGCGGACGTGGACGGCTCTCACATCCGGACTCTTCTGCTCACCTTCTTCTTCCGTCAGATGCCCGCGTTGATCGAGAACGGTTACATATTCATCGCTCAGCCGCCGCTCTACAAGGTTACGCGCGGGAAGTCGGAGCAGTACCTCAAGGACGATCGCGCCCTCGACGACTATCTGATCTCGGCGGGTCTTGAGGACACGGTGCTCAAGCTCGCGAGCGGCCAGGAGCGAGCGGGGAACGACCTTGCGGCGATTCTCGAGGAGGCACGCAACGTGCGCGCGATCCTGCGCGGCATGCACCCCCGCTACGACCGCAACGCGGTCGAGCAAATCGCGATCGCCGGCGCCTTGTCGCCGGAAATCCTCTCCGATCCGGAAAAGGCAAAACAGGCGGCCGCCTACGTTGCGCGTCGCCTCGATGTCCTTTCCGAAGAAACCGAGCGCGGCTGGGACGGCACTTGCGATGCCGAGGGATTCCGTTTCACGCGAACGGTGCGCGGGGTGAAGGAAGTCGCGGCGATCGATCAGGCGTTCCTGAACTCGGCCGACGCGCGCAAGCTCGATGCGCTCGCGGCACGCCTGCAGGAGATCTATGTCCGGCCGGCGAAGCTCATCCGCAAAGGCGAAGAGACCACCGTGTTCGGCCCGGTTGGACTTTTCGAGGCGGTAACCGCAATCGGCCGCAAAGGAATCGCGTTGCAGCGCTACAAGGGCCTCGGCGAGATGAACCCGGAGCAGCTTTGGGAGACGACCCTCGACATGAACGCGCGGTCGCTCCTGCAGGTGCGCGTCAAGGAAGTCGATGAGGCGGCCGAGCTGTTTGGCAAGCTCATGGGCGACGAAGTCGAGCCGCGGCGCGAGTTCATCCAGCAGAACGCGCTCGCCGCAAGCGTCGATGTCTGACCGGCGGCCATAACCCGGTATTCGCTCGACCACGTCCGGTTGTCTCGCAGCGGCGTTGACTCTCGCGGTCGATCCACGAAGATGTGGGCATTCGCAGACAAAAGAAAAACCAAGCAATATCAAGCGCAGGGGAGGAAGCTCATGCCGCACATTGCTCAGACGGCTCGCGCGTTCGCGGCCGCGATCGCCTTTGCCGCGTTTCCGTTTACCGCCACCGCGCAGCAGACCATCAACCTCACCGCGATCGACGGCTACCCGCCGCGTGCGCTCTGGGTGAAGGAATTCATCGAATTCTATATTCCCGAAGTCGACAAGCGCCTCGCGACCAACGGCAAATACAAGATCAACTGGACCCAAGCCTGGTCCGCGCAGATCGCGAAGCCCACGGGCGTCCTCGAAGCAATGGAGAAGGGGCTTGGCGACATCGGCATTATCACCGTGCCGTTCTTTCCCGACAAGCTCCCGCTCAACAACCTGCCGTACAATCTGCCATTCACCAACAGCAACGCGAAGCTACAGTCCAAGGTGATGGACGATCTCGCGGCGAAGATGCCCGAATTTCGCGCCCAGTTCGAAAAGCTCAATCAGGTGCTGCTGACGAACTATTCGACGATCGACAGCTACGAGATCTTCACGCGACGCGCGGTGACCAAGGCGTCGGAGTTGAAGGGCGTGCGCATCAACGCGGCCGGCGACAACATGCGTTTTCTTGATCCGGTCGGCGCGGTTGGCGTGCGCGGCAGCCTCGCCGACTACTACAACAACATCAAGACGGGCGTGACCGAAGGCGCCGTCATGTGGATGGAAGGTGCCGCCTCATTCAAGTTGCAGGAGGTCGCGCCGTACTACATTCGCGTTGATTTCGGCACGGCGGTGAACAAGTCGTTGACCGTCAACAAGGACACCTGGGCGAAGCTGCCGGATGAGGTGAAGAAGGTTCTCCAGGACGTGGCGATCACCTACCGCGACCGCCTCGCCGACAAGGCCGCAGAGCTCGGCGACCAATCCCTCAAGGCGTATCTCGCCGGCGGCGGCAAGATCGTCGAGGTGTCGGCCGAGGAGCGCGCCGCCTGGGCCAAGGCGCTTCCCAATCTCGCGCAGGAGTGGGTCGCAGCAACGGAGAAAATGGGCCTCCCGGGCAAGGCATTTCTCACCGCGTTCATGAGCGGTATTCGCGCGGGCGGCGCGAAACCATTGCGCGACTGGGACAAGGAGTAGCGCAAGCACTGGGCCGCCCGCTCGCCGCTCGCGGGCGGTCGGCTGCATGCCTGAGGGTCGTTTCGTGCCCGCCGTGCCTCGGTCTGCACCACCGTCGTGGCTCCGCGTTCTCGATCGCGTGGTCGTCGCGATGAACGCGGTGGGCTCGCTTTGGGTGCTGCTCCTCGTTCTCCTCATCGACGCGGACGCCCTCGGTCGCACGCTATTCAACTTGCCGATCGCTGGCATGATCGAGCTCGTCACGGTTTCCCTTGCGGTGATCGTCTTCTGTCAGCTCGCCGACACGATCCGGCTTGGCAAGCTGACACGATCCGACACCTATCTCGCGCGTCTTGCCGCCGGTTCATTCGTCGGTCGTCTGATCATCGCCGGCTTCGAAGCGCTTGGCGCGATCGTGATGGCATTGATCCTGGCCGGTACGGTTCCGCTGCTGATCCAGTCCTATCTGCGTGGCTATTTCATCGGCGTGCGAGGCGTCTTCACGTTTCCCGAATGGCCGTTACGGGCGGTCATCGTGCTCGGAGCGATTGCCGCTCTTCTCTGCTTCGTCGTACGCGCTACGCGACTCTGGCTCAGCGAGGAGAAGCCGCAGGTCGAGCCGGGGTTCGAGTAGGAGCCATGGATCCGTTCCTCGTCGGTATCATGTCGCTCCTGCTGATCGTGCTTCTGATCTATCTCGGCGCATATGTAGCGATCGCGCTAAGTCTCGTTTCATTCCTCGGAGTGTGGCTCCTGCGCGGCAATTTCAGCATCGCGATGAACATGATGACGCTCGCGGTGACAGACTCGATCAAATCGTACGACTTCGCGAGCATTCCCACCTTCGTGATGATGGGCCTGATCGTCGGCAAGGCCGGCATCGGAACGGAAATCTACGAAGTCGCACATCAGCTGTTTCGCCGCGTGCGTGGCGGCCTTGGCATCGCGACCGTCGCCGCGAATGCGGCATTCGCCGCCGTCACTGGCTCGTCAATCGCCTCGGCATCGGTGTTCACGCGTGTTTCGGTTCCCGAGATGATCCGCTATCGCTACAGCAACCGCTTTGCAGTCGGTGTTGTAGCCGGAAGCTCGGTACTCGGCATGCTGATCCCGCCGAGCGTAATGTTGATTATTTACGCCTTCGTCGCCGAGCAGTCGGTCGGCGACATGTTTTTGGCTGGCGTGGTGCCGGGATTGATGCTGTCGGCCGCCTTCGCAGTCGCGATTTTTGCGATGACCTTTTTCGTGCCGGGGTTCGTCGGACGTGGTGCATTGGCTGCGGCAGGAGACAAGCAGTTGATGTCGGTCGCCCAAATTCTGCTGAAGCTCGCGCCCCTCACGCTTCTCATCCTCATTGTTTTGGGCGGGATCTATTCGGGCGTCGTCACTGCCTCCGAGGCAGGTGCAGCGGGCGCCCTCGTCGCTTTTCTCATTGCCGCGCTGAAGCGCCGTATGTCATGGAAATCATTGAAGGAAGTGCTGATCGACACCGGCCACATCACCGCGGCGATCCTGTTCTTGATCATGGCGGCGACGATGTATAGCCGCATGCTCGGCATTGCCGGTCTGCCGTCGATGTTCAGTAGCTGGTTGAGCAATGCCGAGCTCAGTTTCGCAGTGATGATGGTTCTCTACGTCGTGCTTCTGCTCTTTCTCGGCACGATTATCGACACCTCGTCGATCATCCTGATTTGTGCGCCACTGTTCCTGAAGACGATCGAGGACGGCGGACACAGTCTTATCTGGTTCGGTATCGTCACGGTGGTCGGCGCCGAGATCGGCCTGCTCACGCCGCCCTTCGGGATATCCTGTTTCGTGATCAAGCAGACGCTCGAACACGACGCGGACATTTCCTTGAACGATGTCTTTGCCGGCGCCTTCCCCTTCGCCGCCATCATGCTCGGCGTTCTGATTCTGTTGATCGCGTTTCCCGAGCTCAGCCTCGCAATCCTCGGCTAACGGCCGGGCAGGACGAGCATCTTCGGTTTCGCCGGGAGCGTCGCGCGGGAGACGATCACGGTCGGGCTCACGCTCCGCTCGGTCTCGTAGATTGCACCCATCGCCTCGAGGAAGCGTTCGAGTGTGTACGGGCTGAATACGTGCATCGGGATCGCAAGTGGCGCGTTGATCTGTTTCAGCACTTCGACCATGCCGTCGACATTGAGCGTATAGGTGCCGTCGACGGGCACGAGCACCACGTCGATGCGTCCGAGTTCCTCGATGTGCGCCGGAGTCAAGGTATGATGCAGGTGGCCGAGGTGTGCGATGCACACGCCGCCGCTCTCGAATACGAAAATCGAATTGCCGTGCAGCGTCGTGCCGCCGCCCCAGTCACGGATATTGGTGACGACGTTTCGCACCCAGACATCTTCGACTTGCAGGTCGTAGCGTGCCGGTTCGCCCTCGCGGCCCCAGCCGCGCAGCACGTGCTTGATTCCAGGGTCGGGACTGTTGCTGTAGTGCGTGGAGTGGGCGCGGTTCATGGTGGCGATGTCGGGCACGACGGGGCCGCGCACATAGTCATTGTAGTCGGTCGCGATTCGAACGCCGGCGGCGCTTTCGATCAGGAAAGTGGAGTGGCCGATATAGGTGATACTCACTTCGCCCTGTTTGATCGCGGCGAGCTTGAAGGCAACGGTGATCGCCCGCGGCGTGTCCTGCGCGACGAAACGGGGGCAGCGCTCCTCGGTGAGCGGTTGCGCGAATATCGCCGCAGGCGCCGCGGTCAGGGCGGCTGAGACAAGCAATACCTTGATCATATCGGCCATGGCTCTCGCACTGACTGTGGCATGGCGCCGGGAA
Source organism: Xanthobacteraceae bacterium (assembly GCA_036556265.1). Classification (GTDB taxonomy): domain Bacteria; phylum Pseudomonadota; class Alphaproteobacteria; order Rhizobiales; family Xanthobacteraceae; genus JAUSIF01. Next base: position 33,021 of record DATBJU010000083.1, on the reverse strand, counting down.
GAGGCCAACGCTGAGCACGGCGAGCACACGTGACGCGCGAGCGCACAACATCTAAGAATGGGGCATGCCGCTTTCCGCTGACGAGCTGGAACGTTACGCCCGCCATATCGTGCTGCGCGAGGTGGGCGGGCCGGGACAACAGCGCCTGAAGGCCGCTCGCGTGCTCGTCGTGGGCGCGGGCGGCATCGGCTCGCCGGCACTTCTTTACCTTGCGGCAGCCGGCGTCGGCACGCTCGGCGTGATCGACAATGACCAGGTTTCCCTCTCGAACCTGCAGCGGCAGGTGATCCATGCGACGGAGGATGTCGGGCGCGCGAAGACGGACAGTGCCGCCGCCGCGATCCGCAAGCTCAACCCGCACGTGAAAGTCGAACTCCACGCGCGGCGTCTCGACGCGGTGAACGCGCTCGATCTTGTCACGGCGCACGACGTTGTCCTCGACGGTTCAGACAACTTCGCCACCCGCTATCTCGTTTCCGACGCATGCTTTCTGGCGAAGCGCCCCCTCGTGACAGCGGCGCTCGGAGTCTTCGACGCGACACTGACCACGGTTCGCGCGCACGAGAAGGGCACCGACGGCAAGCCGAATCCGACCTACCGTTGCCTGTTTCCCGAGGCGCCGCCCGCCGGCACGATCCCGACCTGCGCCGAGGCCGGCATCCTCGGTGCGCTCGCTGGCGTCGCGGGCAGTCTCGCCGCGCTCGAAGTGATCCGCGCGATCGTCGGATTCGGCGAAGGGCTCGTCGGACGGCTGCTTATGATCGACGCGCGCGGCATGCGCTTCGAGACACTCAATTACGCCTGGGATCCACGAAATCCGCTCTCGGGCGACAAGCCGACGATTCGCGATCTGTCAGTCCACCGGGTTTAGAGCTGCGACGGCAACACGCGATCCGGCGGCCTGTGGCCGTCCATGAATACCTTGATATTCACGATCACCTTCTCGCCCATGTCGACGCGGCCCTCGACCGTGGCCGAGCTCATGTGCGGCAGCAGCACCACTTTGCCCGCGCGCGCGAGCTTGACGAGCCGCGGATTCACCGCTGGCTCGTGCTCGAACACGTCCAGCCCCGCGCCCGCGAGCTCTCCGGCCTCGATCATCTTCGCGAGGGCAGTCTCGTCGATTATCTCGCCGCGCGCGGTATTGACCACATAGGCTTCGGGTTTCATCAGTTTCAGCCGGCGTGCAGAGAGCAGGTGGTACGTCGCCGGCGTATGCGGGCAGTTCACCGATACGATGTCCATCCTCGCGAGCATCTGGTCGAGGCTATCCCAATAGGTCGCGTCGAGTTCTTCCTCGAGGTCGGCCGCGACGCGTCGGCGGTTGTGATAGTGAATTTGCAGTCCGAACGCGCGTGCACGGCGCGCGACCGCGCTGCCAATGCGCCCCATGCCGATGATTCCGAGCCGCTTGCCGGAGATGCGATGCCCGAGCATCCAGGTCGGGGTCCAGCCGGCCCAATCTTTCTGCGTGGTGAGCACGCCGGCGCCTTCCGCGAGCCGCCGCGGAACCGCGAGGATCAGCGCCATCGTCATATCGGCGGTGTCTTCGGTCAGCACGCCCGGCGTGTTCGTGACCGTGATTCCCTTGGCCGCAGCGGCAACGACGTCGATGTTGTCCACACCGTTGCCGAAATTGGCTACGAGCTTCAACCGTTCGCCTGCCTGCGCGAGCAGCGCCTTGTCGATGCGATCGGTGACGGTGGGCACGAGCACGTCCGCGCTCTTCACCGCCTCGATAAGTTCCGCCTGGCTGAGCGGATGGTCGTCATCGTTGAGCCGCGCGTCGAACAACTCGCGCATCCGCGTTTCGACGCTCTTCGGCAGGCGTCGCGTCACGACGACGAGCGGCTTCTTCTTCGGCATCGCCCCGGCCCGATGGTGACTGATGCTTAACCGTGGTGGCCGACAATCGGCTCCGGCAGGGATCGCGGCCGTGCGCCTGTCTAGCAGACGGTTCCGTCATCACAAAGCCGCGCCTGCTCTTGACAGACGCGATCTCAATCGGCCTTTTCTAAAATTGCCAGGGGGACGACCGGACAATGCCGCAGTTCGCAGGGGCGGTGAAACTCGCGACAATTCTGTTTGTACTGCTGACCGCAATCCCGGCGGGCGCGGTGGGCGAGTCCGCCGGCCCCGCCAGCGGACTGCCGGTTCCGCGCTACGTCAGCCTGAAGGCCGACAAAGTGAATGTGCGCGGCGGTCCCTCGCGCGATCACGATGTCACCTGGGTCTTCACGCGCGTGGGCATCCCGGTGGAGATCACTGCGGAATCCGAGAACTGGCGCCGCATCCGCGATGCAGAAGGGGCGGAGGGTTGGGTGTTCCATTCGCTCCTGTCGGGGCGCCGCACGGCGCTCGTGTCGCCGACCTCCAAGACGGAGGCGTTCCCATTGTATGAGCGACCGGGAGGCGGCGGTCGCGTCGTCGCGCAGCTGCAGGCCCGCGTGCTCGCTACCGTGCGCCGCTGCGACGGCAAGTGGTGCCGCGTTTTCGGCGAGGGCTTTGACGGTTACATCGAGCAGCATTTGCTCTGGGGCGTGTACCCGAACGAAGTGATCGAGTAGCCCGAGAAAGCAAATGCCCGGCACGGCCGGGCATTTGAACCCGCGAATGAGCGTTGTTTAGCTGTTGCCGGTCCGCCGCAGGCGAACCACGACGTCCACGCGCGCCACTTCGAAACCTTCCGGCGGGGTGGGCAGTTTGTCGACGAGCAGTTCTGCCCCGGGGATGTCAAGGAGGTTGCTGTCGCCCTCGACGTAGAAATGGTGATGCTCTGACGAGTTCGTGTCGAAGTAGGTCTTGGAGCCGTCCACCGCGACCTCGCGCAGGAGGCCGACTTCGGTGAACTGGTGCAACGTGTTGTAGACGGTCGCGAGCGAAACGGGGAACCGGGCCCGCATCGCTTCCTCGTGCAGCTTCTCCGCGGTGAGATGGCGGTCGCCTTTCGCGAACAGGAGCCAACCAAGGGCAAGGCGTTGACGCGTTGGACGCAGGCCCACCTCGCGCAGCATTTCGCGAACGTCGTGGAAGGGACAACCTGTGCGGCGCCCGGCTGCCGGCTGCACGCGCAAGCGCTCAACCGGAAGTTCCGAATCTTCCTCGAATACCAGCCTACGAGGCGTTTCGTTCATGGTCGGCCCGAAAAGACAATATCGGCACGAGCATCCCCGAGGCCAGCCCCGCGTGGTTCGGCGGTCGGTCGAAATTGCTCGAGTGGCGCATGATACGGGGGCCGCAAGAGCGGTGCAACTGCGTGTAATTGGCGCGTTTTCGCGCTATGCGATCCGGTCACAACCGCGCGGGTCCGTGCCTTTCGGGGCGGCGACCACTATGTTAGGAACCGCTGACATTCCTGCCGTGGCGGGACGGCGGACGGTTGAATCGAGGCAATGACTGCAAAGCGATCGAGTTTCGACTACGAGGATTTGCTTGCTTGCGGCCGCGGCGAACTGTTCGGTGCGGGCAACGCCCAGTTGCCTCTGCCTCCGATGCTGATGTTCGACCGCATTTCCGAGATCGCTGAGGAGGGCGGAGAGCACGGCAAAGGACTTGTGCGCGCCGAGCTGAAGGTAAAGCCCGATCTCTGGTTTTTCCCGTGTCATTTCAAGGGGGATCCGGTGATGCCGGGCGCGCTCGGGGTAGACGCGCTGTGGCAGCTGCTCGGGTTCTTCCTTGGCTGGCTGGGAGCGCCCGGCCGCGGCCGCGCCCTCGGCCTTGGCGAATTGAAGTTGTCGGGGCAGGTGCTGCCTACGGTGAAGAGTGTAATCTACGGTCTCGAAATCAAGCGCGTGATGCGCTCGAAGCTTGTGCTTGGCATCGCCGATGGCTGGCTCTCAGCGGACGGCGCCGTGGTCTATCGCGCGAACGATCTCAAGGTCGGTCTGTTCCGCGACGCACCCGAGCCCGCCACGGCTGGGGCCTGAAGCGGGAAGCCGGGACCGGACGCCGGTACCGTCTTTCCACTGACGTGCAGTAACGACGAGGCGGACATGCGACGGGTCGTCGTAACCGGGATGGGCATCGTTTCGTCCATCGGAAACAACACGCAGGAAGTGCTCGCGAGTTTGCGCGAGGCGAAGAGCGGTATCTCCTTCGCCGAGGATTACGCCAAGCTCGGATTTCGCTGCCAGGTGCACGGCGCACCCTCGCTCGATCCGAGCGCGATCGTAGACCGGCGCGCGCTGCGCTTTCACGGCGGCGGCACGGCGTGGAACCATGTCGCCATGGATCAGGCGATCCGCGACGGCGGGCTCGAGACAGGCGAGGTCAGCAACGAGCGCACCGGCATCATCATGGGATCAGGCGGACCGTCGACCCGCACGATCGTGGAGGCGGCCGATACGACCCGCCAGAAGGGACCGAAGCGTGTCGGCCCCTTTGCGGTCCCGAAGGCGATGTCCTCGACCGCATCGGCCACGCTTGCGACCTGGTTCAAGATCAAGGGGGTGAACTACTCGATCTCGTCCGCCTGCGCGACGTCCAACCATTGCATCGGTAATGCCTACGAGCTGTTACAGAACGGCAAGCAGGATGTCATCTTCGCCGGCGGGTGCGAGGAGCTCGACTGGACGCTCTCCGTGTTGTTCGACGCCATGGGCGCGATGTCGACGGGCTTCAACGCGGCACCGGCCAAGGCATCGCGCCCGTATGATGCAAACCGCGATGGCTTCGTGATCGCCGGCGGCGCGGGTGTGCTCGTGCTCGAGGAGCTTGAACATGCGAAGGCGCGCGGCGCCAAGATCTACGGCGAGGTTGCCGGCTACGGCGCAACTTCCGACGGTCACGATATGGTGCAGCCCTCGGGCGAGGGCGCCGTCCGATGCATGAAGATGGCCCTTCAGGGCGTGAACGCGCCCGTTGACTACATCAATCCACATGCCACATCGACGCCGATCGGCGACCTCAAGGAGATCGAAGCGATCCGCGACGTATTCGGCTCCAAGTGCCCGCCGATCGCCGCGACCAAATCACTGACCGGTCATTCTCTCGGCGCAACCGGCGTTCAGGAGGCGATCTACTGCCTGCTGATGATGAACAACGGTTTCATCTGCGAGAGTGCGAATATTGAGGAGCTCGATGCGGCGTTCGCCGACATGCCGATTGTTCGCGAGCGGCGCGACAACCAGAAACTCGGCTGCATTCTGTCGAATTCCTTCGGCTTCGGCGGTACCAACGCGACGATCGCGCTCAAGCGGTTAGACGCCTGAAATGATTCCAGCCCCACAGCGCTTCGAGTAACCGAGGACATCGACGTTCATGAGCCTCATGCAGGGCAGGCGCGGTCTCGTGATGGGGGTGGCAAACGACCACTCGATCGCCTGGGGGATTGCCCAAGTAACCGCCACTCACGGTGCGCGCCTCGCCTTTACCTATCAGGGAGAGGCGCTCGGCAAGCGTGTGCGACCCCTCTCGGAATCGCTCGGGGCCGAGCTGTGCCTCTCGTGCGATGTTGAAGATCTCGGATCCGTCGACGAGCTGTTCGCGCAAATCAAGCGAGCCTGGGGTGGGCTGGATTTCCTCGTGCATGCAATTGCCTTTTCCGACAAGAACGAATTGAAGGGTCGCTACGCCGATACGACCCGGGAGAATTTCCAACGCACGATGCTGATCTCGTGCTTCTCCTTTACCGAACTCGCCAAGCGTGCCGGCGCCCTCATGAGTCCGGGCGGCGCGATGTTGACGCTCACCTTCGGCGGCTCAACCCGCGTCATGCCTAACTACAACGTGATGGGAGTGGCCAAGGCTGCCCTTGAGGCAAGTGTCCGCTATCTCGCCGCCGATTTCGGGCCGCGCGGCATCCGTGTGAACGCGATCTCGGCCGGCCCTGTCCGCACGCTCGCGGGTGCCGGCATTTCCGATGCCCGGCTCATGTTCAATTATCAGAAGAAGCATTCGCCGTTGCGCCGTACCGTGACCATCGAGGAGATCGGCAACGCGGCGCTCTATCTGCTGTCCGATCTTTCCTCCGGCGTCACCGGCGACATCCACTACGTCGATTCCGGATACCACGTGATCTCGATGCCGCGGCCCGAGGCGTTGAATGCGCAGGAAGAGGCCGAAGTGCGGGCCGGGATCGATCGCAAGGCTGCCGAATAGTCCGCACGAATTGCTATCATGCCGGGGCCGTACGGGGGTTATCGGGCGCGGTGGCACACCTTCGCGATTTGATCGGGGTTGAGCGCCAGAGGCTACGCTTGCCGGCGTGGCTGGACCGGCTGGTTTCGCTCGGCATCGTGAGCGGCGATCCCGACCTGGTCCGGCGCCAGAAAGTCGCGAATTTGGTCTCGTATGCCGCGGCAATCAACGCCGTCGCTCGGGTCATCAGCTATTTCTTCTTCGATTTCGCGGACTTCTGGTTTGCTTTTGCCTTCGGGACCACCCTTACGGTGTGGGCGCTGTTGGTTCACCTGCTGCACCGGTTCGGGGACAATGTGGCGGCGACGGCGCTAATTCTCTGGTACGTCACCGGCATTCTCTTCACCACGTTCATGTTCGGCCTGCAGACGCAGGCGCAGGTCTTCTTCGTGCTTTCCGGCGTGATGCTCTTTCTCTTCGGCGTCGAAAACTGGCGGCTGTTCTTGTTCTGGTTCGTTGTCATCGTGTTCGTCATGTTTGGCGTTCTGAATTATGCGCCCGAACAGGGCGCCGTGACGGACCCTCGCCTGCTCCATTCGATGAGCTTGCAGTCGATGACAACGGCGGTTTCGATCAACGCCATTGTCATTTTCTACGCACTTTTCGTGCTCCGCCGTACCGAGCTGGAACTTCGTCGCGAACGGGTACGCGCGGATGCTCTCGTCTCCGCCGTTCTGCCGGACTCAATTGCCGCACGGCTACGTGCGCAGCCTGAGCGGCGCATCGCCGACCGCGTCGAAGGTGTCAGTCTCCTTTTCGCGGATCTCGTCGGCTTCACACCGGTCGCTCATCAGGAGGATCCGGAGCGAGTGGTCGCCTATCTCGACGAATTCGTTCGGACGTTCGACCTGATGTGCGAAACCTATGGGGTCGAAAAGATCAAGACGATCGGCGATGCCTATATGGCGGCAGGCGGGTTGCACGGTGGCAGCAGCGGCGGCGTAATCGGCATCGGCCGGCTCGCGCTCGAGATGCTGAAGGCGCAGCACCGCCGCGCGCCACTTGGCCGCCATACGCTCGAGCTTCGCGTCGGCATTCACTACGGCGTCGCCATCGCCGGTGTAATCGGCGACACGCGCATCTCGTACGACGTCTGGGGCGACGCCGTGAATCTGGCCTCCCGGATGCAGTCGCAAGGTGTTCCCGGCCGGATCCAGGTGAGCGAGGAGTATCGCAACGCGGCCGGCTCGCACTTCGAGTTCGAGGAGCGTGGTGACACAGAGATCAAGGGCATCGGCATAGAGCGCACCTATTTTCTCGTCGGGGCGCGAGAGTCGGCTTAGCCGAAAAAAAGGGGCGGCCCTTGGACCGCCCCGGGGGTCAAAATCTCTGGCCGGCTATTCCGCGGCGCCGGCCGCCTCGGTTTCCCGCTTCTGCTCGGCCTTTTGCTTCGCTTCCAGGTCTTCGCCGGTCTGCTGGTCGACGACCTTCATCGACAGGCGCACCTTGCCGCGCTCGTCGAAGCCGAGGAGCTTCACCTTCACTTTGTCCCCTTCCTTGACGACGTCGGTGACCTTGTTCACTCGCCGCGGTGCAAGGTGAGAGATGTGTACAAGCCCGTCCTTTGGGCCGAAGAAGTTTATGAATGCACCGAAGTCGACGACCTTGACGACCGTCCCGTCGTAGATCTGCCCGACCTCCGGCTCCGACACGATCGTCTTGATCCAGTTGAGCGCGGCCTTGATCGAGTCGCCGCTCGCCGAGGCGACCTTGACGGTGCCATCGTCGGAGATGTCGATCTTGGCGCCGGTCTTCTCCACGATCTCCCGGATCACCTTGCCGCCCGAGCCGATCACCTCGCGGATCTTGTCGACCGGGATCTGAATCACCTCGATGCGCGGCGCATGCTCGCCGAGCTCTGGCCGCGCCGAGGCGAGGGCCTTCGCCATTTCGCCGAGGATGTGCATGCGGCCGTCTTTCGCCTGCGTCAGCGCCACCTTCATGATCTCCTCGGTGATACCGGAGATCTTGATGTCCATCTGCAGCGCGGTGACGCCCTTATCGGTACCGGCGACCTTGAAGTCCATGTCGCCGAGGTGGTCCTCGTCGCCAAGGATGTCGGAGAGCACCGCGTACTTCTTGCCCTCCAGGATCAGGCCCATCGCGATGCCGGCCACAGGGCGGCGCAACGGCACCCCCGCATCCATGAGCGCGAGCGATGTGCCGCACACGGTCGCCATCGACGACGATCCGTTCGATTCCGTGATCTCCGACACGATTCGCAGCGTGTAGGGAAACTCGTGCGCCGGCGGCAGCAGCGGGTGCACGGCGCGCCAGGCGAGCTTGCCATGACCGATCTCGCGACGGCCGGGCGCTCCCATGCGGCCGGTCTCGCCGACGGAGAACGGCGGGAAATTGTAGTGCAGCAGGAACGTCTCCTTGTAGGTGCCGGTGAGGGCATCGACGTACTGCTCGTCCTCCCCGGTGCCCAGCGTCGCGACCACGAGCGCCTGCGTCTCGCCGCGCGTGAACAAGGCCGAACCGTGCGTGCGTGGCAGCACGCCGACTTCCACAACGATCGGCCGTACCGTCTTCGTGTCGCGGCCGTCGATGCGCTTGCCGGTCTCAAGAATTGAGGAGCGGACGATCTTCGCTTCCAGTTCCTTGAACACGCCCGCCACCTGCTGCGGTGTCGGGGCGCTTTCGTCGCCTTCACCGGGTGCGAAAGTCTCCTTGGCTTTGTCTTTGATCACGTCGATCGCCTTGTGCCGCTCTTGCTTGCTGCGGATCGAATAGGCCTTGCGCAGGTCGGCTTCCGCCTGTTCGCGCAACTTCGCCTCGAGCGCGGAATCGTCGCCTTCCGGCAGTGCGCGCGGCTCCTTCGCCGCCTTCTCAGCAAGTCGGATGATCATGTCGATCACCGGCTGGAAATGCCGGTGCCCAAACATGACGGCGCCGAGCATAACCTCCTCCGGCAACTCTTTCGCCTCCGACTCAACCATCAGCACTGCTTCGCCGGTGCCTGCAACGACCAGTTCGAGTTGCGACTCCGGCATCTCGTCGAGTTGCGGGTTGAGCACGTACTCGTTGTTGATGAAGCCGACGCGCGCGGCGCCGATCGGTCCCATGAAGGGTGCGCCGGATAGCGTGAGTGCCGCCGAAGCTGCGATCATTGCCACGATGTCGGGATCGTTTTCGAGGTCGTGCGAAAGCACGTTGACGATGATCTGCGTGTCGCAACGCCAGCCATCCGCGAACAGCGGACGAATCGGGCGGTCGATCAGGCGCGAGATCAGCGTGTCGCGCTCGGTTGGACCGCGCTCACGCTTGAAGTAACCGCCGGGAATGCGCCCCGCGGCATAGTATTTTTCCTGGTAGTTGACGGTAAGAGGCAGGAAATCGATGCCGGGCTTCGGTTCCTTGGCCGCGACGACCGCGGCCAGCACGGTCGTCTCGCCGTAGGTGGCAAGTACCGCGCCGTCCGCCTGACGCGCAACTTTCCCGGATTCTAGGACGAGGCGCCTGCCTCCCCAGTCGATCTCCTCACGATGAATGTCGAACATTGAATCGTTCCATGGCTTGCGGAGAACGAGAGCCATGGGCAAGATGGCGAGAGGCTCGCCCGCGCGCGATTGCGCGCGATCTCGGGAGCGTCTGGCGATCCTGCCATGGCTTCGTTTCGTCCGTCGGTTGTGCGGCGGCCCCTGCCGCCGCGGGTAGCCGCGCGCGAACCAGTACGCGCGCGCGGAGCGGAACTAGCGGCGGATGTTGAGCCGGTCGATCAGCTTCTGGTAGCGGGCTTCATCCTTCGACTTCAAATAGTCGAGCAGGCTGCGCCGCTGGGAAACCAGCTTCAGCAAACCGCGCCGCGAGTGATTGTCTTTGACGTGGGTCTTGAAGTGTTCGGTCAAATTGGCGATCCGCTCTGACAGGATCGCGACTTGCACTTCCGGCGAACCAGTATCGCCTGCTTTGGTGGCATATTCCTTCACGAGCGCCAGTTTGCGCTCAGCAGCAATCGACATCGACAGTTCCTTCTTCTCGGGTTGATCGGGCGGCCGAGCCGGGATGTCGTCCAGCCGGGTCGCAATGGCAAATGGGGCGGGGCCCCCTTGCCGCGGCGCAATATATAGCGATATTCGCCGCGGTGGCTAGCGGAAACTCGCCGCCGCGATTTGTTCGCGAAAACCGTGTTAACGCGGCAGATGAAAGATGCGCCGCGGCCTCAGCGAGCCTTGTTCCACCTCGGCGAGCGCCACGAGTCCCCCGTGCGCGGACACCGACACAAGGCCCTCGAGCTGCGGAGCGTCGCGTCCGCGCAGGATCACGGACTGTCCGAGGGTGAGACGCTGTGCGTCCGCGCGGCTGACCGAGAGCGCGGGCAGGGCGGCGAGTCCGGTCTCAACCGGCATCAGCGTCGCATCAAGGCCGGAATCCCCGCGGTCATCCCGAATGCCGGCGAGCCTTTCGAGGGTGACGGAGTCCGCTTCCGCGAACGGCCCGACCCGCAGCCGTCGCAGCGCCTTCACGTGGCCGAAGCAACCGAGCCTGCGCCCGAGATCGCGGGCGATAGCGCGCACGTACGTACCTTTGCCGCACTCCGCCTCGAACACCGCATGGTCCGCGTCCGGCGTCTCAATCAGCTCGAGGCGTTCGATCTCGACCAGCCGTGGTGCGAGCTCGACCGCAGCGCCATCGCGGGCGAGATCATAGGCGCGCTCGCCCTCGACCTTCACCGCCGAGAAGCGCGGAGGCGTCTGCTCGATTGTGCCGACGAACTCGGGGAGCAGCGCACGAATTGCCTCGGCTGAGGGCCGCGCATTCGATGTCCGCTCGGGACGTCCATCCGCGTCGTCCGTATCCGTCTCGATCCCCCAGTGCACGGTGAATCGATATGCCTTGCGCCCATCCATGACGAACGGAACGGTCTTCGTCGCCTCGCCGAACGCGACGGGAAGCACGCCCGACGCAAGCGGGTCGAGCGTGCCTGCGTGACCGGCCTTCTTCGCGCAATAGAGTCGTTTCAGCGCCGCGACCGCCTCGGTGGAGGTGAGCCCCACGGGCTTGTCGAGCGCGATCCAGCCATGCACGTCGCGCTTTTCCGCGCGCGTCTGTTTCGTCACGATCCCTCGTCCTTCTTCCTGAGGTCGCGAGCGACCTCGGGTGAACGCAGAAGCCGGTCGATGCGTTCGGCCTCGTTGAACCGCTCGTCGATGCGGAAGCGGATTTCCGGCGCGAACTTCATGTCCACGCGCCGCACGATTTCGCCGCGCAGGAATTTCTTGTTGCGCTCGAGCGCATCGACGACGGCCTTCTGATCGCGCCCGCCGAGCGGCATCACGTAGATCGTGGCGAGCCGCAGGTCCGCACTCATGCGCACCTCGGGCACCGTAATCGAGTGGGAAGCGATCACCTCATCCGGCGCCCCGCCGCGCGCGAGAACGTCGGCGAGCGCGTGGCGAATGAGTTCGCCGACGCGCAATTGGCGCTGACTTGCGCCGGATTCGGGTTTGCTTCGATATCTGGGCATCGGTGCACGTCTTCCCGGGCTCGAACCGGGCGAGACGCCCCTCTGTGTCGCCGACGCTATAGCGACCGTTGGACGCTTTCGACGCGATAGCACTCGATCACGTCGCCCTTGCGGATATCTTCGTAGTTTTCGAACGACATGCCGCATTCCTGGCCGGCAACGACTTCGCGCGCGTCGTCCTTGAAACGCCTGAGGGTCGCAAGTTTTCCTTCGTGAATTACGACGTTGTCGCGGATGAGCCGCACATTGGCTCCGCGCTCCACCTTGCCGTCTGTGACGCGGCAACCGGCAACCTTGCCGATCTTCGACACGTCGAAGATTTCCAGGATCTCCGCGTTGCCGAGCGGAGTTTCGCGCAGTGTCGGCGCGAGCAGGCCCGACATCGCCTGCTTCACGTCGTCCACGAGGTTGTAGATGATGTTGTAGTAGCGGATTTCGATGCCCGCGCGCTCAGCCGCTTCGCGCGCTTCCTTGTGTGCGCGGACATTGAAGCCGATGATCGCAGCGCCCGACGTGTCGGCGAGCGTCACGTCCGATTCCGTGATTGCGCCGACGCCCGCGTGCAGGATGCGCGCGATCACCTCTTCGGTGCCGAGCTTCTCGAGTGCCGCCACGATCGCTTCGACCGAGCCCTGCACGTCGCCCTTGATCAGCAGCGGAAATTCCTTGCGACCGGCGGTCTTGAGCTGGCTCATCATCTGCTCGAGCGAGCCGCCGACCTTCACGCCCCGTGCAGACTTGTCGCGCCGCTCGCGCTGCCGGTACTCGGTGACCTCGCGCGCCCGCGCTTCGCTTTCCACGACCGCGAGCCGGTCGCCCGCCTCCGGCGTGCCCGCGAAACCGAGCACTTCGACCGGGGTTGAAGGGCCTGCGGCATCGACCTGCTGGCCCTGATCATTGATGAGCGCGCGCACGCGGCCCCATTCGCCGCCCGCGACGACGATGTCCCCGCCGCGCAGCGTGCCGCGCTGTACGAGCACGGTGGCCACCGGCCCGCGGCCGCGGTCGAGCTTGGCCTCGATCACGGTGCCTTCCGCGGCCCGACCCGGATTGGCCTTGAGGTCGAGGATCTCGGCCTGCAGCGTGATCATCTCGAGCAGCTTGTCGAGATTGGTCTTCTTCGTGGCCGAAACCTCCACCTCGAGCGTCTCGCCGCCAAGCGATTCGACCTGCACTTCGTGCTGGAGGAGCTCGGTGCGGACGCGCTCGGGTTTCGCATCGGCCTTGTCGACCTTGTTGATCGCGACGATCATCGGCACTTTCGCCGCGCGCGCGTGATGGATCGCTTCGACCGTCTGCGGCTTTACGCCGTCGTCGGCCGCCACCACGAGCACCACGACGTCCGTAACCTTGGCGCCGCGCGCTCGCATCGCCGTGAAGGCGGCATGGCCCGGCGTATCGATGAACGTGACCTTGGCGCCGCCCTTTGTCGTCACCTGGTAGGCGCCGATGTGCTGGGTGATCCCGCCGGCCTCGCCCGCAACCACATCGGTCTGGCGGATGGCATCGAGCAGCGAGGTCTTGCCGTGGTCGACGTGACCCATGATGGTCACGACCGGCGGACGCGGCACGAGATGCGCGGCGTCGTCCGGCAAATCGAACAGGCCCTCGACGACGTCGGCTTCGGCAATACGGCGGACCGTGTGACCCATTTCCTCGGCGATCAATTGCGCCGTGTCTGCGTCAATGGCGTCGGTGATCTTCAACATCTGCCCCTGCTGCATCAGCAGCCGGATCACGTCGACCGCGCGCTCCGCCATGCGATTGGCGAGCTCCTGAATCGTGATCATTTCCGGAATCACGACCTCGCGCGAAATCTTCTCCTTCGGCTCGTCGGAGGGGCGATGGCCGGTCATGCGCTGCGTGCGGCGGCGGAACGATGCGATTGAGCGTTGCCGCTCCTCGTCGCTCGAAAGCGCGGTCACGACGGTGAGCCGGCCGCGGCTTCTCTTCTCGCCGCCCGGAGCGCGCACCGGCTTGGGCGCGGCCGCGGTCTTTCCACGACGCGACGTGCGCGGGCCTTCCTCATCCTCTTCTGCGGCTAGCGCGCGTACGCCCGCGAGGCCCGCCGGACGCGCCGCCGCGTCGTCGCCGAAACGCTTGCGCGCTTCCTGTTCCGCCTTGCGTTTGGCCTCTTCCTCGGAGGCGCGGCGCGCGTCCTCCTCGCGCTTGCGGGCTTCCGCCGCTTCGCGCTCGGCGCGATCGACGGCTTCCCGGCCCGCGCGGCGCCGCGCGTCCTCCTCGGCGACCTTGCGCTCTTCCGCTTCGCGCACGCGTGCGTCGGCGAGCGCATGCGCCCGGGCACTGCGTTCTTCCTCGGTGAGGGTGCGAAGCACAACGCCGGAAGGCTTCAGTCCGGCGGCTTCTGCCGGCGCCGGCGCGGCCTTCGCGGTGCTCCGTGTTTTGGCAGCCTTTTCAGCCGCGGGAGCCTCTGCCGCCGCGGTCTTCGCTGTGCGTACAGCTGCCGCCGTTTCCCCTTTCGCTTCCCCGGCGGGGCCAACCACGCGGCGCTTGACCTTCTCCACCACGACCGCCTTGGAGCGGCCGTGGCTGAAGCTCTGCCGGACGACGCCTTGCTCCCGCTTGAGGCTGAGAGTCTTGGGCGGCGTCACGCGCAGCGTCTTTTCGCCTGGGTCCTTCGTATTGGCCATTCGTTCCCCGATCTAACGTCGATTTGCGCGCGCACCGGTAGCGGCCGGTTCACCGGCGGGTCCACCCTTGCGCCAGTGGTCTAGTCGCTGACAGCGCGCGTGAAAGCCCGCGCTTGCCGGGTGCACGGGCAATGCAGCATGTACCACATTTGGCCGTCCGAGCGCCAAGTCCAATTGCTCGCCGCGAAAAAAGTTAATGCGTTCAGGGAGCGGCCGCCCCGCGGCGACCGCCGCCCGTGCCGCGGCGTCCAGCTTGCGTACGCCATCCGGCGCCGCCTCGCTTGCATGGATCAGCACGCCGATGTCCCGCTCGGCGAGTGCTGCTTCGATGCGCGCAAAGCCGGAGATCACCAGCCCTGCCTTGTTTGCAATCGAAAGCGCCGCAAGGGCCGTCCGCTCGAGGGCGCGTTCGACAAGTTCCGGCAGTTCGGGCCCGGCAGTTCCTAGGCCCCGGAACGCACGGCCGAACGACCTTTCGGCCATCGCCTTTTCCAGCGCGGCTCGGGTCGCCGTGAGCCAGGCGCCGCGGCCGGGTAACTCCCGGTCGAGATCGGGCACGATCCGGCCATCCGGGCCGACCACGTAGCGGAACATCTGGGCGACCGGCTTCACCTCGCGCGTGGCAAGGCAGAGCCGTTCGACCCCCTTGCGGGCCGCACGCAACCCCTCGTCGATCTCGGCAGAGGCAATTTCGGCAAGCAAGGTTCCGTCCCTCAGCTCTGCGGCACCGCTTCGGCTTCCTCGGCCGGCGCTTCCGCAGGCGCAAGCGCGGCCTCATCGACCCAACCCGCCTTTACTCGTGCCTGCATGATCAGCGCATCCGCCTCGTCCTTCTCGATGCCAAAACCATCGAGAACACCGGGATGACGCACGGTTTCGCCGTCTTTGCGCTCGACCCATCCGATCAGATCGTCGGTGGCGCAGCCGGCAAGGTCCTCGACCGTCTTGATATCGTTCTCGCCGAACGCCACGAGCATGCGTGTGGTCACGCCGGGCACCTCGCGCAATGCATCCTCGACGCCGAGTTCCTTTCGCTTCGCGTCGAGCTCGGCCTCGATCTTGGCGAGATACTCCTGCGCGCGATTTTGCAGCTCCGCCGCCGTATCGGCGTCAAAGCCCTCGATGTTCGCGAGTTCGTCGACTCCGACGAAGGCGAGTTCCTCGATCGAGCCGAAGCCCTCCGAAGTGAGGAGCTGCGCCACCATCTCGTCGACATCGAGCGCGTCCATGAACATCTTGCTTCGCTCGGCGAACTCTTTCTGCCGCCGCTCGCTTTCCTCCTGCTCGGTGAGGATGTCGATGTCCCAGCCGGTGAGCTGGGAGGCGAGCCGCACGTTCTGGCCGCGCCGGCCGATCGCGAGCGAAAGCTGCGCGTCAGGCACGACTACCTCGATGCGCTCGCGCGTTTCGTCGAGCACGACCTTCACGACTTCGGCGGGTGCGAGCGCATTGACCACGAAGGTCGCAACGTCCTGTGACCACAGGATAATGTCGATCTTCTCGCCCGCAAGCTCGTTCACCACCGCCTGCACGCGCGAGCCGCGCATGCCGACGCAGGCGCCGACCGGATCGACCGAGGAATCGCGCGATATCACGGCGATTTTTGCTCGCGAGCCAGGGTCGCGCGCGACCGCCTTGATCTCGACGATGCCATCGTAAATCTCCGGAACTTCCTGGGCGAACAGCTTCGCCATGAACTGCGGGTGCGTGCGCGAAAGAAAGATCTGCGGTCCGCGCGGCTCGCGCCGCACGTCGTAGACGTAGGCGCGTACCCGATCGCCGTTGCGGAACACTTCGCGCGGCAGCAGTTCGTCGCGGCGGATGATCGCCTCGCCGCGGCCGAGGTCCACGACCACATTGCCGTACTCCACACGCTTCACGAGACCGCTCACGATCTCGCCGATGCGATCCTTGTACTCCTGGTACTGCCGGTCGCGTTCGGCGTCGCGCACCTTCTGCACGATCACCTGTTTAGCCGACTGGGCGGCGATGCGGCCGTATTCCAGCGGCGGCAGTGCCTCGGCGATATAGTCGCCGATCTGCGCGGCCGGGTTCTTGCGCCGGGCGTCCTCGAGGCTGATCTGGGTCGCCTCATTTTCCACGCTTTCGACGACGAGCAGCAGCCGCGAAAGCCTGAGCTCGCCGGTCTTCGGATTGATCTCCGCCCGTACCTCGGTTTCGCTGCCATAGCGCGAGCGCGCGGCCTTCTGAATCGCATCTTCCATCGCTGCGATCACAATTCCCTTGTCGATCGATTTCTCGCGCGCGACCGCCTCAGCGATCTGCAAGAGTTCGAGCCGATTTGCACTGACGGCCGCCATTTCCGTATCTCCTTAACCTGTATCTAATTGTGCGAACGGCCGCTCGCCGCTCGCCTGACTGAGCTCTCCGATTCCGCCTCGCGTGCCGCCAGTTTGCCGCGACGAAGTGACTGGGCGACGAGCGCGTCGGTGAGCACGAGCTTCGCCTCCGCCATTTCGCCGATCGGCAACTTCACCACTTGCGCGGCGCCCGTCGCATCCTGAATCCTGACTTTCGCGTCCGTTTCCTCGGCACCGAGAAGTTCACCGCGAAAGCGCTTGCGGCCGTCGACAGCGAGTTCCATCTCGATCTTCACCTCATGCCCGGCGTAACGCACGAAGTCCGAGCGTCGCACCAGCGGCCGATCGACCCCGGGCGACGACAGCTCCAGCCGATACGGACCCGAAATCGGGTCCTCCACGTCGAGCGCGGGCGAGAGCGCGCGGCTCGCCGCCTCGCAATCGTCGATCGAGAAGGTCCCGTCCGGTCGCTCGGCCATGATCTGAACCGTGCACCCGTCGCGGCCTGAGACCCGCGCGCGTACCAGCCGGTAACCGAGTCCGTGCAACACGGGCTCGGTGATCGCCGCGACGCGCGCGGCAAGACCTGTCTCCTTGACGAGCCGCGGCTCGTCTAGGTCGGCCGAGATCGGCTCAGGCGTCTCGCTCATGGCATCCCGTTCGCGCATGCCTGCGCGGGTAACAAAAAAGAGCGGGTCCCGGCCGGGGCCCACCCTCATCATCCGATCCAGCGGATCGCTATGAGATGTCGTTGTTAGCGATGAATATAGCGCGCGCGGGCGCCCACGCAAGAGGATATGAGGGCCGCCAAACCACAATTTCCGCGGATTTCGCGCGGCCTTTCTAACTTATTCTTCAACAATCCTGAGTAGTCTTCCCCCCGATCGACCGGTGCCGCGCGCATCCGGTTTGTCGTGCGTTGGTGCGAATGGCCGATCAAAATTCCCTTATCCGCGAGCTCGAAGACGCGATTGAGCGTGGCTCGAGTCACAGGCGCGCCGAGACATTGCGGCGCGTCACCGACCTTTTCACGCGCCGTGCGACGGAGTTGAGCGAGCAGCACGTCGCTCTGTTCGACGACGTGATCCTGCGCCTCGCCGGCGTGATCGAGACCGAGGTACGTGCGGAGCTTGCGCGCCAGCTCGCGCCCGTCGACAACGCGCCTCCGAACACGGTCCGCGATCTTGCAACGGACGATTCGATCGAAGTCGCGGCGCCGATTCTCTTGCGCTCGCGTCGGCTCACCGAGGCCGACCTCGTCGATATCGCCCGCACCAAAGGCCAGGCGCACCTGCTCGCGATCGCAAGCCGCCGCCCCCTCGGCCATGCCGTAACCGATGTGCTCGTGGACCGCGGCGACGGCGATGTGCTTTTCAACATCGCATCGAACGCCCAGGCGAACTTCTCCGAAAGCGGAATGGCGCGTCTCGTCGATCGCGCGGGTGATGACGAACCCCTCGCGACACGCATCATCGGCCGGCCCGACATTCCTCTGCACCTTTTGCACCAGCTCGTCGCGCAAGCGAGCGATCTCGTGCAGCGCCGGTTGCTCATGTCAGCGCCCTCGCATATGCGCAGTGAGATCGAGCGCGTGCTCGCGAAGGTCTCGCACGACATTGATCCGGTACCGGCCCCGCGCAGCTTCAAGGCCGCGCAACGGCTGATCGGCATGCTGCACGCCGCCGGCGGGCTCGGAGAGTCGGAGCTCTACGATCTCGCAAAATCGCGACGTTACGAAGAAACGGCCGCCGCGCTCTCGGTTCTGTGCGGGGCCGAGATCGACGCGATCGACTGGCTGATGAACGGCGATCGCATCGAGCCGCTGCTGATCCTGCTGAAGGCCGCGGGCTTCGACTGGCTGACCGCGCGCGCCGTCATTCTCTGCCGGCCGAGCGGCCGCCGCATCTCGGCCAAGGACCTTGAAGACATCTGCGACGACTTCAAGCGGCTGAGCTACGCCACCGCGCGACAGGTGATTGCCCGTTGGCAGGGTGGACGGCCGCCGATGCGGGCGGCGGGTTGAAGGCTGGGCTCGATGAACGCGCACGTATCGATGATTCGGGAACTGGAGACGTCGATTCGCGACGGCTCTCCCAATCAGCGCGTCACGACGTTGCGGCGCGTCACCGATCTGTTTATCCGCGGCGCGGAACGCTACGACGACGAGCAGGTCAAGCTGTTCGACCAGGTCATCGGCCGGCTCGCGGCCGAGATTGAAAAGACCGCGCTCGTCGAGCTCGCGCGACGGCTCGCTCCGGTGGCAAACGCGCCGAAGGGCGTTGTCCGCTCGCTCGCCTACGATGATGCGATCTCGGTCGCCGCGCCCGTGCTTGCCGCCTCGCCGCAGCTCGATGAGAGCGATCTCGTCGAGCTCGCACGGACCAGGAGCCAGGCGCATCTTCTTGCCATGTGCGGTCGCGCGGACCTCGGCGAGGCGGTGACCGACGTGCTGGTCGAGCGCGGCAACGACGAGGTGGCGCGATCGGTGACCGCGAACGGCAGTGCCCATTTCTCGGAATCGGGCTTTGCGAGCCTCGTGGTTCGCGCCGAGAAGGACGAGGAGCTCGCGGAGAAGGTCGGCCAGCGTGTCGACATCCCGCCGTACCTGTTTCGGAAACTGGTGACGCGCGCGACCGAGCGCGTGCAGCAGCGGTTGCTGGCCGGCGCCACGCCGGAGATGCAGGTTGCGATCCAGCACATCCTTTCCGAGATTTCGCAGAAGGTCGCCGGAAGGCCGGAGCTCGCCTCGCGCAGCTACTCCGCCGCCAGCAGCTTCGTGCGGATGCTCGCACAGTCCGGCCGGCTCTCGATGAACGAGCTCGCCGATTTCGCGAAATCCGGCCGCTTCGAGGAGACGGTGGCGGCGCTCGCGGAGTTGGCCGGTGTTCCGATGGATATCGTCGACCGCGTTATGCATGGCGACTGCCTCGACCCGCTCCTCGTCCTGTGCAAGGCGAAGGGGTTCGATTGGTCGCTCGTGCGCACGCTCGTCCTTATGCGCCGCAACTGCCGCAAACTCTCCCACCACGAGCTTGCGCAGATCTGTCAGGACTTCAACACGCTATCGCGCGCGACCGCGGACCGCGTGCTGCGCTTCTGGCAAATCCGGCAGACCGGCTGACTGCCAAGTCCTAACGCCGCCGCAGCGAGAGATAGCTCGGCTGGCGGCCCTCCTTCAGTGCCTTCGCCTCGTAGCGCGTGCCGGCATGGTCCGGCCAGGGCTTCCGCCAGTCGTCGGCGCGTTCGGCCGTCCACTCGAACGCGGGCGAGCGCAGGAAACGGACGAGCGCCCATTCGGCATAGTCGGCAATGTCGGTGGCGAAGCGCACGATCGCGCCCTTCATCGTGACGCGCGCGAGCAGCGTCACGGATGCGTCGGATACAAAGCGCCGCTTCCAGTGTCGCCGCTTGGGCCAGGGATCGGGATAGAGGATATTGATCCGTGCGATCGATGCCTGCGGCAGCCACTCCAGGATGTCGAGCACGTCGCCGTGATGCAGGCGGATGTTCTTCAGCTGGGCCGCGTCGATGAGCGCCAGCGCGCTCGCCATGCCGTTCACGAATGGCTCGACCCCGATCCAGCCGACCGTGCGATCGGCTTCCGCCTCGCGCACGAGGTTCTCGCCGGCGCCGAAGCCGATTTCGAGCGCGACCTTCGTAACCGGCACCGGAAACAGGGTGGTCAGATCGGCCGGCGCGGGACGCGTGAGATCGAGGGCGAGTTTCGGCAGGCGCGTCTCGAGCAGTTCGGCACGCCGCGGGCGCAGCTTGTGCCCCTTGCGCCGCCCAAAGAAGGCGCGCGGGCGGGGCTCGGGCGGGTTGTCCTTTTGTGGCATCTGCCGGCCTTAGGCGCGGCACCCTAGCGGTGGGGGAGAGGCGAAAAAAGTCCGGCCTCGATGGGCGGTAGGCCGGCCGTGCCGGGAGATCAGCGCTTGCTTTCTTCCTCCGACGCAATTGCTTCCACAAGGTCGACGATCCGGCGGCGTACTTTCGCGTCTTTCACCTTCATGAAAGCCTTGGTCAGCGCCAGCCCGTCCGAGGTCGCGAGAAAGTCGGAAACGTAGGCCGGAGACGGCGATTCACCGAGGCCGCCCGTCGCGCCTTCCTGGGTCGGGGCTCCCTCGAAGAAGAATGACACCGGCACGCCCAGCACGCCCGAAATCTGTTGCAGGCGGCTCGCCCCGATGCGGTTCGTCCCCTTCTCGTATTTCTGGATTTGCTGAAAGGTGATGCCGAGGCGCTCCCCGAGCTTCTCCTGACTCATGCTGATCATCATGCGGCGCATTCGCACGCGGCTGCCGACGTGCTTATCGATCGGATTGGGAGATTTCTTCGTCATCCTGCATCCCACTATACCACCAGACTACCTACTCCGAATTGCGATTGCCACGGAAGCGCGGCGGCCGTGTGCGGCTGCGACCCGTAGGCACACAGTAAAACACGGAGTGAGTGATCAACCTGTCTTCGGCGCGGAACGGCGCGATCGGACAACGATGAAGACGAGCACGATCACGGCGAGCAAAGTGGGCACGTCGCCAAGTCGCGCATAAACGGTCGGCGCGATGGCTCGCGGCAAGCTCGAGTCGATCACACCGTCGACGCCGAGCGGGAGCGAGCGCACGATACGGCCGAGCGGATCGATCACCGCAGAGATTCCATTGTTCGCAGCGCGAACCAGCGGCAAACCTTCCTCGATCGTTCGCAATCGCGATTGTGCGAAGTGCTGGTGCGGTCCGGGTGTATTGCCGAACCATGCGTCGTTTGTAACGTTAAGCAGCCACGCGGGCCGTGAACCCTCGGACAGCACCTGGCCCGGAAAGATCACCTCGTAACAGATGAGCGGTGACGCCGGTGGCAGGCGGGGGATCGCCAGCGCGCGTCGCGCCGCACCAGGCGTGAACCCGCCGCGCACGCGGGTGAGCTGCTGAAAGCCGAGGCTCTCCAGAAAGCCTTGCAGTGGCAGAAATTCGCCGAACGGGACGAGATGCAGCTTGTCGTAGGTGGCGCGGATCGCCCCGTCGTCGCCGAGCACGCGAATGCTGTTGAAAACCTTGGGCTGACTCTTCTTGTCGCTTACCTCCTCGACACGCGCGGCGCCCGTGATCAGCACCGTGCCGGGCGGCAGCAGATCCGCGATGCGCGCGAGAGCGTCCGCCTCGCGCTCGAGAAAGAAAGGAAATGCCGATTCCGGCCAAATCAGATGCGTTACATCGCGCAGGCCGCGCGTTTCGGACCCGGTCGAACGGTCGCTGATCGACGCGTAGAGGTTCATGACGGCTTGCTTGGCGGAGGGTCTGAACTTCGCGTCTTGCGGCAGGTTCGGCTGCATGATCCGGAGCCGCACGCCCTCGACGTTGGCGGTTTCGGTGGTTGCAAGCCGGTACCAGCCGAAACCCGCGAGCACGATCAGCAGCGCGACAGAAATTCCCGGCAGCAACCGCGGCCGTCGCGTTGCTTCGGGCGGGTCGGCGAGCGTGGCCGGGCTCGCGAGCGTCACGAGCGCGATCAAGGTGAGGCCCCAAAGGCCGACGAGCGATGCGGTTTGGGCGAGGGCAGGGACGGCCGTGAGAGCCTGCCCGAAACTGTTCCAGGGAAAACCCGAGAGAACATGGCCTCGCAGCCATTCGGCGACGGTGAGGCCGACGGCGAATGCGAGCACCCGCATTGGACCCGACGTCCATAGCAACCGTGCAAGCAGGGTGCCGAGGCCGACGAACAGTGCGAGCCCGGCGGGAATCGCGACGACCGCGAACGGCAAGAGCCAGCCGAATTGATCGGCCTCGACCAGCAACGCCATGCCGATCCAGTAGAGCCCGGCCAGGAAATAGCCGAATCCGAACCACCAGCCCGAAGCGAATGCGGCGCGCAGGCCGACGCCGCCGGTCCCGGCGCCGTCGATCAGCCAAACCATCACGGGCAGCGTGAGCGCGAGGATCGGCCACAGATCAAAGGGCGCCATCGCGAGTGCGGACAGCGCGCCCGCGGCAAACGCGATCATCCGTCGCCGCCAGCCCCAGGCCAGTACGACGCGGTGCGCGAGCGCGGCGAGCTTCTTCACGGACGAAACTAGCTGCCGGGTTCTTCGGCGGAGCGCGTGGCCGGCTCGGAAGCGGATTTCGGCAAGGAAGGGGCGACCGATACGCCCTCTTCCACCGTACGTCGCCGTGCCTCGCGCCGTTGCAGTTCGGGCGGCCGCCGGCCGATTCGCAGTCGCTTGGCGCGGCGCGGATCGGCGTCCAGCACCTCGATCTCAAAGTCGCCCGGTCCGGCGATGATTTCCCCGCGCACGGGCACGCGGCCGGCGAGCGTCACGAGAAGACCGCCCAGCGTATCCACGTCCTCGAGCTCTTCGCCGGCGGCGAATGCCGGCCCGATCTTTTCGGCGGCTTCGTCCAGGCTCGCCCGCGCGTCGGCAATAAACCCGCCATCGCTCTGGGCGACGATCATCGTCGTTGCCTCGACGTCATGCTCGTCCTCAATGTCTCCGACGATCTGCTCGACGATGTCTTCGATCGAGACGAGGCCGTCGGTTCCGCCATATTCGTCGATGACGAGCGCAAGATGAATGCGCGTGGCCTGCATCTTCACGAGCAAATCGATGGCTGGCATCGACGGCGGAACGAACAGGATCGGCCGAATGATCTGTGTCGCTGACAGCGGCTCGGAAAGATCGACCGCACGCGGGTTGAGGTCCGCGGGCAAGCGGCTGCGCTTGGCCGCCTCCTCCGGCGCGATCGCCGCCTTGCCTGTGAGATAGGCCACGAGGTCGCGGATGTGCACCATGCCCGTGGGGTCGTCGAGCGTGTCGTCATACACGACGAGTCGCGAATGCGCGGCGCTCGCGAACAGACGGAGCAACTGGCCGATGGGAATGTCCTTCTGCACGGCGACGATGTCGGCGCGCGGCACCATGAGATCGCCGATTCGCTGCTTTTCGAGCGCGAGGATGTTTTTCAACAGCGTGCGCTCGGCCGGCGAGAACTCGGCCTTGACCGCGGTATCCTCGGCAAGAACTTCGGCCAGGTCGGTGCGTAGCGAGCCCGAACGTAGTCCGACGAGCGACTTCAACCGCTCAAGCAGACGTTCCCCCTTCTTCGGAGCATCCGGCTCCACGGTCTGACTGTCGCCGGGCGCCTGCGGTCCCGCGGGATCCTGCGAGTTCATGCCGGCTCCGTTCGCCGTTCGCGCGCGTAGGGGTCGGGAATTCCGAGGTCCGCGAGAATCCGCCGTTCGCGGCTTTCCATGATCTCGGCATCGGCGTCGCGCTCGTGGTCGAATCCGAGGAGGTGCAGGACACCGTGGATGGCAAGATGCGCGAGGTGATGCTCGAATGGCTTTTCCTCGGTCTCGGATTCGCGCCTGATCGTTTCCATTGCCAACACAATGTCGCCGAGGAAGGCCGGGCCGCCCCCCGGTCGCGCCGGGGCAGGGAACGAAAGCACGTTCGTCGCCTTGTCGTTTCCGAGCCAGACGCGGTTGAGCGCGCGGATGCGCTCGTCGTCGGCGAGCACGACCCCGATCTCGGTCTCAGCCGGCCCTGCATCGGCGACTGCGGCCTCGATCGCGCGGCGGATCGTACGCTCGGCACCGGGTGCCGTCGCCCATTGCGGCGACTCGATCACGATTTCGACGACGACGCTCATGGGCCCGGCTCCCGCTGCGCCTTCATTTTCGCATCGACCGCGTCATAGGCCTCGACGATGCGTGATACGAGCTCGTGCCGTACGACGTCGGCGGCCGAAAACGCGCAATGGGCGACATCTTCCAGTCTGCCGATGAGTTTTACCGCCTCGTCGAGTCCCGACTTCTGCCCGCCCGGAAGGTCCACCTGGCTCGGATCGCCGGTGACGATCATGCGCGAATGCTCGCCAAGCCGAGTAAGAAACATCTTCATCTGCATTGAGGTCGAGTTTTGCGCTTCGTCGAGTATCACTGCGGCGTTCGACAAGGTGCGGCCCCGCATGAACGCGAGCGGCGCAATCTCGATTTCGCCCGATTGCAGCGCGCGCTCGACCATGCCGCGGTCCATGAGGTCGTAAAACGCGTCGTAAATGGGACGGAGATAGGGATCGACCTTCTCCCGCATGTCGCCCGGCAGGAAACCGAGGCGCTCGCCCGCTTCCACCGCCGGCCGCGACAGCACGATACGGTCGACCTCGCGCCGCTCGAACAGATGCACCGCGTGCGCGACGGCGAGCCAGGTCTTGCCCGTGCCTGCGGGGCCGGTGGCGAAAACGAGCGTATTCTTCTTGAGCGCACGCAGGTACGCGTCCTGGCCCGGGGTGCGCGCCCGCACGATTCGCTTGCGCAGCCGGAACTGTTCGAATCCCCCGCCGCCTTCGGCATCGGGCGCGGGTGCCGTCACCTGGCGGATTGCTCCTTCCACGTCGCCGCTCGTGATCTCGCGCTCGTTGCGCAAGTGCGCGTAGAGCGATTCGAGCGCGCGCCGCGCCTGCTCGCACGCTTCGCGACGACCTTCGAGGGTGACATGGTTGCCGCGCTGGTCCGCGACTACGTCGAGCCGCCGCTCGATCAGGGCAAGGTTCTCGCTGTGCCGGCCGAACAGCCGCATGGCAAGCTGATTGTCGTCGAACGCGACGACGATCTGAGCCTGGTCTTCGCGCTCTTCCTTCCAGGGCTTGCGCCCGACGTCGGGTCCCGGCTGACGCAACTAGGCACCTCCCGCCGCGGACCGCAGGGCGCGCGGCGTTGCCTCACGCGGCGCAGGAATGAGCTCGCCGAAGAGGCTGTTTGCGCCGGCCTCGACCACACGCACACGCGCGACAGAGCCGATCAATTCGGCCGGCGCCATCGCCTGCACCGGCTGCAGGTAGGGCGAGCGGCCGACCAATTGGCCGTCGATTCGCCCCGGCTTCTCGAACAGCACATCGAGCGATCGGCCGACACAAGCGGCGTTGAACCGTTGCTGCTGTGCATCGAGGGCCGCTTGCAGGCGCGCAAGGCGCTCCGCTTTCACCGCTTCCGGAATCTGGTCCATTTCCGCCGCCGGCGTGCCGGGCCGCGGGCTGTACTTGAACGAATAGGCCTGCGCGAAGCCGGCCCGCTTGACGAGATCGAGCGTCGCCGCGAAATCCTCCTCGCTCTCGCCCGGGAAGCCGACGATGAAATCCGATGACAGAGCGATGTCGGGCCGCGCGTTCCGCACGCGCTCGATGATCGCGAGATACGCATCCCGCCCATGACCGCGGTTCATCGCCGCGAGGATCCGGTCCGAGCCCGACTGCACCGGGAGATGCAGGTAGGGCATGAGCTTCGACTGATCGCGATGCGCCGCGATCAGGTCCTCGCGCATGTCGCGCGGATGACTCGTCGTGTAACGCAGCCGCTCAACACCCTCGACCTCAGCGATGCGCGCGAGCAATTGCGCGAGCGACCAGTCGCGGCCATTGGAACCTGGGCCATGATAGGCGTTGACGTTCTGACCGATCAGCGTGACTTCACGGACGCCCGCCCCGGCGAGACTTTCGACCTCCGTGACGATGCGATCTACCGGTCGCGAGACCTCCGCGCCGCGTGTGTAGGGAACGACGCAAAACGTGCAGAACTTGTCGCAGCCTTCCTGCACCGTCACGAACGCCGTGACCCCGCGTGCACGTGTAGCCTTGGTTGTCGGTGGCGCGAGAAAGTCGAACTTGTCTTCGACCGGGAACTCCGTGTCGACCGCAGGCTCGCCCTTTGCCGCGCGGGCGACGAGCGAAGGCAGCCGATGAATGCTCTGCGGGCCGACCACGAGGTCGACGACGGGCGCCCGTCGCAGGATTTCCTCGCCTTCGGCCTGCGCGACGCAACCGGCCACGGCAACGAGCATTTTCCGCCCGCCCGCTTCTGCCCTCTGCTTCAGCAATTTGACGCGCCCAAGCTCGGAGTAGACCTTTTCCGCGGCCTTTTCGCGGATGTGGCAGGTATTCAGAATGAGGAGATCGGCCTGACCCGGCTCCGAGGTCTCGGCGTAGCCCTCGCGCGCCATGGCGTCCGCCATACGATGCGAGTCGTAGACGTTCATCTGGCAGCCGAAGGATTTGACGTAGAGCCTGCGCGTTCCGCTCATTGCGCCGTGGGCGCTGGGTTGGGCGCCGCTCGAACTGGTTGCATCCTGCCTATGGCTCACCCGGCGATCCGCTGATCGAGATCGTTCTACCGGTTTTCCGCCGCCAAGGGAACGGCCCGGAAATCGGCCTCTTTCCGGCCCGCGAGCGCCGCCGCCGTCATCCGTCGCACCGAGTCTTCGGTCGCGAGCGCAAGCGACTTGCGGTCGACCTCGGGGCCCACCTGGAACGGAACACCGAACGTCACGACGACATCGAGCGCACCTTCACGTAGGACGCCGATGAGGTGGGGTAAGAGGTCCATCTCGCCGTACCAGGCGGCGAACGGCCGATGCTGTCGTCCCATCGGCAGACCGTGCAGGCACGTGTAGGCGATCGACACCGGCTGCACCCAGCCACGGCCGCCGTTCCCGAGCGCGTCGCGCAGCGCGCCGAGCAGCGCCGTGCGGAACGGCAGCACGCGGTTGCCGTCGCTCGCCCTACCTTCGCCGAACAGCACCACCGGATCGCCCTCGGCAAGTCTCGACGCGATCGTGCGGTTTACGTCGCCCGTCGCCTGTCGCCGCGATCGGTCGACGAACACGGATCGCTGCAATTTCGCAAACAGCCCGAACAGCGGCCAGCCGGCGATCTCGCTCTTTGCGATGAACACGGCGGGCAGGAACGACGTGAGCACCGTGACGTCGAGCCAGGACGAATGGTTCGCGATCAGCAGCAGCGGCCGCTCCACGGCGGGCTTCCCCCGCACGCTGATGTGCAATCCGAACATCGGCGCGCAGATACGGTGGAACAGCACGGGGATCCACCGGCGTGATGGCAGCCCGAGCTTGAGGGAGAGCCACTGCAGCGGGATGCCGATTGCCGTCACGGCCGCAAGCACGAGCACGGCGAAGAAAACGCGGACCATCTGTGATCAGGACTTCTTACTGTCGAGCGGCACCGCGTAGAGCTCGAGCCGATGGTCCACGAGCTTGTAGCCGAGCTTGCGCGCGACCGCTTCCTGGAGCCGTTCGATCTCCTCGGAGCGGAATTCGGTGACTTCGCCTGTCCGCAGGTTTATCAGATGGTCGTGATGCTCCTCGGGCACCTGCTCGTAGCGGGCACGGCCC
This sequence comes from Xanthobacteraceae bacterium, assembly GCA_036556265.1. GTDB lineage: Bacteria > Pseudomonadota > Alphaproteobacteria > Rhizobiales > Xanthobacteraceae > JAUSIF01. Next base: position 5,265 of record DATBJU010000083.1, on the reverse strand, counting down.
GCGCGGAAATCGTGGCGTTCGATGATGCCCGCATCCTCGAGCAGCCGTACTGTGCGATAGACCGTCGAGATCGAGATCTTGTCATCGATCTTCGACGCTCGCCGATAGAGCTCCTCAACGTCCGGGTGGTCCTGCGCCTGCCCGAGCACGCGCGCGATCACGCGACGCTGTTCGGTCATGCGCATGCCCCTGGCAGCGCACGCCTCCTCGATCGCGGTGAGCTTGTCTTCGGTCACGCCTGCATCCTGCATTGTGGCGGTGTTCGGATTTTACGGTTGGCAGCGCGCCCCGTCCACCGCGTGCCTCAAGCGAGATCACGCCGCAACAGCAGCGCCGCCGCGTTGCCGCCCGGAGTGACATAGTAGCCGGGTCGCCGCCCGACCCGCTCGAACCCGGCCCGCGTGTAAAGCCTGATCGCTGGATCGTTCCCTTCATCGACCTCGAGAAACACGCGCCGCGCCCCGCGTGCGGCGAGCCGGCCCAGATGGCGCGCGAGCAGGCGCCGGGCGAGGCCACGCCCCCGTTCGCCGGGCGCCACCGCAACCATCAGGATCTCCGCCTCGTCCTCGATGATTCGCGCGATCACGAATCCCACCACGGCGCCCGTACCGCCGGCGGCGCGCGCGAGATGACAAAGCACATTGCGGTCGGCCAGAAGCCGCTCGAATTCCGCCTCGCTCCAGCCGTGACGAAATGCGCTCGCGTGCAGCGCTGCGAGCGCCGCCGCGTCTTCTGCCCGCGCATCGAGCAGCGCCGGCTCGGGCCGCCGAAAGAACTTGACGATCGAACCGATCATCGGCGTTGCAGACGGTGTGCGTCCTGCGGACGTGCGTCGGGCGCCCGGAGATAAAGCGGGCGCGGCAGCGCCTTCTCGGGGATCGCCTTGGCTCCGAGGCGTGCGACCCATTCGATGTCGGGCGCGGGTCTCGCGTCGACGAGGAGCGGGCTCGGGATGTCGGGCGCCGGCCACTGGTTGGCGAGCAATTCCGCACCCGAGCCGATGATCCGCACGAGGCCGATCGCGACCGCGCGAACCGCTTCTCCGAGGCTCGCCAGCCGTGGCGCCACAAGCACGCGCCCGCCGGCGCCCACCATTTGCATGTAGAGGTTGCCGTGCTTGGCGTCGATCGCCGCGACGATCGGAACGGTCTCGACGTCATTTACGTAGGGTGCAACGAGGGCGTCGAGGGTCGAGACGCCGACCACAGGCCGTCCCGCGGCCAGCCCAAATCCGCGCGCGGCTGAAATACCCACGCGCAAGCCTGTGAAGCTGCCGGGACCGATCGTCGTCACGATGCGGTCGAGACGATCGAAATTGACGTGCCCGTCGTGCATCACTCGCTCGACCAGCGGGATCAGCACCTCGGCGTGGCCCCGGCTCATCACGTAGGACTGCACGGCGAGCGAATGCCCTAGCGTTGCGTCGAAGACCGCGGCGGCGCACGCACCGAGCGCAGTGTCGATCGCGAGCACAAGTCGGCGTGGCCCGTCGCGTCTCGCGCCGGTATCGCCGCGTGGAAGGTTTAGATCGGTTGACGACAAGCAGCCCTGAACCTTGTCGCCGAGCGGCCCGGGTCAGACCGGGCGGACCTCGACCACGTCGGGAACGAAATGGCGGAGCAAATTCTCGATGCCGTTCTTGAGCGTGGCGGTCGAGGACGGGCAGCCGGCGCACGCCCCGCGCATGTTGAGATAGACGACGCCTTCGCGGTACCCGCGGAATGTGATGTCGCCGCCGTCGGATGCGACCGCCGGACGTACGCGCGTCTCGATCAGCTCCTTGATGGTCGCGACCGTTCCCGCGTCCTTGTCCTCGAAGAATTCATCGCCGCCCTCGGGCGTGATCTCGCTCGCCGCACCCGCGCGTATAAGCGGCTCGCCCGAGAGAAAATGCTCCATGATCGCGCCGAGGATCGCCGGCTTCAGGTGTGCCCATTCGCCTTCGCGCTTGCTGACCGTGATGAAATCGCGACCGAAGAAAACGCCGGTGACGCCGTCGACCGCGAACAGCCGTTCGGCGAGGGGAGACTGCGCCGCAGCGGTCGCATCGCGCAGGTCAAGCGTGCCCTCCTCGAGCACCGTACGTCCGGGCAGGAACTTGAGCGTGGCGGGATTGGGCGTGGTCTCGGTCTGGATGAACATGGAATCGCTCCCGGGCCGGCGCGGAGGCGCCGGATTCGCTTGCTTCGATCTGAATTTAGGGCTTCCGGGCGGGTTCCGAAAGAGGCTCACGCGACCGCGTCCAAATCCTCATCTTTGAGGTGTCCAGGCACGATCGTGATGGGAATCGGGAAGTTTCCCGATCCGGCGCCGGCGAGTGACGACACGAGCGGGCCCGGCCCCTCCTTGCCGGTTCCGGCGGCAAGGACGAGCACGGCGATATCCTCGTCTTCGTCGATGTACTTGATGATTTCATCAGCCTTGACCCCCTGGCGCAGCACGCGCTCCGGATCGACGCCCGCGAGATTGCGCGCGCGCACCGCGTAATGGTCGAGCCGCCCCTCGGCCTCTGCGCGCGCTTCCTCGAGCATCAGGTCGCCGACGCCGAGCCATTGCTGGTTCACTTCGCCGATCGAAATCACCGAAACGAGCACGAGCCGTCCGCCGGTACGCGCGGCCCTTCGTGCCGCGTAGTAGACGGCGCGATCGCACTCCGGCGTCTCGTCGACGATGACGAGGAATTTTCGCTGGTGTCCGGGCTCGTAGCTCTTGCGCTTCGCGCTCATCCTCTGGCCTCAAGCCTGCCGCCGGCGAATGCTGCCACGCTCCTCTGCCGGCCGACAAGCGTTCAACGGTGCACGAAACCGACGATGTCCTTCACCGCTTTCAGCGTTTGTGACGCAATCGCATGCGCGCGTTCGGCGCCGTCCGCGAGCACGCCATCGATGTATTTCGCGTCTTGCACGAGGCGCTTCATCTCCCCGCCGATCGGTCCGAGCTTGTCGACGGCGAGCTCCGTGAGTGCTTCCTTGAAGCGAGAGAACTGTGCACCGCCGAATTCGCGCAACACATCGGACTTCGAAATCCCGCCGAGCGCCGCATAGATGCCGACTAGGTTGTCCGCCTCGGCCCGCTGCGCAAGCTCCTTCTCGCTTGCCGGCAGCGGATGCGGATCGGTGCGCGCCTTCCTGATCTTCTGCGCGATCTCATCCGCAACATCCGTGAGATTGATGCGTGAATAGTCCGAGGCGTCCGACTTCGACATCTTCTTCGTTCCGTCGCGCAGCGACATCACGCGCGTAGCCGGTCCGGATATCAGCGGCTCGGTAAGCGGGAAGAAGGCGTCGCCGAAGCCGAGCGCGCTGATGCGCTGCGCAAAGTCGTTGTTGAATTTCTGCGCGACATCGCGCGTGAGCTCGAGATGCTGCTTCTGATCTTCGCCAACCGGCACATGCGTTGCGCGGTAGGCCAGAATGTCGGCCGCCATCAGGCACGGATAGGCGTAAAGGCCGACCGATGCATTCTCGCGATCCTTGCCGGCCTTCTCCTTGAACTGCGTCATGCGGTTGAGCCAGCCGACGCGCGCAATGCAGTTGAAGATCCAGGCGAGCTCCGCGTGTTCGTGCACCTGCGACTGGTTGAACACGATGTGCATCTTCGGGTCGATGCCGCACGCAATGAATGCCGCCGTTACTTCGCGAATGTTGCGGGTAAGCTCGTCCGGGTCCTGCCAGACAGTGATCGCGTGCATGTCGACGACGCAGTAGATGCAGTCGTAACGGTCCTGGAGCTCGACGAACCGCTTGATCGCGCCGAGATAGTTGCCGAGATGCAGGTTGCCTGTGGGCTGCACCCCGGAAAAGACGCGTTCCTTGAATTTCGCCATCGAGTCCCTCGCCAGCAGGCGCCGCCTCATGCCACGCGCCTGCCAATCGAGGCAAGGGCGTTGGGGGTTCGCCCACTGCCATTGCCGCGCTGGCGAGCAGGGCGAGCGGCCAGCTCGGCGGCGTCCATGGTCCTTTCACTCGCCGTTGCGGTGGCACAGCGCGTTTGCTACGCGGACGCGCTGTGTCCGGAGGGGCTGATGGCTTCCATTCGTTACGATGTTCTCGGCATCGGCAACGCGATTGTGGACGTGCTCGCGCGCACGGACGACGACTTCCTGGTCAGGCAGAAAATGCCGAAGGGGTCGATGACGCTGATCGACGAAGGGCGTGCGCGATCGATCTATGATGCGATGGGACCAAGCACGGAGATCTCCGGTGGCTCCGCCGCGAATACGATCGCGGGCGTTGCCGCCTTCGGCGGACGCGCCGCCTTCATCGGCAAGGTCAAGGACGACGAGCTTGGAAAAGTTTTCACGCACGATATCCGGGCGGCTGGTGTCGCCTTCGACACGCCGGCGGCCGCCAGTGGGCCTTCCACCGCGCGCTCCTACATTCTCATCACGCCCGACGGCGAACGGACGATGAATACCTACCTGGGCGCCGCGCAGAATCTCTCGCCCGCCGACGTCTCGGAAGACGAGATCGGTGCCGCCAGGATTACCTATCTTGAAGGCTATCTTTGGGATCCGAAGGACGCGAAGGAAGCCTTCCGCAAGGCCGCCAAGGTCGCGCATGGCGCGGGCCGCAGCGTCGCCCTCACTCTCTCAGACTCCTTCTGTGTCGATCGCTACCGCGGCGAATTCCTCGAGCTCGCGCGAAGCCGCGTTGTCGATCTCCTTTTCGCGAACGAATCTGAATTGAAGAGCCTCTATGAGACCGGCGATTTCGACGCGGCGCTTGCGGCGCTCGCGAACGACGCGAAACTCGCGGTCGTGACGCGCAGCGAGAAAGGCGCCATCGTCGTCGAGGGCGGCAAGTCCGAGATCGTTGCGGCCTTCCCCGTCGAACGCGTCGTCGACGCGACCGGCGCCGGCGATCTGTTCGCGGCGGGGTTCCTCCACGGCCTGGCCAAAGGCTTGCCGCACGTCGCTTCCGCGCGCCTTGGCGCGATGGCCGCGGCCGAAGTCATCTCGCATGTGGGTGCGCGCCCCGCGCGGCGGCTCGCAGACCTAGCCAAGGAGCATGGGTTGAAGGTTTGATTTCCCTCTCCCCGTTTACGGGGAGAGGTAAAAACATTACCCGCTGATGTTGAACGCGGCGAGCACGGCCATGTTGACGAGATCCGCGTCCTTGGCGGAAAGCTGGACGATCTGCACCGAGCGATCGAGGCCCACGAGCAACGGACCGATCACGGTTGCGCCACCGAGCTCCTGCAGCATCTTCGTTGAAATCGATGCCGAGTGAAACGCGGGCATGATCAGCACGTTTGCCGGACCGG
>DATBJU010000082.1:0-60667 GCA_036556265.1 Xanthobacteraceae bacterium | reverse complement strand
GCGTCCATCAGCGGCTCCCGCCTTCCAGTTGTTTCGTGATCCACTCGCCAAGCTCCGCGAGCACGCGCGAGCGGTCCGGTTCCAGCTCGTTGAAGATCTCGTGATAAAGCTCGGGATAGATCTTGATCGTGCAGCGGTCTTGCCTCATCGCGGCGGCGAATTCGCGCGAGCCGTCCGGGTCCACGAGCTTGTCTTCGCCCGAGACGAGCAGAAGTGTCGGAACGTCGAGCTTGCTCGCGTCGCGTCGCGCCCTGTTACCCGCGTCGATCAGAAAAGCGACCAGCCGCGGCGTCGCACGATCGTGGCAATGCGGGTCGGCCTTCGCCTCCGCGAACACCGCCGGGTCGCGCGAAATGAATTGCAACGGAATGCCGTGCGGACGTACGCGGTCGGGCGTTACTAGGGTCGCGAGCCGCACATAGAGCCGAGCGGCCGCCGGAATCGGCAGCTTCAACGCCGGCGAGGACAGAACGAGACCGCGCGGACGAATCCAGCCCCCGGTGACGGCGCGCGCCGAGATGGCACCGCCCATGCTGTGCCCGATCACGAACGGCGCCGCGGTGTCGCCTGCCGCCCGCGCGTCCGCCGCGAAGGCATCGAACACGAGCTTCGCGTCATCGAGATAGGCGGTCGCCGTCGGCAATACGCCGCGCGGCCCCCCGGACTGGCCAAAGCCGCGATGGTCGTACCCGCGCACCGCGATGCCGATCGGGTTGAGCGACGCCGCAACATGGGCGTAGCGCCCGCAATGTTCCCCAAGGCCGTGCACGATGAGTGCCGCGCCGCGCCGCCGCACACCCGTCGGTAGCGGCCAATCGCGCACGTAAAGTTCCACTCCGTCACGCGTTTTCATAAGACGCCGACCCCCTGCCCCTGTTACTCCATTTTGGCATTGGGCCAACCTTCTTGACCACACTGGCGCACACCAACAAAGTCTCGCTCCCTCGGACAGGGGTCGGGAAGGATGAGCGAAACAACGGATAAGAATGGCCCGCGTAATTTCGTCCACTTCACGGACGAAACGATTCCCTGGCGCGAGTCGCCGCTTCAGCCCGGCGCGAAAATGGCCGTCCTCGCCGGCGACTTGCGCGAGGCCGGGCTCTATATCCAGCGCGTCAAATATCCCGCCGGCGCGCTCACACCCGCGCACTATCATCCGGACGACCGCCACGTGGTCGTACTAGAAGGCACCTGGTACGCGGGCTTCGGCGACAAGGCGGACAGTGTAAAGGCGAAGGCCTTCAAGCCCGGCGACTACCTGATGCAGCCCGCCGGCGCGGTGCACTTCGACGGCGCCCTCGACGGCGATTGCGTCGTGCAGATCACTGGCTACGGGCCGACGGGGATTACAATCGTGGAGAAGCGGTAGAGACCCGACGCCCGGTCAGCCCTTCTTGAACGTTCGCGCCACGTAGTCTCGAATGCTCGCAGCTGTCTCCCGTTTGAGCCAAACTTTCGTCGCCGCTTGTTCGGACCCGCGATGGCGCTTGAGCGCATCGAGCACGGGCCGCCGCATCTGTCGTTTCGTGATCGCGAACGCTTCCGGGCGCAGCGCCGCGAGTTGCTCCGCGCGCCCCATCGCGTCCTCGAGCAGCCGCTCCGGCGCGACGAGTTCGTCAGCGAGGCCGAGTGCGAGCGCCTCCTTGGACGGAAAGGTCGTCCCGGTGTAGATAACCTGCGGAAAGCGTGCTGGCGCCGTGACGTAACGCATGATCTCGAACGCAAGAGGCGGGAACGGCAGGCCGACCAGCAACTCGGTCACGCCCATGCGGCCGTCGCCGCGCGCGAGCAGCCGCCGGTCGGCCGCGCAGGCGAGAATGCAGCCGCCGGCGATTGCATGCCCGTTGACGGCCGCGACCACCGGCTTCGGGAAAAAGAAGATCGTGCGGTAGAGCCTGTCGAGCGCGGGCAGGAAGCTGCGGAAGTAGTTCGGCCCGCTCGTGGTCGCACGCAGAAGGTCCACGCCGGCGGAGAAGATTTTTCCCTGTGCCGTGAGGACAACCGCCCGCGCATCCGACTTGCCGAGCTTCTCGAATTCGGCGGCGAGCGCCTTGCAGAATTCGGTGTCGAGCGCGTTTGCCTTGCCGTGCTGCATCGTCAGCACGGCGATGGAGCCGGCTCGGGTGAGGGTGAACATCGATGGCTCGCTTGCCCCTTGACCGAGTGCCATAGTGTCATGGGCCAGTGTTCTCGGCCATTGCCGCGATCTACCCGGACGCCGCGGATTTCGCCGACGACTAACCCAGGATCACATGATCCGGCGCAAGAAACGGGAGCATTTGATGGATTTGCCGCAAGCCGCGCGCGATGCCGCCGACATCTCCGCCATCACACAGCTGATCCTGAGAGAGCGCGAGAGCCGCGACACCGGCCATTGGGATGAGATGCTCGACTGTTTTCATCCTGATTCGAAAATTCGCGTGAGCTGGTTTCGCGGCAACGGACCCGATTTCGTCAAAGGCTCCATCGACATGGCCCGGCGTAAAGTGCTTGCGAAGCATCGACTGGGACCTATTCGCGTCGCGCTCTCGGGCGATCGCGCCGTCGCCACCATGAGTGCAATCATCGATATTCCGACGAAGCTCGATGGGATCGAGATGAACCTCCTGAGCTATACGCGCTTCGTCTACCGGACCGAGCGGCGCGATGGCCCGTGGCGCATCTACAGCTTCGACGCGATCTATCTGCGCGACGAACTTACGCCGGCCGTCCCCGGTCACTCGATCTCGATCGATCCCGATGAATTGCAGCCGTTCCGGCCGACTTACCGCCTGCTGTCCCATGGCCTGAGCCGACAGGGCTACAAAATCGACAACGACCTTGCCGGCGAAGACCGGCCCGATCTCGTGCAGGCCCTGATGCGGGAGGTCTATAGCTGGGCGGGTTTGAAGTTCGACTGAGCGCTCGCACCGGGCTTTCACTGATTGGCGCTCACGCCTCCTTCGCCATCTCGCGCAGCTTGTACTTCTGGATCTTCCCCGTGCTCGTCTTGGGCAGTTCGACGAACAGGATGTGCTTCGGGCACTTGAAGCGCGCGAGATTCTTGCGGCAGTGCTCGATCAGTTCGTCCGGTGTCGCCGCCTTGCCCGGCTTCAGCTCGACGAAGGCGCACGGGGTCTCGCCCCATTTTTCGTCGGGCTTCGCGACAACCGCCGCTGCCGCCACTGCCGGGTGCTTGTAGAGCGCATCTTCAACCTCGATCGACGAGATGTTCTCGCCGCCCGAGATGATGATGTCCTTGGAGCGATCCTTGAGCTGGAGGTAGCCATCCGGGTGCATGACGCCGAGATCACCGGAATGGAACCACCCACCGGCGAACGCCGTGTCGGTCGCCTTGGCATTTTTCAGATAGCCCTTCATCACGACGTTGCCGCGGAACATCACTTCGCCGAGCGTCTCCCCGTCGCGCGGGACCGGCTGCATCGTCTCCGGGTCCATGACGTCAAGCGCTTCGAGTGCGCCGTAACGCACGCCCTGGCGTGCCTTGCGCGCCGCCTGCGCGGGCGGCGGCAGCACGTCCCATTCCGCATGCCAGTCGTTCACCACCGCCGGGCCGTACGTCTCCGTGAGCCCGTACAGGTGGGTCACGTTGAAACCAGCTCCCTTCATCGCGGCGAGCACTGCTTCGGGTGGCGGCGCCGCGGCGGTGAAGAATTCAACGACGTGCGGCAGCGGCTTCTTCTCTTCCTCGGGCGCGTTCAGGAGCGTGGCCATCACGATCGGCGCACCACACAGATGCGTCACCTTGTGCTCGGCGATCAGCTCGTACATCTGCTTCGCCCGCACCTGCCGCAGGCAGATATGCGTTCCCGCAGCGACGGAAATCGACCAGGTGAAGCACCAGCCGTTGCAATGAAACATCGGCAGCGTCCAGAGATAGACGGGATGCTTCTTCATCCCGCAGGTGACGACGTTGCCGAGTGCAAGCAGCGCTGCGCCCCGGTGGTGATAGACGACGCCCTTGGGGTCGCCCGTCGTACCCGACGTGTAGTTGAGCGAGATCGCGTCCCACTCGTCGTCGGGTACATCGCGCGAATAGTCCTCGTCGCCCTCGGCGAGGAAGGACTCATAATCGAGGTTGCCAAGCCGCTCGCCCGGCCCGGTGTATTCGGGATCGTCGTAGTCGATTAGCAGCGGTTTCGCCTTGGCGAGTGCGAGCGCGTCCTTCATCGTGCGCGAGAATTCGCGATCGACGATCGCGACCTTGGCTTCGCCGTGATCGAGCGAAAACGCGATGATTGCGGCATCGAGCCGCGTGTTCAGCGTGTTCAGCACGGCGCCGGTCATCGGCACGCCGTAGTGCGCCTCCAGCATCGCCGGCGTATTGGCGAGCATGACCGCCACGGTGTCGCCGCGTTTGATCCCGCGCTTTGCCAGCGCGGAGGCGAGCTTCTTCGCGCGCGCGCGAAAAGTGCGATAGTCCGTTCGCCGCCCGCCGTGGACGATCGCGGTGTGATCAGGAAATACATCGGCCGCACGCTCGAGGAAGACGAGTGGCGTCAGTGGCTGGTAATTGGCGGGGTTCTTGTCCAAGTCGCGGTCGTAAACGCTCACGGCCACCACTCCCTCAGGGCTTTCTTGTCCCGGACAAACGCTACCGCCGACGTGACGGCGCGACAAGGCAAGCAACACATCAGCCCGCCCATATGCGGGTAAGCCCGCCCCTGATCAGCTCGAGCGAAATGAGGAACACGAGAAAATACGTGATCCGGTAGAACAATTCGGTCGGCATGACGCGCACCACCCAGATGCCAAAGAGATTCGTGAGTATGGCGAACGGGAAAAGTGCGGCCGACGTCGCGAGATTGCCTGAAGAGAATTGCCCGAGCGCGAAATAGGGAATGACCTTGATCGCATTCACCGCTGCAAAGAACACCGCCGACGTCGCCGCGAACGCGACCCGGTCGAGCCGTTGCGGCAGCACGTGCATCTGAAAGGGTGGCGCGCCAGCGTGCGATATCATGCTGGTGAAACCGGATAACGCGCCCCAGAACACGCCGGAGGCCGCACTTGGCCGCCTCGCCGCCTTGGCCTCGGCGCCGAACCAGATGTTGAGCACGAACGCGCAGGTGATGAGCCCCAGCGTGAGCCGGACGTACGATTCGGACACGTAGGCCGCGAGCGCCCAACCCACGGCGATGCCGATCGTTGCGCCCGGCACGAGCACCTTCAGATTCCAGGCGTCCCAGTCGCGGCGGTACACCCACACCGAGAGCACGTCCTGGACGAGGAGGATCGGCAGCACGATCGCCGCCGCCTGTACCGGTGGCACGGTGAGCGCGACCAGTGGCGTCGCGATCATGCCCACCCCGGAGAAACCGCCCTTGGCGAGGCCGAGGAATACAACGCCCACGACGGCCGCGGCGTAGAATAAGGGATCGGAAATCACCGGAGGTTCACATTCGATTTGCGCAGCGACGAAGGGGCTGCGCCGCAGCGATATCACGGTCCTTTGCTACGGAGGAATGAGAGACGACCGGTTGCAGGCGGAAGCGGGTGGGACAAGAATACGCACCGTGGGGAGACACCCGCAGGATCGCCTTCGGAAGGAACAGCAATGGACGCCCGCACCAGTCGCTATCGCGCGGTCTACGAACGTTGGCAGCGCGACCCGGAAGGCTTCTGGGGCGAGGCCGCAGACGCCATAGACTGGTACGAACGTCCAAAGAGGGTGTTCGATGCGGCCGCGGGCGTTTACGGACGCTGGTTCGTCGGCGGCGTCTGCAACACCTGTTACAACGCAATCGACCGCAATGTCGCCGCCGGCCGCGGCAATCAGGCTGCGATCGTCTACGACAGTCCCGTCACCGACACGAAGCGCCGCATCACCTACGCCGAGCTGCTCGACGAAGTGAAGACACTTGCCGCCGTCCTGCGCGACTTCGGCGTCACCAAGGGCGACCGCGTCATCATCTACATGCCGATGGTGCCCGAAGCGCTGTTCGCGATGTACGCATGCGCCCGCATCGGTGCGATCCATTCCGTCGTGTTCGGCGGCTTCGCGCCACGCGAGCTCGCGACGCGCATCGACGACGCGAAACCAAAGCTGATACTCGGTGCCTCCTGCGGCATCGAGACGGCGCGCGTAATTGCCTACAAACCGCTGCTGGACGAAGCGATCAAGCTCTCGAGCCACAAGCCCGAGGCCGTGCTGGTGCTGCAACGGCCGCAGCTCGAAGCCGCGATGATTTCCGGCCGCGATCACGACTGGGCGCAGCTGCGCGCGGCGGCGCTCCGTGACCGCAAGGCGGCGGATTGCGTACCGGTCGAGACCACCGACCCGCTCTATATCCTCTACACATCGGGGACGACCGGCATTCCCAAGGGCGTCGTGCGCGACAACGGCGGGCACATGGTCGCGTTGCGCTGGTCGATGGAAAATCTCTACGGCGTCGCACCGGGCGAAACCTACTGGGCTGGATCCGATATCGGCTGGGTCGTCGGCCACTCGTACATCGTCTATGCGCCGCTGCTGCACGGCTGCACGTCGATCCTCTACGAAGGCAAGCCCGTCGGCACGCCGGACGCCGGCGCCTACTGGCGCGTAATCGCCGAGCACGGCGTCGTCTCGCTGTTCACCGCGCCAACCGCTTTCCGCGCCATCAAGAAGGAGGACCCGCAGGGAAAACTGCTGGCCGGCCATGACCTCGCGAAATTCCGCACGCTGTTTCTCGCCGGCGAACGCGCCGATCCCGACACGCTCCAATGGGCAGAGAAGATGTTGAAGAAGCCGGTGCTGGATCATTGGTGGCAGACGGAAACCGGCTGGTGTATCGCCGGCAATCCCGTTGGCCTCGGACAAATGCCGGTCAAGTACGGCTCGGCGAGCGTGCCGATGCCGGGCTACGACGTGCGAGTGCTCGATGAAGCGAAGAAGCCGCTCGGTCCCGGCAAGATGGGCGCGATTGTCGTGAAGCTGCCGCTGCCGCCGGCGTGCCTGCCGACGCTATGGCAGCAGGACGAGCGCTTCAAGGAAAGCTATCTCGCGGAGTTTCCCGGCTACTACAAGACCGCCGACGCCGGCTTCATCGACGAGGACGGCTACCTCTTCATCATGAGCCGCACCGACGACATCATCAATGTCGCGGGACACCGACTTTCCACGGGCGGAATGGAGGAGGTGCTGTCCGCGCACCCCGACGTCGCCGAGTGTGCGGTCGTCGGCATCAAGGACGATCTCAAGGGCGAGGTACCGTGCGGCTTCATCGTGTTGAAGGCGGGCGTAAATCGCCATCCGACCGAGATCGAGAAGGAGATCGTCGGCCTCGTGCGCGAGAAGATCGGTCCCGTCGCGGCGTTCAAACTTGCGATCACCGTGAACCGCCTGCCGAAGACGCGCTCCGGAAAGATCCTGCGCGGCACCATGAAGAAAATCGCCGATCGCGAGGCCTGGACCATGCCGGCCACGATCGACGATCCGGCGATCCTCGAAGAGATCTCCGTGGCGCTGAAAGGGCGCGGCCTGGGCGGATAGATCAACCCCTCTCCCCACAACCGGGGAGAGGGAGATTGGCCGGTCGCGTGGAGAGGCATCGTGCCAAGATTGAAAGACAAAGTCGCGATCGTCACCGGCGCCGCACGCGGCATCGGACTGGCAATCGCGAAACGCTTCGTTGCCGAAGGCGCCAAGGTCGTGCTGGCCGACGTGCTCGAGCGTGACGGCGCGACGGCCGCGAAGCATCTCGGCGGTTCCGCCCGCTTCGTCAAATGCGATGTCGGCGATCCGGCAGACGTCGGCGCGCTGGTCGAGGCCGCCTGTAAGACCTTCAGCGGTGACATCGACATCCTCGTGAACAATGCCGGCATCATTCACGGCGCGGACTTTCTCGAACTGAAAGAATCGGATTTCGACCGTGTCCTGCGCGTGAACCTCAAGGGTTCGTTCCTCGTGGGCCAGGCGGTTGCCCAGCGGATGGGCTCGCAGGTTGCCGCCGGCAAGAAACCCGGCGTGATTATCAACATGTCCTCGATCAATTCGGTGGTCGCGATTCCGAACCAGCTTCCCTACTGCGTGTCGAAGGGCGGTGTCGCCCAGCTCACGCGCGTCATGGCGCTCGCGCTCGCACCGCACGGCATTCGCGTCAACGCGGTCGGTCCGGGGTCGATCATGACCGAAATGCTGGCGACCGTCGCCGTCGATCGGACGGCAAAGCGCAACGTGCTTTCGCGCACGCCACTCGGCCGCATCGCCGAGCCGGAAGAAGTCGCCTCGGTCGCGGTCTTTCTTGCGTCGGACGATGCGAATTATGTGACCGGCGAGACGGTGTTCGTCGATGGCGGACGGCTCGCACTCAACTACACGGTGCCCGTGAAGGACTAGCGGCGCTCACTCGCTGCGCTTGCTGCCGCCGAGCTTTGCGAATACCGACTCGATATCGATCGGCGCTTCCTTCTTTGGCGGCTCGCGACGCACCTCAGGCTCTGGCTCGGGCTGCTTCTGAATCGTCGTCTCCGACGCCGGCAAAAGAGTTGCATGCTCCTGCGGGGGCGCGGGCTTCTCCTTCGCCGCCCGCTGGACCTCATGGTCGAGATCGATCTGCGAGCAGAGGCCCAACGTCACCGGATCCATCGGCTGAAGGTGCTGCGAATTCCAATGCGTGCGCTCGCGCACCGACTGGATCGTCGACTTCGTGGTGCCGACAAGCCGCATGATCTGGCTGTCCTTGAGCTCCGGATGATTGCGCACGAGCCAGAGAATCGCGTTCGGGCGGTCCTGCCGCTTCGACACCGGCGTGTAGCGCGGCCCCTTCTTCGGCTTGGCCTCCGGAAGCGCGACCTTGGCTTCCGCAAGATGCAAACGATAGGCAGAGTCGGCCTGCGCGCGGTCGAGCTCCTCGCGTGTGAGCTGTCCGGTGGTGATCGGGTCGAGCCCCTTGATCCCCTGCGCCACCTCGCCGTCTGCAATACCCTTCACCTCGAGCGGATGCAGTTTGCAGAAATCGGCAATCTGCTCGAACGTCAGCGAGGTGTTCTCGACCAACCATACGGCGGTCGCTTTGGGCATCAGGGGCATTGTGCTCATGGCGGGCCTTTACGCGCTGCGGATGACGTTTCCTGGCTACGCCGCTACCCGACGCAGCCTCCAGATAACCTCGAAATCACTGGGATTGCCCGTTATATAGGGGGAGAACGCGCGAGACGCAAATAATGCCTGCCGCCCCGCAATCCGAGAAGCCTGCGCTCCGCGTGCTTTTGTGCGCACCCCGCGGCTTCTGCGCGGGCGTCGTGCGCGCGATCGACGCGGTCGAGCGCGCTCTCGAGAAATACGGCCCGCCGGTCTACGTGCGGCACGAGATCGTGCACAACAAATATGTGGTCGAGCGCCTGCGCAGAAAGGGCGCCGTGTTCGTCGAGGAACTCGACGAGGTTCCGGACGGCGACCGGCCCGTGATCTTTTCCGCTCACGGCGTACCGAAATCCGTTCCCGAGGAGGCTGAACGTCGCACCCTGTTCGCGATTGACGCCACTTGCCCGCTCGTCACCAAGGTGCACCGCGAGGCGACCGTTCATTTCAGGCGCGGACGCGAGATCGTCCTCGTCGGTCACCGCGACCACCCGGAAGTGATCGGCACGATGGGCCAGCTCCCCGCGGATGCGGTCACGCTGATCGAGACGGCGGAGCACGCGCGCGCATTTCAGCCGCGCGATCCGGCGAAGCTCGCATACGCGACGCAGACGACGCTTTCGATCGACGACACCGCGGAAATCGTTTCAATCCTGAAGGCGCGCTTTCCCGCGATCGTCGCTCCGCACAAGGAGGATATCTGCTACGCGACCACCAACCGCCAGGAAGCAGTGAAGCGCGTAGCGCCTCAGGTTGACGCGATGATCGTAGTTGGAGCGCCGAACAGTTCGAACTCGCAACGCTTACGCGAAGTTGCCGAACGCGCGGGTTGCCGCGCCACCGCCCTCGTGCAGCGCGCCGAAGACATCGACTGGTCGCGATTCGGAAGCATCTCGAGCCTCGGCATCACTGCCGGCGCGTCCGCACCGGAAATTCTTGTGGAAGAGATCATCAGCGCGTTCGCCGCGCGCTACGCCATCGAGGTGCAAACGGTTTCCACTGCCGAGGAGAGCGTGTTCTTTCCGCTCCCCCGCGAGCTGCGCTCGAACGGGGCCGAATAGATCATTGATGAATCGGCAAACTTCCCGTGCTACGAGCGGGCGGGTCGGGAGTCGTCGATGGCCGTCTACACCGATGTCGGCGAGGAAGAGCTCGGCGCGTTTCTCGCCGCCTATGAGCTCGGCGCGCTCTTGTCGTTCAAGGGGATCGCCGAGGGCGTGGAGAATACGAACTACCTTCTGCACACCGACGCCGGCCATTTCATTCTCACGCTCTACGAGAAGCGCGTCGCGCGCGTCGAACTCCCGTTTTTTCTCGGCCTCATGGAGCACCTCGCCGCACGCGGCATCAATTGCCCGCAGCCGGTGAAGACCCGCAAGGGCACGGTGCTTGGCGAGCTTGCCGGACGACCCGCCGCGATCGTCACTTTCCTTGACGGGGTCTGGGTGCGTCGCCCCCAAGTCGGCCATTGCGGCGCCGTCGGCCGTGCACTTGCACAACTTCATCTCGCGGGCCGCGACTTCAAGCTTCACCGCAAGAATGCCCTTTCCCTCGCCGGCTGGAAGGTGCTCGCCGACGGCGCCGGCGATCGCGCCGACAAGGTCGCGACCGGCCTTGCTCGCCTGATCGACGCCGAGATCAATCACCTCTCGAGCCATTGGCCGGGCGAACTGCCGCGCGGCGTCATCCACGCCGACCTCTTTCCCGACAACGTGTTCTTCCTCGGCGAGGAGCTGTCTGGGCTGATCGATTTCTATTTCGCCTGCGACGACATCCTCGCCTACGACCTCGCAATCTGCCTGAACGCTTGGTGCTTCGAACCCGACGGCTCCTACAACGTCACCAAGGGAAAGGCGCTGCTGTCCGGCTATACCGCGCAGCGCGCGCTATCGGCGGACGAGCTCCTCACGCTTCCGCTGCTCGCCCGCGGCGCCGCGTTGCGCTTTCTGCTCACGCGCCTCGTGGATTGGCTCGACGTACCGCCCGGCGCGCTGGTGCGTCCCAAGGATCCGCTCGAGTATCTGAAGAAGCTCCGCTTCCACCAGCGTATCGATCACGCGCGCGATTACGGACTCGCGGCGTGAACGAAAGCGAGCAAAGCCCCATCTCATCCCTCCCCCTGACAGGGGGAGGGTGGCGAGCCGTAGAGCGGCGAGCCGGGTGGGGGGCGCGTGCAGCTCGGTGTGACCCCCACCCCGCCCCTTGCGGGGGGCGGGAGAAGAAGGGTGACGCGTGAGTGGAAAGATCGAGATCTGGACCGACGGCGCCTGCTCGGGAAATCCCGGCCCCGGCGGCTGGGGCGCGCTGATCCGCGAAAACGGACGGACGCGCGAACTCAAGGGCGGCGAAGCCGCGACCACCAACAACCGCATGGAATTGCTCGCAGCGATCTCGGCGCTCGAATCGTTGCCGCCGGGGACAAAGGCCGATCTCTACACGGACAGCCAGTATCTACGCGACGGCATCACCAAGTGGATGCACGGCTGGAAGAAAAACGGCTGGCGTACGTCGGACAAGAAGCCGGTGAAGAACCAGGAGCTGTGGCAACGGCTGGAAACCGCCGCCAAGGTCCACGAGGTCAAATGGCATTGGCTGCGCAGCCATGTCGGCCATACCGAGAATGAAAGGGCCGATGAATTGGCGCGCGAAGGCATGCAGCCGTTCTTGAGGCGCTGATCTGAATATCCCTCCCCGTTTGCGGGGAGGGTGGCCGCGACCCCGGCGAAAGCCGGGGGAGCGGACGGGTGGGGCTCCGCACCCCACCCGGCTCGCCGCCCGCCGCGCCGCCGAGCAATGCGAGGGTCCGGCGCGGCCACTCAATCATTTCCGCGCTGGCCGCTCGCTTTGCTCGCCAGCGCGGATGGCTCGCCACCCTCCCCTGAAGGGGAGGGATCGGCCCCGCGCTCCCGCTTCCGCAAATACATTGCCTCGTCTGCGCGCGCGACCGCGGCTTCGACTGTGTCGTCCGGCGAAAGCATAGCAACTCCCGCCGACAATCCGAGCGCGCACCGCGCGTCGGCCCGCTCGAACGTCTCTTGATCCATCATCGTTTCGATCGCGCGCGCCTTTTCCTCCGCCTGTTCGCGGCCGACGTTCCACAAGAGTACCGCGAACTCGTCCCCGCCGACGCGCCCCACCACGTCCGACGCGCGCACGTTGCCCGCAATGAGCCGCGCGACGCGGCCGAGCACCCAGTCGCCCGCGGCATGCCCGAGCCGATCGTTGATCGGCTTGAACCGGTCGAGGTCGAGATAGAGGAGCGCCGCGGTCGCGCCATAGCGCCGGACGAAAGCAAGCGCCCGCTCGAGCGCGCGCTCGAAGCCGCGCCGGTTGAGGAGCCCCGTGAGCGGGTCCTCGTCGACCCGCGTCTCCAGCTCCGCGACCCGCGCGCGAGCGGCCGCAAGATCGGCCTTGAGCGCGTCGATTTCGGCCGCGAGCCGCATGGCAGTCGACCGCGATTTGGGTACCGCCGGCTCTTCCTTGGCCTCGCGGTCCGCGCGGCCCCGCTCAGCCGCACGCGGCGCTCGCGATCTCGCCGCCCGCTTGGGGGAGGCGCCGGTAACCTTGCTCGCCAACTGTATCCCCCTCTCCGTCGGCGCCGCTTGCCAGCCCCAAGTCCACTCCTATAATCGCCCGCTTTCCCGCGCCAGGGGTCCACGAATCATGCCCGCCGGAAAGCGACCAGTCGCCATCATCATGGGAAGCAAGTCCGACTGGAAGACGATGCGCCATGCCGCGAAGACGCTCAAGGCGCTGAAGGTCGGCTTCGACGCACACGTGATCTCCGCGCACCGCTCTCCTGATCGCCTCTACAAGTTCGCCAAGGCCGCGCGCGACAGCGGCTTCAAGGTCGTGATCGCGGGTGCCGGTGGTGCCGCGCATTTGCCCGGCGTGACCGCGGCGCTGACGCCGCTCCCCGTATTCGGCGTACCGATGCGCACCAAGGCACTGAAGGGCGTCGACAGCTTCCTGTCGATTGTGCAGATGCCGGCGGGCATCCCCGTGGGTACGCTCGCGATCGGCGAGGCGGGCGCGAAAAACGCGGCATTGCTCGCTGTTGCGGTGCTGGCGCTGAGCGACCGGGCGCTCGCGAAAAGGCTCGATGCCTTCCGCAAGCGACAGAGCAGCACGGCGGCAAGGCGGCTCGCGCGCTGATGCCGAGAGCATAAGCCGGCAATCTGATCTGCAGATCTCGGAAATCGTTCCGAGGGACCATGCCTCGCCGCGCCGGTTGTTCCCTTAATCGCAGAGCCACAACCGGAACTCGGAGTCCTCGCATCGAGCCGCCTGACGATTGGGACGGCGAACCCCCTCGGATGTTGCTCCGCCGCGACGGCACGCGAATCTACGTCGTACCGGGGCCGCGAGACGGGCGACGCATGAACGACGATTACTGGCGCTCGTGGTAACCCGGCGAACTGACAGCCATCGTATTTCCATCTTGTTGAAGGACCGTCCGCACCGCGGGGCTTGTGGACAACTCAGCGCTGTTCTGCTACCTCCGCGCGACCCGGCAGCCGCGCCGCCCGTCGTTTCGGGCTCGCGCGCCGGTCCTTCGCCCAGGCTGCAGCCAGAGAGAGGAAACACGTGCAGGTTCTCGTTCGCGACAACAATGTCGACCAGGCGCTCAAGGCGCTGAAGAAGAAGATGCAGCGCGAGGGTATCTTCCGCGAGATGAAGCTGCGCAGCCACTATGAAAAGCCGTCGGAGCGCCGGGCGCGCGAGAAGGCCGAAGCGATCCGCCGCGCCCGTAAGCTCGCGCGCAAGAAAGCGCAGCGCGAGGGCCTGATCCCGATGAAGCCGAAGCCGACCCTGACCCGCGGTCCGGGTGGCCCCGGCGGTGGCGGTGGTGGTCGCGGACGCCGCTGAGCGAACTTTCTCTTGACCTACGGCGCGGGCAGACCAACCCTCTGCCCGCGTTTGCATTTCAATCGACGGTGCCGAGGGGCCGGGGTTTGTCCCGCATTCGCCGCAAAGCCGGGGGCATGAAGCCGAAATGACCTCGTTCCGCGTTCGCCATTCGTGGCGTCCAGCCTTTGCGGGCGCGTTGCTCGCGGCCATGCTCGCCGTCGGCGGATGTCAGACCATCGGTGGGCCGGGCGTCAGCGTGATCGAGGACGAGGAGCTTGCCCGCATCGCCTCGCCGAACAACATCGCATCGCTTTCCGACGTAGTCCGGCGCAATCCGAACGACCCGCAAGCCTACAACATGCGGGGTTCCGTCTACGGTCGCGCCGCCCGCTACCAGGAAGCGCTCGAGGACTTCAATCAGGCAATCAAGATCGATCCGAAATACGCGCAGGCCTACGCCAATCGCGCGCTCGTCTATCGCGAGATGAAACGGCCCGATCTTGCTCTCGCCGACTTCAACCGTGCGGTCCAGCTCGACCCGAACTATTCCGCCGCCTACGTCGGCCGCGGCATCATCTACCGCACGCAAGGGCAGCCGCAGCAGGCGCTCGCGGATTTCAACAAGGCGATTCAGATCAAGCCCGACAACGCCCAGGCGTTCCACAATCGCGGACTCGTCTACCAGGCGCAGGGCCTGCACAAGTTCGCGATCGACGATTTCACGACGGCGATCGGCTTGTCGGTCACCGCATCCGAGCCATTCCATGCGCGCGGCCTGAGCTACCTCGCCCTCAACGACTACCGCCGCGCCGCAGAGGACTTCGACGAGGCGGTGACGCGCGACGAACGCTCGGTCGAGATGTGGACGAGCCGCGGCCTCGCCTACGAGCGCCTCGGCGACAAAGAAAAAGCGCTCGCCTCCTACGCGCGCGCGATGAACATCAACCAGGGCTATCAGCCCGCGGTGGCGGGCTTCCGCCGCGCAGGCGGACAGTACGGCGCGACGTATAGTCTGAATTGACGCGCACTCGCGTCACTCCGCAATAAACCTTTTCACTTCCGCGAGCGCGCCATGTGCGTCGAGTCCGGCATGCGTGGCGTTGGGAAGATTGACGAACCGCTTTGGTGAAGCGATGCGTTCGAACAGCCGTCGTCCATATTCGATCGGGACGACGTTGTCGTGTTCGCCGTGGATCACGAGCACCGGCTCCTTCACAGCGGCAATCCGTTGGTCCGACCGGAATTGATCCTTCATCAGGTAGCGCACCGGTACGATCGGATAGACCGCCGCCGCGATGTCCACGGTCGACGTGAACGGCGCCTCCAGCACGACCTTGGCGAATTCCTTCTCCGCCGCGAGCGCGACCGCGACGCCGGTACCGAGCGACTCTCCCCAGGCGACGAGCCGCCTGGCCACGTAGCGGCCCGATGCAAACGCGTAGGCCGCGCGACCGTCATTCAGCAGCCCGTCCTCGCTCGGATTTCCGCTCGAGCCGCCATAGCCGCGATAGGAGAGCGCCACGAGTCCGGTGCCGTCGGCGACAAGTTCGGCGAAGCGGCGCGCGCGGTTGCGCAATGCGCCGCCATTGCCGTGGAAATAGATCACCACAGGCCGCTCGCCCTTGGGCGGCACGTGCCAGACGATCACCCGTTCGCCGTCGGCTGTGGCGAGGAATTCCTCGGACGCCTGTGCAAACCCAACATCCGCCGGCGCGGTGCGGCGTGAGTCGCCCGGGTACATCAGCCCGCGCTGCGTGAGATAGAGCAGGCTGACGAATCCTAGATAGCCGACGATCACGAAAACGACGATCGCTTTCACGGCTTTCTTGCCTGATGCGTTCATTCCGGCCGGGCCAAATGTAGCAGGGTTTCGGGATTGCGCCGTACCGCTTTAGCGGTCATTGGTGACAGCTTGATTGACGTCCACCCAAGCGCCCTCCCCGCGAAAGCAAATCGAGCCCGCAAGACTATGGCTTTGTCGCGCACGCGCTGGGGAATCGTGGTCCTGCTGATTTCTGCGGGAGTTATTGGCGCGTTCCAGGTCGGCAAGGCCGCCATTGCCGTCCCCGCACTGCGCGAGGATCTCGGCCTCAGCCTCTATTCCGCATCCTGGATCGTCGGTGCACTCGGCTTGCTCGGCGCGCTTGTCGCTCTGCCCGCGAGCCTCCTGCTCACCCTGCTGCCCGCCCGCGCGACGCTGATCGCAGGCCTCGGCGCTGTGGGCGCGGGCAGTATCGCGGGCGCGTACACCGCAAGCGGCGACACGCTGCTTGCGACCCGCGCTCTCGAAGGATGCGGATTCCTCTGCATCATCCTGTCGGCACCGCGGCTATTCCGGCTCGTCACCGCGCCCGCCGATAATCAGAGCGCGTTCGCCCTTTGGGGCTGCTACATGCCGGTCGGCGCCGCTGTGATGATGTTGATGGGTCCATTGTTCATTCAATCGTTCGGCTGGCGCGGGCTCTGGCTGTTCAATGGATTTCTGCCGATCGCCTACGCGTTGGTCGTGGCGCTGCTTCCGATACCCGGCAGCGACGCGCGCGACTCTTCCCGGCACGACTTGGGAAAAAACATCCGCGCAGGCTTCGCGACACCGGGGCCGCTGCTCGTCGCCGTGGCGTTCGCGACCTATACGTTCCAGTACTTCGCGCTGTCGAGCCTTTTCCCTGCGCTGCTCGTCGAACGGCTTGGCCTGTCGATCGGGGCCGCGGGCCTGATCAGCGCCGGTGCGGTGCTCGCGAACGGCGTCGGCAACCTGTTGGCAGGCGGCCTGCTGCGGCTCGGCTTGCCCGTATGGCTGATCGTGGCGACAGGCTTTCTCGCGAGTGGCACCTTCGCGTTCGGCATCTTCTCCGATGCGGTGCCGGTCGGGACCGTCGCCGTGCTTGCCGCGGCGAGCCTTGCGATCACAGGCCTTGTCCCCGCTTCGCTGTTCGCTGCCGCTCCGCTCGTGTCTTCCACGGCGGCGCTCCTTGCCGTCACACTCGGACTGATCACGCAGATCGGAATTGCTGGCCAGTTCCTCGGCCCGGCGGCGCTCGCGGCCTTCGTCGAACGTTACGACTGGTCGCAGGCGCCGGTCATTTTTGTCGCCGCGATGGTGCTCGGAATCGGCCTGTCGCTGGCTTTGCGGCGGGTACTACGGAAGCCGGCCTGACTTCGCCTACAGCCCCTTCACGATATTCTCGACCATCTTCTTCGCGTCGGAGAACAGCATCATCGTGTTGTCGTGGAAGAACAGCGCGTTCTCGATGCCGGCATAGCCCGAGCCCATGCCGCGCTTCACGAACAGCACCGTCTTCGCCTTCTCCACGTCGAGCACCGGCATGCCGTAGATCGGCGAGGACTTGTCGGTCTTCGCCGCCGGATTGGTCACGTCGTTCGCGCCGATCACGAACGCGACATCGGCGGTCGCGAATTCCGAGTTGATGTCCTCGAGCTCGAACACCTCATCGTATGGCACGTTTGCCTCGGCAAGCAGCACGTTCATGTGGCCGGGCATGCGTCCCGCGACCGGATGGATCGCGTATTTGATCTCGACGCCCTCCGCCTTCAGCTTGTCGGCCATCTCGCGCAGCGCATGCTGCGCCTGGGCGACCGCCATGCCGTAGCCGGGCACGATAATCACCTTGCCGGCATTCTTCATGATGAAGGCCGCGTCGTCGGCCGAGCCCTGCTTGATCGGCCGCGTCTCCGCCTTGCCCGCATGGCTGACCTCGCCGCCGAACCCGCCGAGGATCACGGAGATGAAGCTGCGGTTCATCCCCTTGCACATGATGTAGGAGAGGATCGCGCCCGAGGAACCGACCAGCGCGCCGGTGATGATGAGCGCGGTGTTGCCGAGCGTGAAACCGATGCCGGCAGCGGCCCAGCCAGAGTAGGAGTTCAGCATTGAAATCACGACCGGCATGTCCGCGCCGCCGATCGGGACGATGATCAGGACGCCGAACAGGAACGCGAGCAACGCCACCGCCCAGAACAGCAGGTGGCTCTCCGACCGCACGAACAGGACGACGCAGGCGACAACGGCGAGCGCGAGCGCAATGTTGACGACGTGCCGTGCGGGCAGAAGGATCGGCGCACCGCTCATGCGGCCCGAAAGCTTGAGAAAGGCAATCACAGAGCCCGTAAACGTGATCGCCCCGATCGCAGTGCCGAGCGACATTTCCACGAGGGTCGCAGCCTTGATCGCGCCAACCTTGCCGATGCCGAACGCCTCGGGTGCGTAGAGCGCGCCGGCCGCC
The DNA here is from genome assembly GCA_036556265.1 of Xanthobacteraceae bacterium. Lineage (GTDB taxonomy): Bacteria > Pseudomonadota > Alphaproteobacteria > Rhizobiales > Xanthobacteraceae > JAUSIF01. The sequence continues at coordinate 42,508 of DATBJU010000082.1, read as the reverse complement.
ACGAGTACCGCGGCCATACCGACGAGCGAGTGGAACGCGGCGACGAGTTCCGGCATCTGTGTCATCGCGATGCGCCTTGCGATGACGGCGCCGATGCCGCCGCCGACGGCGAGCCCGCCGACCACAAGCGCCCAGCCGAGCCCGGCGGGCGGCGACGCCGCAAGCGTCGTCGCGATCGCAATCGCCATTCCGGTCATGCCGAAGATGTTGCCCTGGCGCGACGTTTCCGGGCTCGACAGCCCGCGCAGCGCGAGGATGAACAGCACACCCGCGGCAAGATAGAGCAACGCGACGATATTGGCGCTCATCACTTTTTCTTCTTCTGATACATGCCGAGCATGCGTTGCGTGACAAGGAAGCCGCCAAAGATGTTGACGGCCGCCATCGTCAGCGCCGCAAGACCGAGCGCCCGCGCCCACCACACGCCTTCCGGATTAGCAGCCGCCTCGACGCCGACCGCGAGCAGCGCGCCGACCACGATCACGGAGGAGATCGCATTCGTCACCGACATCAGCGGAGTATGCAGGGCCGGCGTCACCGACCACACGACGTAGTAGCCGACGAACACCGCGAGCACGAAGATCGACAGCTGGAAGACGAAAGGATCGATCGTTCCCATCACCGCCCCTCCAGTCTTTCCCCTCCCCCTGCAAGGGGGAGGGTCGCGGGCGAAGCGAGCGGGGTGGGGGTCGTGCGCGACGTTGCGGCCACCCCCACCCGGCTCGCAGCTTCGCTGCTCGCCACCCTCTCCCTTCCAGGGGCAGGGATTATTGCGTGTTTGCCGCGCAGCCGCATTCGTCAGGCCTTCCTTTGGAAATTCGGATGCACCACCGCGCCGTCGCGCGTGAGCAGCGTTGCCTTCACGATCTCGTCGTCCCACGGCACGTTCAACTTCTTCTCCTTGTCGACGAGCAGCTCAAGGAACGCGAACAGGTTTTTCGCGTACAGGCTGGACGCCGTAGCTGCGAGGCGGCCCGCCACATTCAAAAAGCCGACGATCTTCACCCCGTTCACGTCGACGATCTCGCCGGGTTTCGAAAGCTCGCAGTTGCCGCCGCGCTCGACCGCGAGATCGACGATGACCGAGCCGGGTTTCATCGATTCGACCATCGCCTTGGAGACGAGTTTCGGCGAAGGCCGTCCGGGAATCGCCGCGGTCGTGATCACGATGTCCTGTTTCGCGATGTGCGTGGCGATAAGGGCCGCCTGTTTTGCCTGATATTCCTTGGACATTTCCTTGGCGTAGCCGGCCGCTGTTTCGGCTTGCTTGAATTCTTCGTCCTCAACCGCGATGAACTTCGCGCCGAGCGACTCCACCTGCTCCTTTGCCGCAGGCCGCACATCGGTCGCCGTCACCACCGCGCCAAGCCGCCGCGCCGTCGCGATCGCCTGCAGGCCGGCGACACCGGCACCCATGACGAACGCCTTCGCCGCCGGCACCGTGCCCGCCGCCGTCATCATCATTGGCAGCGCACGCCCGAACACCGCCGCGCCGTCGATCACGGCGCGATAGCCGGCAAGGTTCGCTTGCGACGACAGAACATCCATTCCCTGAGCGCGCGTGATGCGCGGAAGCAACTCCATGGAGAAAGCTGCGACCTTCGCCGCCGCGACCTCGGCGAGCGCTGCCTCGTTACCGTAGGGATCGAGCATGCCGATGACGAGCGCGCCCGGCTTGTAGTCCTTGAGCTCGCCCTTCGCGGGCCGGCGGACCTTGAGTACGACATCCGCGTCCTTCGCCGCGGAGCCGTTCGCGATCTTGCCGCCGGCAGCTGCGAACTCGGAATCCGGAATGCCGGCGCGAGTGCCTGCCCCCTTCTCCACCGCGACTTCGGCGCCGAGCGCCGCCATCCGCTTGACCGTGTCGGGTGTCGCCGCCACGCGCGGCTCGTCGGCCTCGATCTCGGCTGGGATCGCGATCTTCATGCGCGTCCGTTCGGTATTGGCGACGCGTCCGGCGCGCGGCGCGTCGCCAACGGCGGGAAGGCTAGATCAGAAAACAAAGAACCACAGGAACGCCAGGACGACGACGACCGCGGCGATGCCCCACTTCGTGATCTTGAGGAACGCCTCGTACATGTCCTCGTGCTGGCGGTAGTCGTTGCCGGACGCGGTCGAGTATTCGGGCTTGCCGTGGTCAGCCATCGTCGTTCCTGCGCGGTTACACGCCTGCTTTTCGATCTTGGCTTAGCGGAATCGCGTTGTTCGGGCAACGCGGCGACTTGTCTGATGCGGGCAAGCCGCCGACAAAAATTCAGGTTCAAATGCCGGGAGATAGACCGGCGGCGAGGAGCGCCTTCGCCTGCCGTCCAGCCACCTCGTCCACCGAAAAGCACTCGATTGCCTGCTCGAACAGCCGATGGAAATTGAGCTCCGCCGAAAGGTGCAGGAACACACCTCCAAGACCGATCGCCGCCCGATCCATGAGGACGAATTCGCGCGGCACGGTGATCGGCCCTTTCTCCCTGAGCGCCTGGTGCACACGAAAGGCCTCGCGCCGACCGTACTCCGAGGGTTTCACACCGTCGGCGATCGTCCGCACCCGGTCGTCCATGAGCGGCCCGTAGATGAACCGCGCCCAGATATTGAGGGTGTCGATCAGCTCTCGTGACAGTCGCCGAAAGCCCCACGTCTCATACGCGCGTACGACGCGCGTACCGTCGCCGTCGCGCAGCCCGCGGTAGAGATCGACGACGCCCTGCACGAAGCTCGGCGGGAAGATGCGGATGCAGCCGTAGTCGAGAAGATTGATCCCGCGAACCTCGTTGGCTTCCTCTCGCGCCGTGTAATTACCGAGGTGCGGATCGCCATGGATGACGCCGTGCCGACTGAACGGCATCCACCACGCCTTGAACATAGCGCTCGCAAGCCGGTTGCGAATTTCGAGCGATGCGCCCTTGTATTCCAGAAGGCGCTTGCCTTCGAGCCAGTCGAGCGTCAGCAGCCGGCCCGTGGAAAGCTCCGGCCATACACTCGGCACGCGCACCTCCGTGATGTCCGCGAGCATGTCCTGGTAGAGCGCCACGTGTTTTGCTTCCCGCCGGTAGTCGAGCTCCTCGCGGATCCGCGCGCCGATTTCCTTCGCGATCTCGCGTGTGTCGATTGCCGGATCCATGCGCCGGTGGATCGCGAGCAGCACATCGAGCTGTGCGAGGTCGGCTTCCACTGCCGACTGCATGTCCGGATACTGGAGCTTGCAGGCAATCGCCTTGCCGTCGAGCGAGACCGCGCGGTGCACCTGACCGAGTGAGGCCGCGGCGGCCGGCGTGTGCTCGAACGCTTTGAACTTCGATTGCCAGTCGGGACCGAGCTCGGCTGCCATGCGCCGCTTCACAAACGCCCAACCCATAGGCGGCGCCTCGCTTTGCAGCTTGATCAGTTCGGTCGTGTATTCGGGCGGCAACGCATCGGGGATCGTCGAGATGAGCTGCGCCGCCTTCATGATCGGGCCTTTGAGATTCCCGAGCGCGGCCGCGAGCGCTGAGGCGTTCTCCTGCCGATCGAGTGCGACGCCGAGGAAACGCGCGCCAAGAAAACGCGCAGCGATGCCGCCGACGTTCGTGCCGACACGCGCGTACCGCGCCGCGCGGGCACTGAGCCGGTTGCGTTCCGCATCGTTCATTTGCGTTTACGCCTTTGCGTCGAGCGCCTCGATCTCCGTGATCATCCGACCGATCAGGGCGAGTCCGTTCTGCCAGAATTTCGGATCGGCCGCGTTGAGGCCAAACGGCGCCAGCAGCTCGGCGTGGTGCTTCGTTCCGCCCGCGGCGAGCATCTCGAGATAGCCCTCGGCAAAGCCGGCGTCCGCGCGCTCATAGACGGCGTACAGCGAGTTCACGAGGCAGTCTCCGAACGCATACGCGTAGACGTAGAACGGCGAGTGCACGAAATGCGGGATGTAGGCCCAGAACGTCTCATACCCCGGCCCGAGTTTGATCGCTGGACCGAGACTCTCACCTTGCACGCTCATCCACAGCTCGCTGATCTGATCGGACGTGAGCTCGCCGTTGCGGCGCTCCGTGTGCAGCTTGCGCTCGAACCAGTAGAAGGCGATCTGCCGAACCACCGTGTTCAGCATGTCTTCGACCTTCCGCGCGAGCATTGCTTTCTTCTCGCGCTCGCCGGCCTTCGCGAGCAGCGCGCGAAAGGTGAGCATCTCGCCGAACACGCTCGCGGTCTCCGCCAGGGTCAGCGGCGTGGGCGCCATCAGCGCGCCGTTCGGCGCGGCGAGCACCTGGTGCACGCCGTGACCGAGTTCGTGCGCGAGCGTCATCACGTCGCGCGGCCTCCCCTGATAGTTCATCAGCACATATGGGTGCACGGACGGCACGGTCGGATGCGAGAAGGCACCCGGCGATTTGCCCAGCCGAACCGGCGCATCGATCCAACGCTTGTCGAAGAAGCGCTGCGCAATCTCCGCCATCTTCGGCGAGAACGCGCGATACGCGGTGAGCACTGTATTGCGCGCCTCATCCCATCCGATCGTCCGCTGCTCGACTTTGGGCAAGGGCGCGTTGCGGTCCCAGTGATTGAGCTGGTCCTTGCCGAACCACTTGGCCTTCAGGTTGTAATAGCGGTGCGAAAGCCGCGGATACGATTCACGCACCGCGGTGACCAGCGCCTCCACGACCTCGCGCTCGACGCGGTTCGCGAGGTGACGCGAGTCGGCGACGTCCTTGAAGCCGCGCCAGCGGTCGGAAATCTCCTTATCCTTTGCCAGCGTGTTGGTGATCAGCGCGAAGGTGCGGAGATTTTCCCTGAACACCTCGGCGAGGGCATCTGCCGCCGCTTTGCGCCGCTCCTCTATCGGGTCCTGAAGAAGATTGAGCGTCGGCTCGATCGGCAGCTCTTCGCCCTCAACGTTGAACCGCAGCGACGAGATCGTCTCATCGAACAACCGGTTCCACGCACCAAGCCCGGTGACCGACTTTTCGTGGAACAGCTGCTCGACCCGGTCCTCCAGCTGGTAGGGCTTTTCCTTGCGCACATCCTCGACCCAGGGCCGGTAGCGAGCGAACTTCGCGTTCCCGAGCGCGCGGTCGATCAACGAATCATCGATGCGGTTGAGCTCCAGCGTGAAGAAGAGCAGGTGAACCGAGGCTGCGGTCACGCGTTCGCGTACGTCGCCGAAGAACTTCGCCCGTTTTGGATCGGTGGTGTTGCCGGTGTAGAGCAGCCCCGCGTACGACATGAGCCTGCCAAGCAACTCCTCGATCGCCTCGAAGCGCGCGACCGCCGCGTGCAGCCGTTCTCCGGCGTCGAGCGAGGCGGCCATCTGTCCGAGCTTGCCCTTGCAGGTCTCCTCGAATGCGAGGCATTCGGCCTCGGCACGGGCGAGATCGGCCGTCACCTCCGGCGCGTCAGGCGCGGTGTAGAGATCCGCGAGATTCCATTCCGGCAGCGCGCCGAGCGATGCGGGCGGCGCCAATTCTTTCGCAATGGGCTTTGACATTCGGTTGCTGTTTTCTGCGTGCAAGCGATCGTCCTTAAGATAGAGGACGATTGCGGCGGCGCAACACAGATCGCCGCGCACGACTTCGAAAAGTCAAGTCAGGCCAATGCCGCGACCTGCGGTACGACGTGTGTCAGTACTTCGGCCACTTCAGTGATTTCTCCGACGAGCGGCTCCGTCCTCTCCTCGACGAACTCGCGGAAGGCATACCACCCGAGCGCAATCCGCGGGACCAAGCCGGTGGCAGGGCGGCGAAGCTGCAGAGCAGATGCCGTCTGCATCACCTCTTCCAGACCCGCTGCGTCGCAGATGAAGCCGCCGCTGCCGTCTTCCACTACATAGCGCCCGGAAACCCGCGAAATGCTGAGCACACAATCGCATCGCGGTGCCGGGCCGAGCAGGAAGAACTGCGGCTCGCCGATTTCTGTCGTCTCGAACGCGCACTCGCTTACCTCGCCGCAATTCGTGCGCGCGGCGTAAAGCGCTTCCAACTGATTTCGTTCTTCAACGGTCCAGCCATTCGCGCCCCCTTCGGTCTTTGGCGCAAAGACGATCACGGTCATCGCTTCTCTCCAAACAGCAGACGATAGAGATCGGGGTCGTAGAACGAGAGCAGGCGTCGCGCGAATTCTACTGGCTTGACGCCGAGTGCATTTGCCCAGGGCTCCATGGCTTCGGTCGGAACGCGCCCGTAGCCAGTCTCAACCTGGGAGATGAACGTGTAGTATTTAAGTTGGAGCCGCGCGGCGAGTTCGATTTGCGACAGGCCGGCGCGCTGCCGAAGTTCTCTCAGCCAGTTCCCGGCTTCCTTGCGAAGCTGCTTCGCGTTTGGTGTAGCCCGGGCGAAATGCGTCGCTGCGCCCATGCGCGGAACCCCTTGATCCGCGCCACGTTTCAAGTGTACTAAACGTGCAGACGATAAATTGGCGCTGATCCAACTAGCACTACCATACTTGGATCGGGGCGCAACAAGCCGCTGAGGCGGAAGGTGCACGCCATGCCGGCCACCGATCCGATGCCCCGTGAAGCGACCGCAGGCGGGCTGGTTAGCGGTGTAAATCTCGCGCTGTTCGTAGCAAGCAGCGCGGTCACCGCCACCTTCCTTGTCTCACTCTGGACGCTGCCCCCGCAACTGGTGCTGCCGAGTATCTGTCTTGCGGCCGTTGCCACGGCGTGCGTAATCGGCCTTACCGCCTGGCGCGCCCGTGCGATCACGGCGCGTCATCCGAGTTATTGGGATGTCGCCGGTGCCCTTGCCTTCATCGGCATGTGCGCCGCGATCCTGAGCGAACCGGATCAAGTGCTCAGACTGTTCGAAGCCACGCCCCGCAACAATTGAGTTGAATCCGCTTGTAACCGCGCGTGCCCGTGCCGCCGTCACCCGCTTCGATCGCGCCTGCCTTGGAAGGTGCACAAACGAAAGATGGAATCGTGAACCTGCATCAAGCTCTAAGAAGCGAAACACCGCCCTTGCAGCAGTCCGATCAACCAGACGCGCGGTCCTCGCAAGCCCCAATCGTTCCCCACCGGATGCCCGTGGAGGCGGTGGTCGCGGCGATGGGTTCTGACGCGGCGAAAGGCCTGAGCCGAGCCGAGGCGGAACGCCGTCTCGCCCAGTATGGGCCCAATCAACTGAAGACGGCGCCGGAGACGCCCTGGTGGCGGCGACTGCTTGAACAGTTCGAAAACTTCCTAGTCATCATCCTCCTCGTCGCGATCGTCATCTCCGTAATCGAATGGACGCTGCAGGATCCGCGCGACACGGCGCTGCCGTACGAGGCGATCGTCATCACGCTAATTGTGGTGCTGAACGCCCTGCTCGGTTTCTTCCAGGAATCGCGGGCGGAGCGCTCGGTTCGCGCGCTCATGGCGCTCGCCGCACCGGAATCCACGGTGATTCGCGATGGCGAGCGGCAGCGCCTCGTAGCGAGAGACATCGTCCCCGGCGACATCGTCTTGATCGAAGCCGGCGACAAGATTCCGGCTGACGCCCGCATCATCGAAGATGCCAATCTTCACGCGGATGAGGCGCCGCTGACCGGTGAAAGCATGCCGGTGGCAAAGAACCCTCGGCCGATCGACGTGGATGTCGGTCTCGGCGATCGCATCAACATGCTTTTTGCCGGCACGGTTGCCACCTATGGTCGGGCTCGCGCCGTGATCGTCTCCACGGGCATGGCGACCGAGGTGGGCCGCATCGCAGGCCTGCTCGAGATTACGGAAAAAGAGCCGACGCCGCTCCAGCAGGAGCTCGATCGCACAGGCAAGCGGCTCAGTGTCGTCATGCTCGGAATCTGCGCGGTGGTGTTTGCCGCCGGGCTATTGAGCACCTCGGCATTTTCACTCGACGTCGTGTTGAGCCTGTTCCTGTTCGCCGTTGCACTCGCGGTGGCCGCAATCCCCGAGGCACTGCCGGCGATCGTGACCATTGGACTCAGTCTCGGTGTGCGCCGCATGGCGGCGGCAAACGCGATCGTGCGCAAGCTCCCCGCCGTGGAAACGCTCGGCGCCGCGACTGTGATCTGCTCGGACAAGACGGGCACGCTGACGCGCAACGAAATGACCGTACGCGCCATCTACACCGGCGACACGCTGATCGACGTCGCCGGGAGCGGCTTCATTCCAGAAGGCGCGTTTACCGTTGATGGAGCGCCTCTCGCGGAGCGAGCCCTCGTTCGAAATGCCGTCGAAGAGACGCTCCTCGCGGCGGCACTCGCGAATGACGCAGAGCTTACGAAGAGTGACGGCCGTTGGAAGGTGCAGGGCGACCCGACTGAAGGTGCGCTCATCGTTGCCGCCCGCAAGCTCGGTCTCGCCAAGCCAACTCTTGCCCGCTTTCGGCGCCTGGCGGAGATCCCGTTCACGTCCGAGCGCAAGCGTCACACGACGGTCCACCTCGATCCCGAGAACCCGGAACTGTTGCGTGTCTTCGTCAAGGGCGCCCCGGAAATTCTTCTGCCCAAGTGCCGGCAAAAAATGGTGCACGAGGACACCATCCCACTCGACGAAAAAGGCCGGACCGAGATCGGCCGCCGCAACGACGTCCTCGCGGGTCAGGCACTGCGCACCCTCGCGGTCGCCGCACGCGTCGTGCCCGCACAGAAACTCGGCATCGATCCGAACGCGCCGGCGAGCGACGTCAAGCTACCAGAGTCGATCGAGGACGAACTGGTCTTCCTCGGACTGGTCGGGATGATCGATCCGCCGCGCGAGGAAGTGAAGGACGCGGTGGCAGTCGCACGTCGAGCGCACATTCGCACCGTGATGATCACCGGCGACCATCCGGCTACGGCGAAAGCGATCGCAAGCGAGCTGGAGGTCTTTGAGCCGGGCTCGCGCCTCGTCACGGGCACCGAGCTGCGCGGCATGTCGGACACGGATCTCGACTCCATCGTCGAGGACGTGCGCGTGTTCGCGCGCGTCGACCCCGATCACAAGCTACGCATCGTCAACGCGCTCCAACGCAAAGGGCACATCGTCGCAATGACCGGTGACGGCATCAACGACGCGCCGGCGCTCAAGGCCGCCAACATCGGCGTCGCCATGGGCATCACGGGGACGGACGTCTCCAAGGAAGCCGCCGACATGGTCCTCACCGACGACAATTTCGCCAGCATCGTGAGGGCCATCGAGGAAGGACGCGGCATCTACGACAATATCCGCAAATATCTGATCTACTTGCTGTCGTCGAACGCCGGCGAATTGCTCACGATGTTCGCGGGCGTGATGTTCGCGGGCGTCCTCGGCCTAGCCTCGGCCGATGTTGGACTTTTCCTGCCGCTCCTCGCAGCGCAACTCCTCTGGATCAACTTGATTACCGACGGGCCGCCGGCCCTTGCCCTCGGGATCGATCCCAAAGATCTGGACGTCATGGATCGGCGACCGCGAGAACGCGGGACCGGTGTGCTCACCGGAGATGATTGGGTGCGCCTCAGCCTCATCGGTATGGCGATGATGGTGGGGACCCTCGCCGTTCTTGACGCATACTATCCCGGCGGCCTCGTGACCCTCTACGCGACCGGGACGCAACCGAACGCAGCTGACGAAACTTACTCGCGAACGATGGCCTTCACGACGCTGATGATGTTCCAGCTATTCAATGTCTACAACTGCCGCTCGATGCAACGCAGCGCGTTCGCCGGCTTCTTCGAGAACAAATGGCTGATCGCAGCGGTCGCCTTGTCATTGTCGACGCACGTGCTCGTTATCTACGTGCCATTCCTTCAGACGGCTTTCCATACCGCGCCGCTGTCGCTCTTTGACTGGGCTGTCGTGACGTGCGTCTCCGCGCTGCTCCTTGTCGGGATGGAGATCCTCAAGCTCGCGATCCGCGTGACGCGCCGATCCAGACCTGTTGGGATGTCGGCGCCTGCGGGATCATCGATCTAGAGGAGAGACCCGGCGCTACCTGCGCCTCTTTATGATGCGTTAATCCCCTTGGGCGACAGTGCCCCGGAACGGCACACAATTGGGTTGTTCGGGAGGGGTGATGTCCACTCGCGTACTCGTTGTTGACGACGATCCAGTCCAGCGGCGTTTACTTGAGACAATGTTGCGCCGGTTCGAATACGAGCCGGTCCTGGCGGAGGGCGGCGAGCAGGCCCTCGCTCTCCTCGACAAGCCGGATCGCAGTGGTATCGACTGCGTCGTGCTCGACCTCGTGATGCCCGAGCTCGACGGCCTTGGCCTGCTCGGCCGGCTGCGCGAGCGCGGCATCGACATCCCGGTCATTGTGCAGACAGCGCAGGGCTCGATCGACACCGTCGTCACGGCGATGCGCGCGGGCGCGGTCGACTTCGCCGTGAAGCCGGTCGGCACCGAGCGCATGCAGGTTTCCATCCGCAATGCATTGTCACAGGCCGCCCTCGCTGGTGAAGTACGTCGCATTCAGCGTACAGCGAGCGGCGCAATCGCGATCGCCGACCTCTCTTCGGCGAGCCCGCGCATGCGCCAGATGCTCAAGCTCGCCGAAAAGGCTGCGGCCTCCGACATCCCGGTTCTGATGGAAGGCGAGTCGGGAGTGGGCAAGGAACTGATCGCCCGCGCGATCCGCGGCGCAAGCGCCCGACGACACAAACCGTTCGTTGCGGTGAACTGCGGAGCGCTCCCCACGAACCTCGTCGAATCGATCCTGTTCGGTCACGAGAAAGGTGCATTCACCGGCGCGAACGAGCGCACGCCCGGAAAATTCGTCGAGGCTGGGGGCGGCACACTGTTTCTCGACGAGATCGGCGAGCTTCCCCCCGATGCCCAGGTGAAGCTTCTACGCGCGCTTCAGGACGGCGAGATCGATCCGGTCGGCGCCCGCAAGCCGGTCAAGGTCGACTTCCGCCTGATCTCCGCAACCAACCGCGATCTGTTGCAGCTCGTCCGCGCCGGCAAATTCCGGGAGGACTTGTTCTATCGACTGCACATTTTCCCGATCACGGTGCCGCCGCTGCGCGACCGCATGGAGGACGTGCCTGATCTCGTGCGCCGCTTCGTCGCGCGCTTCTCTGCCGAGGAAGGAAAGCGCGTTCGCGCCGTATCCGCCGACGCGATGCGGTTGCTCGCCGCCTATCGCTGGCCCGGCAACGTGCGCCAGCTCGAGAACGCGGTATTTCGGGCCGTCGTGCTGGCCGAAACGGACGAGATCGGCGTCGCCGAGTTTCCCCAGGTCGCCGCGCAAGTCCCCGGATTTGAAGGCTACGCGCCTCCGCCGGCCATGCCCCCCTTGGTCCCCGCAGAACCCATCGGGGAACCCCTGATTGTCATTGGCGAATCGCCCGATACAGCACCCGGGCCGGTCCCTGCCGCACTTGCGCTTAAAGAGACGCTGCCGCTCATCGGATCGGACGGCCACGTTCGCCCAATGGAGGTGATCGAGGCCGACGCGATCCGTTTTGCGATCGATCGCTATCGCGGCCGCATGACGGAAGTCGCGCGCCGGCTTCAGATCGGCCGCTCGACCCTCTACCGTAAGCTGAAGGATCTTGGGCTCGACACCACGGAAGAGGCGGAAGAGACTGAGCGCAAGCAGACGTTGGGTGCGATGCCCTGAAGCGACACAAGTCGGCAACCACGGGAAATTGACCGAATTCTCCTTGATTCCCGCGCCCCGGCTCTGTCACAAAACCCTGGTACTGCTCTATTTCGTGCGTTGAGCTCGCGAGGCCCGGGAGAAGATGATGGACGGAATTCGGTCGTGGCTTCTGAACAGTGCGGCGAGCTTCCAGAACGTGCGTTCTCGCGTTCCCACCGCCCTCGACAATCCACTCAGTCGCAAACTGGCTGGCGGTCTCGCGGTCGTGGCCCTGATCCTGGTCGGCTACGCATACGGCCCGGCAAGCGCCGATCGTGGAAAATCCGCGCGCGCCGAAGTGGCGCCGATCGTGCTTGCGCAGGCGCCGACCGCGCGCGTCGAAGTCCGCATCCCGATCCCGGAGCCTGCGAATGTGCCGCCGCTTACGCAGCGGGATCTTGAGGCCGCGAAACCGAAGGACTCGAGCCGCTCGATCGAAGCGCTCGTGCCCGTACCTGAGCCGGCAGGCGTTCCGCCGCTGACGATCAACACCATCGGATCTGAAAAGGACACGACCGCGACGGTCGTCGCAACGCCGGCGCCCGCGAACACCGAGACGTCGGGTTCTTCCGCGGCCGCCGCGAGTGAGACGCCACCCCCGCTTTCGCGCGAAGAAATCAAGAAGCTGACCGGCAAGGACCTCGTCAAGGCACCGCTCTCGGCGTCTCTCCCGGTCGCCGATCATGGCACCGCCGAGAAGTTGCGTGACATTCTGGCGGGCAGGCTTGACCGCTTCGTACCCCGTCGCGAAGACCGGCAGGCGGTCGAGGTCTTTTACCGCGACCGCGGTTTCGCTCCGCTCTGGATCGAGAACGGCGCGCGTACCGCACGCACCGAGTCCGCGATAAAGTATCTCGCCGGTGTCAATGCGGACGGCCTTGAGCCCTCTGACTATCCGGTTCCGAACTTCGCCGCGGTCGACGCGCAGTCGCTCGCCGAGGCGGAACTCAAGTTCACGAATTCGGTGCTCGACTTCGTTCGTCACGCCGACAGCGGCCGCGTGCATTTCACCCGCGTCAGCGGCGACATCTTCTACCATCTCGACCTTCCCGATCCGGCCGACACCCTCACCAAGCTCGCCGGGACGAACGACTCGGCATCGATTCTTGCGTCGCATCTCCCGCAGCACGAGGCATACAAGGCTCTTAAGGCAAAGCTCGCTGAAGCACGCGGCCTGCCGCAGGTCCGCGAGCCGGACGTCGTGCGCATTGCGGAAGGCCCGAGCCTGAAGCCCGGCATGGAAGACGCGCGCGTCGCCTTGTTGCGGAAGCGCCTTAATGTCAGTGGCGACCTGAACGACTGGCGCTACGACCGCGGCGTTGCCGAAGCTGTGGTCAATTTCCAGAAGTCCGCGGGCCTGAACCCCGACGGCCTCGCCGGCCCGGCCACGATCCGCGCGCTCAACGGCAACCAACGGCGCCCTACGAACAAAGTCGATGCAATCCTCGCCACCATGGAGCGCTGGCGCTGGATGCCACACGATCTCGGGCGCAGCCACTCGATCCTGAACATTCCCGACTTCACGCTGAAGGTGGTGAAGAACGGCTCCGTCGCCTGGCAGACGCGTGTCGTCGTCGGCAAGCCCAGCATGCAGACGCCGCTGATTAGCGACACCATGAAATTCATCACGGTCAATCCGACCTGGAACGTCCCGCCGTCGATCATCGCGAACGAGTACCTGCCGGCGCTGCAACAGGATCCGACCGTGCTCGATCGCATGGGTCTCCGCATCGAGGAGAACCGAGACGGAACCGTGCGCATCTATCAGCCGCCCGGAGATTCCAACGCACTCGGCCGCTTGCGCTTCAACTTCCCGAACAAGTTCCTCGTCTACCAACACGACACGCCGGACAAGAATCTGTTCGCGAAGGAAGTCCGCGCCTACAGTCACGGCTGCATGCGGGTTCAGGATCCGGTGAAATACGCCGAGGTGCTGCTGTCGATCGTGCTGCCGAAGGAGAATTACACGCAGGATCGCCTTCGCGGCATGTTCGGTCCGGGTGAGCTCAACATCAACTTCCCGCAGCCGCTCCCCGTGCACATCACCTACCAGACCGCGTTCGTGGACAGCAGCGGCGAGTTGCAGTTGCGCGACGACGTCTACGGTCACGACCAGCGTCTGCTCGCGATCATGCGGGGCGGTGAGCGCCGCATCGCGGATGTTCCGCTCGCGCGACCGAAGGTCGCGATCAGCCGCGAGGAGCTTCGAATGCCGAACGGCATGTACTACGGCGCCGTCGGCGGCGGCCGCTACGGCGGGCGCGGTTACGGCAACAACCCGTTCGAGGACTTCTTCCGCAGTATCTTCCGCTGAGTCGCGGCCTAAAACACGCACCGGGGGCCGGCTTGACCGGCCCCCTTTTTGTTTCCCGGCGCCCCGGAAACCCGCCTAGTACGGGCAGATTCTGTTAACCATGCAAAGCCCGATGGCAGCTAGGCACTGTTTCGCCACGATCCGCCGTTAGCCAAAACTTGCGGGGGTTCGGTCATTCACCATTAACCGGACCCGAGAAGACTGCGTTCACCACGTGCGCGCCCGAAGCGGTCGCGCGGAAACAAGAGGCGCGACACGGATTGCACGTGCCCATCTCGATCCTGGTGCGTATCTTTCGGGTTTTGACTTCCGTCCGGCCGCTCGCCGCCGCCGGATCGGCCGTGTGCGCGGTCGCTTTGTCCTCGGCCCCGCTGCAGACGCTCGTCGCCAACGGCGACACCCGATCGCTCTCCTTCGCACACATTCACACCGACGAGACGCTCACCGTCACGTTCAAGCGCCGCGGCCGCTATGACGAGGCGGCGCTCAAGCAGCTCAACTGGTTCTTGCGCGACTGGCGGCGTGACGAGCCGACTACGATCGACCCGCACCTGTTCGACGTCCTTTGGGAAATCCACCGCGAGGTGAAGGCGAGCGGACCGGTCACGATCATCTCCGCGTATCGCTCGCCGCAGACGAACTCGATGTTGCGCGCGCGCGGCCGCGGCGTTGCCCGCTACAGCCAGCACATGGTCGGCAAGGCGATCGACTTCTACATTCCCGGCGCCGAACTCTCCGACCTCCGAGTCATGGCGCTGCGTCTCCAGCGCGGCGGTGTCGGTTTCTATCCGAGCTCAGGTTCGCCGTTCATCCACGTCGACACTGGCAGCGTACGCCACTGGCCGCGAGTGACTCGCGACCAGCTCGCCCGCATCTTCCCCGACGGCAAGACCGTGCACATTCCTTCCGACGGCAAGCCGATGCCGGGCTACGCACTCGCCATGGCCGAAATCGAACGAGGCGGCGGACGCGCGGGCACAATTGCACTGGCCTCGCTTGACGAGGACGGCGAGGACGCCGCCGCCAGCCCGCGCTCAACTCGCACCCGCATCCCGACCGCAACCGAACTGACCACCGCGTCGATACCGGCGGCGAGCGCGCGTGAACCTGTGCAGCCGACCGTCGTCGCTTCGCTGGCTCCGCCAAGCCGGATCGCCCCCCCGAAACAGAGCGCGACGCCGTTTCCCGCTCCGCGTCCCGACGATCGCGACATAACCGCCTCGATCCCGCGGAGCGAAAGCCGCGCGCTCAGTTACGCAGCACCAGAGCGCGTGCTGCCACAGTTCGGTCCGATCCCGGCGACGCACATGCGCCTTACCGACCTGCCCGCCCATACACGCCCCCCGCAGAGCCTGCCGGCGGTGCAGAATAACGCCGACGCGGCCCGACCACCTGCCAAGTTGCTTGCCATGCGGACCGTCGCCTCGGCCCCCGAACTGCATCAGCCCGATCTCTATAGCCTGCGCGGTCTCGTGGAACCCGCGCGCGCGGCGATCCGCGTGCAGTTCGCATCCGGATCAATCGGGGCGCCGGCCACCGGCGGCTTTGCAGGTCCGGCCGTCGTCGCGCTCCAGACGCTAGCCTTCGATCGCGGCGCCGGTATCGTGACCGGCAGGGTCACCGCGCGGAACTGAGTCGATCCCCCCGCGGGGTTCTGTCTTAACCGAGTCCGAGAGCGTCCCGATAAAGCTCGACGAGCGCCTCGTGCTCTTTTCGCTCCTCGCTGTCCTGAAGCCGCAGCCGCACGACGGCCCGCAGCGCCTTTACGTCGAAACCCGCGGCTCTCGCCTCGGCATAGACCTCTCGCACGTCATCGGCGAGCGCCTTCTTTTCTTCCTCCAGTTTCTCGATGCGCTCTACGAGCGACCTGAGCTGTCCCTTGGCGAAATTGGCGGTACCCGCCATCGCGCGTTCCCCTTTCAGCGTTGACGTCTTGAGAGTTCAGTGCTCGGGCCGCGCCTTCCCGAAGGCAGCCTTCTGATCGGCGCTCGCTTCCTTTTGGTAGCGTTTGCGCCATTCGTCGTAGGGCATGCCATAGACGATTTCGCGGCTCTCCTCTTTGCTCATCGCGATGCCCTTGGCGTCGGCCGCGTCCTTCATCCAGTTGGACAGACAGTTGCGGCAGAAGCCCGCGAGATTCATCAGGTCGATGTTCTGCACGTCGGTGTGGCTGCGCAAATGCTCGACGAGCCTCCGGTAGACCGCGGCTTCAAGCTCAATACGGGTGCGGTCGTCGATGCCCATGGCGGACTCCATTGCTTCCGGCTCCGGACTTAAGGCCACGGAACGGCCGCCGCAAGAATAAAAAAAGTACCGTGGATTGTACGTTTTTGCTCTCTGCAATAGGAAGGTTCGCCACGCATGGGGAGTACATGAACGCCGATACCGCCGGCACCGCGCATGAGCGTTCGCTTGCGGCGGCGTTCGCCGCGCTCGTGGTGGGCGCTTGCGCAATGGGTGCCTCGCCGATTTTCGTGCGCCTCGCAGACGTGGGGCCGCAGGCGAGTGCGTTCTGGCGCACGGCACTCGCACTCCCGGCGCTTTGGCTCTGGATGCGCATTGAAGAGCGAAGCGCGCGCTCGGTCGCACCGCTCCGCTTCGACCGCGCGATCGCACTTGCCGGTCTCTGCTTCGCCGGCGACCTCTTCTTCTGGCACCTTGCGATTCTGAACACGACCGTCGCCAACGCCACATTCTTTGCAGTGACAGCGCCCGTATTCGTCGTCGCGGGGGCGTTCCTGTTCCTCGGGGAGCGCGCGACGTCGCGTGTCCTGCTTGGCATTGCCGCCTGCCTCGCCGGCGGCACTGCGCTCATCGCCCAGAGCTATCAGATTGAGCCGGCAAGGCTTTCCGGCGACTTCTACGGGATTGTCACCGCCCTTTTCTTTGGCAGCTATGTGATTGCGGTACGCAACGCTCGTTCCAGGCACGGCGCGGCGCGGCTCATGTTCCTGTCCACAATCGTTACCGCAGCACTTCTGCTGTCCGCCGCACTCGTGATCGAGCAGCCGCTCGCTCCGCGCTCACTCGAGGGCGCAGCCGCCTTGCTCGCGCTCGCCCTGGTCAGTCAGGTGGGCGGGCAAGGCCTGCTCGCGTTTGCGCTGGGTTCGCTGCCCGCGACGTTCTCGTCTCTCGTGATCTTTCTTGAGGCTGTCGCCGCCGCGGCACTCGGCTGGATCGCGCTCGGAGAGACGCTCACTCCGATCCAGGCGCTTGGCGGACTGCTCATCGTTGTCGGAATTTTCATTGCGCGCCCGCGAGCCACAATGCCGGCCGGAGCTGCGCCGTGACCGATGAGACGCGCGCCCTTCTTCGCCGCATGTATGACGCCGCCGTCGCGGCGGCGCACCCCACGAACTGCTTGCCGCCCGCCCTACCGCCGCCACCAAAGAGAGGTCGCCTGATCGTGCTTGCTGCGGGCAAGGCCGCGGGGAGCATGGCTGAAGTCGCCGAACATCACTATCTCGGTCCGCTGGGTCGCGAACGTCTGACCGGCATCGCGGTTACTCGGCACGGGTACGGCCGACCGACCCGGTTGATTCAGATGATCGAGGCCGGCCACCCGATGCCGGACGCCGCGGGCCTTGCCGCTGCGGAACGCGTGCTCGCCCTCGCCGACAGCGCAACGCGAGGCGACCTCGTGCTCGTGCTGCTCTCGGGTGGCGCGTCGGCGAACTGGATCGCGCCCGCCCGCGGCGTTTCACTCGACGACAAGCGCGCATTGACGCGCGCGCTGCTCACGTCGGGCGCCACCATCGGCGAACTCAACACGGTGCGAAAGCATCTGTCGCGGATCAAGGGCGGGCGCCTCACAGCCCGCGCCGCGCCGGCGCGCATCATATCCCTCGCGATCTCCGACGTGCCGGGCGATGATCCCTCGGTGATCGGCTCCGGCCCGACCGTACCGGACGCCTCCACGCTCGCTGACGCGCGCGAAATTATCGCCGCGCGTGAGTTGCATCCCCCACCCTCAATCGCGGCCGCGCTGAATGATCCCGATAATGAAAGTCCGAAACCCGGCCACCCGATCTTCGCCCACTCGGAATTCCATATCGTCGCGCGTCCTGCAGAATCCCTCGCCGCCGCCGCCGAGGTGACGCGGGCCGCTGGCTTCGATCCGGTTCTCCTTGGCGCCGATCTCGAGGGAGAAGCCCGCGAGGTCGCAGCGCAGCACGCACGACAGGCGATTCAGCTTGCCGATACAGGCCGCCGCGCAGCGATCCTTTCCGGGGGCGAATTGACGGTCACGGTGAAGGGCAACGGCCGCGGCGGACCGAACCAGGAATATGCGCTCGCGCTCGCGATCGCCCTTGCCGGGCGGCGAGGCGTCTCCGCTGTCGCCGGCGACAGCGATGGGACGGACGGCGGGGCCGGCAAGGCCGACGACCCTGCCGGTGCCTTCGTGGACCAGACGACCCTGCAAAGGGCTTGGTCAATTGGCCTCGATCCTGCCCGTTTCCTCGCCGACAACGACTCCACGACCTTTTTCGAGCGGATCGGCGATCTGCTTACGCCCGGCCCAACCTGCACCAATGTCAATGACTTACGCGTGGTGCTCGTTGACACCTGACGGGGTGCCGGGGAGAAAGGGCACGGGGCGCTGCTGGATCGGGCGGGTTGGTTTCGGGTTCGAGGTTGCGGGGAGCATGGGCGGGGACTTTTCTTGGCCGCGGCGCATTGCCTGCCTCGTCTTGGCCGTGGGCGTGATGTGCCCCCCGGCCGGTGCGTTCGCTGATTTTCGCGTTTGCAATGGGACGCCGGCTCGGGTCGGCGTCGCCGTCGGCTACAAGGACGGCGACACCTGGGTCACCGAGGGCTGGTGGAATCTGCAACCCAAGGCTTGCGAAACCTTGATGCGCGGCCAGCTAGTGGCCCGCTTCTACTACGTCTACGCCATCGACTACGACCAGGGCGGCGAGTGGTCGGGCAAGGCGTACATGTGTACGCGCGACCGCGAGTTCACCATTCGCGGCGTACAGGATTGCCTCGCTCGAGGCTTCAACCGAACCGGCTTCTTCGAAGTCGACACCGGCGAGCAGCGTAACTGGACGGTACAACTCACTGAGCAGGATCAAGCCGGCCCAGCGGGCGCCAAGTCGAGCCAGAACCAGAACAAGTCGGGAATGGGCGGCCGCTAAGCGACGGGCAAAGCGGCGGCGCCCCTCATTCATCGAAAATTCGCGCGAGGCCGGGTACAACCGCGCCTCCGGCGCGTTTACATTGGCGATTCGAAACAACGCGCCGTAAACGGAGATGGCATGAGACGGCAACGTCGGACCAAGATCGTGGCGACGCTCGGTCCGGCGTCGTCCGATCCGGACACGATCGAACGCCTGTTCGTGGCCGGTGCCGACGTTTTCCGCGTCAACATGAGCCACACCTCGCATGAGGCCATGCGTGCCTACGTGAAGGCAATCCGCGCAATCGAGCAGAAGCTCAGCCGGCCGATCGGTATTCTGGTGGACTTGCAGGGCCCGAAGCTTCGCCTCGATACATTCAAAGGAGGCGGCGTCGAGCTTGCCGAAGGCACAGACTTCGTTCTCGACGCCGACAAGAAGCCCGGAGACAGCAAGCGCGTTCACCTCCCGCATCCCGAAGTGCTTGCCGCACTCAAGCCCGGTCATCGGCTGCTCGTCGACGACGGCAAGGTGCAGCTTGTCGTTACCGAGGCCAACTCAAGCCGAGCGGTTACACGCGTGGAAGTCGGAGGTCGCATTTCCGACCGCAAGGGGGTCAGTCTTCCCGACACAACGGTCGCGCTTGCCGCCCTCACGTCGAAGGACCGCTCCGATCTTGAAGCCGCACTCGAAGCAGGAGTCGACTGGATCGGCCTTTCCTTCATCCAGCGTCCCGAGGACGTCGCCGAGGCAAAGAAGCTCACACGCGGACGTGCCGCGCTGCTGGCCAAGATCGAAAAACCGCAGGCGGTGACCCGGCTCGCGGAGTTGCTGGAGCAATCCGACGCGCTCATGGTCGCGCGCGGCGATCTCGGCGTGGAAATGCCGCTCGAGCGCGTACCCAGCCTACAGAAGCAGATTACCCACGCGGCACGCCACGCCGGACGCCCCGTCGTGATTGCAACGCAGATGCTCGAATCGATGATTTCGTCGCCGGTGCCGACCCGTGCCGAAGTCTCCGACGTCGCGACAGCGATCTACGACGGTGCGGACGCCGTCATGCTCTCGGCCGAATCCGCCGCCGGAAAATATCCAGTCGAGGCGGTCGTTACCATGAACCGCATCGCCGAAGCGGTCGAGGGCGATCCGATCTATCGCTCCACGATCGAAGCGCATCGCGAGGCGCCGGAAGCGACGGGCGCGGACGCGATCGCGGCAGCCGCGCGGCAAATCGCGGAGACGCTCGATCTCTCCGCCATCCTCTGTCTTACGAGTTCCGGCGCCACGGGCTTGCGCGTGGCCCGCGAACGGCCGGTGCCGCCGACGATCGCGCTGTCGCCCAACCTCTCCACCGGCCGAAGGCTGGCGCTCGTCTGGGGCGTGCACAGTGTCGTCACGGAGGAAGCCGGCGATATCGACGCACAGGTCGCCCGCGCCTGCCGAATTGCCTTCCGTGAAGGATTCGCACGTCCCGGCCAGCGGGTCATCGTCGTGGCCGGCGTGCCGCTCGGCACGCCCGGCGCCACCAACATGGTACGCGTCGCCTTCGTCGGCGCGGACGATGCGGAGCTCGATTGACCGAAAGGTGTTCTAAATCTCGCGTCCGTCGACCCGCACCTCGAGCTTCTTCAGCATTTCGGGAATACCCTTGAGGAACGGGTTGAGCTCGACCGCTCGGCGGAAGGCGTCGCGCGCCCGTTTGTGCTCGCCGACGTCCTGAAGGATCACGCCGAGGCCCGCGTAGGCCGTGAAATGGCGCGGCTCGCGCGCAATGACGACCCGCAAGTCCGCGAGCGCGCGATAGAGATCCTTCTTCACATAGTAGACCGTGGCGCGCTGTGCGTATGCCTCCGTGAATTGCGGAGCGACGTCGATCGTCGCATCGAGGAGCTTCAGCGAAAGATCGTAGTTCTTGGCCTCGATCATCCCGCGTGCGCGCGTGACCAGGAGGTCGGCGGTGTCGCTGCCCGACTGAAGCCACATGGCCTCGATCCTGGATTCGATCGCCTGGGCTGCCTGCGCGTTCGGCGCCTGCTTCAGCGCCTCGAACAGCACAGCCAGCCGCTGGGCACGGTCCCGCCGATGCGGCCGGGCCGGACGTGCCGCTTCTTGCTTCGCGGGGGGCGTAGCGCGGCGCTGGCCCTGCGACTGCGCGGACGCAGGGGTGTCCACCGCAAACATCGCGGCGGCGACCGCCGCCAGAGCAATGAGGATTCGGCGCACCCGCATGGCCGCGAGTCTAGCCGCCGACCGGGCAGCCGCAAGGGTCGAAATCGGGCGGAATTTGGCGGGCCGTGCGACCTTGTGTCAGCCCTGGCGCGCTTTGAAGCGCCGCTGCGTCTTGTTGATCACGTAGACGCGGCCCTTGCGACGCACGAGGCGATTGTCGCGATGGCGCTTGCGCAGCGAGCGGAGCGAATTGCGAATTTTCATCGTTTTGAGCTCTCGTTTCGCCGCGTTTCTAGGTTCGCCGTCACAGCAAGTCAAACAGAATGGCAGGGGAAAATGGTGGGCGCGACAGGGATCGAACCTGTGACCCCTACCATGTCAAGGTAGTGCTCTCCCGCTGAGCTACGCGCCCTTCCTTGGGAGAATTTCATATCGACTCGATTGGACGGCCGCAAGGCACGCCGGTTCCCGGCTGCAGTGCGGCCTCACGCCGCGAGCAGTCGGTCCACTTCGTTGACGAGATCCTTGAGATGGAAGGGTTTGGAGAGGACCTTCGCCTCCTTCGGCGCCTGCGCTGCGCCGTTGAGCGCCACTGCGGCGAAGCCGGTGATGAACATGACCTTAAGATCAGGATCGATCTCGGTCGCGCGGCGCGCGAGCTCAATGCCGTCCATTTCCGGCATCACGATGTCGGTTAAGAGCAACTCGAACGGCTCCTCGCGCAGCCGCTCATACGCCGATCGCCCGTTGTCGAAGGAAACAACCTGATAGCCTGCACTCGAAAGCGCACGCACGAGAAAGCGGCGCATGTCGTTGTCGTCTTCCGCAAGCAGGATCTTTGGCGTCGGTTCGGTCTTCTTCTTTTCGCCCATTTGGCGTCCCCGGCTGGTCCTTCAAATTCCACCATAAGGACCATGCCGGGTAAATGCGCGGTGAAGGCGAATAAATACGGCGACGGGCTTCCCAAGCCCCCACCAGCCCGCGCAATATAAGGACCCGAAGCACCCTGGAGTCGCACCGAATACCCATGAGCGCCCGAATTATCGACGAGCTCGATTCCCCCTTCGAGGTGGTGGAGCCCGCGGCGCTCTCAGGCCCCGTGGTCTGCAATTCCCCGCATAGTGGCCGAGCCTACCCCTCCCGCTTCCTTGCCCAGAGCCGACTGGACCTCGCGACCCTGCGCCGCTCGGAGGACACCTTCGTCGATGAGCTGTTTGCCGACTCGGTGAAATTCGGCGTCCCGCTGATGCGGGCGCATTTCCCGCGGGCCTTCCTCGATGTGAACCGCGAGCCCTACGAACTCGATCCGCGCATGTTTGACGGTCGGCTGCCGGCGTTTGCGAACACGCGCTCCCTGCGCGTGGCCGGCGGTCTCGGCACCATCGCGCGCGTGGTCGGCGACTCGCGTGAGATCTATGATCGCCGCTTGCCGGTGGACGAGGCGCTGGCCCGCATCGACCTCTATTACAAACCGTACCACCGCGCATTACGCCGTCTCATCGTCAACGCGCAGCGGAGCTTTGGCGCGGCGGTACTGCTGGACTGTCACTCCATGCCATCGAACGCGAGCGGCCGCGACGAGCGGCCGCGCGCAGACATCGTGCTTGGCGACCGCTATGGCACGAGTTGCACTGCCGCAGTTACAGACGTCATCGACGAGACGCTCCGCGATTTCGGTTATTCGGTCTTGCGCAACAAGCCATACGCAGGTGGGTTCATCACCGAGCACTATGGCGACCCGGCCGCCGGACTGCACGCCGTGCAGATCGAGATCAACCGGGCGCTCTATATGGATGAGCGCGAGTACCGCAAAGGCATCCGCTTCGAGGCGGTGAAGGCGGATTTGACCCGCATGATCGGGCGGCTCGCGCAGGCCACGGCTCGCGGTATCGAGCCACTGCGCGACGCGGCGGAATGATCTCGTCGTCCCGGCCAAGCTCGCTTGCTTTGGCAACCGCGCGCGAGCCGGGACCGTCCAATCGGTATCGAGGACGATCCCGGGTCTCGGCGTCCGGACGGACGCCTCGCCCAGGATGACGGAGGAGTTTCAAAAGAAAGAGGCCGCTTCGCTCCGCGAAGCGGCCCAAGTCTAGGGAGGAAACGCCCAAGGAGGGCGGCGAATAACGCAACGCCAATCGCGTTATCGCGCTGCACAAAGATAGAGTGCGACGCAAGAAGCGCAAGCAAATCGTTATGTTTTGAAACTAATGCAGCTATGCCGACAATGCATGGCTAAAGGTGCAAAAGCGCTTGAGCGTGGCTTCTCAGCCGCGGAACGGTTCGTGCGAGCGCAGATAAATCAGCGTCGCAAGCGCAAGCACCGCCGCCTCGAACGCGAACGCCGCGCGATACGCATTCACCGGGTAGATGCCGCCGGGCGCGTCGAATAGCCCTACCACCGCGCCGGTCACCGCCTGAAGCACGAACACTCCGCCCATCGTGCCGAGGTTCATCAATGTGAGTCCGCGACCGACATATTCGGGCTTGAACAGCGAGCGACCGTGCCCGGTCACCACCGCCGTGCAGCTCGCGAAAAATCCGAAGACGACGAACCACACGAGCAGCCAGGTCTCGCTCGGCTTTCCAACGACGACGAGCCACAGGAGCGATGCGATCGTCATACCCGCACCGAGAGTCGCCGGAATCCGGTAGCCGCGAAAAATCCGGTCCGCCGGACCCCACGCAGCGCTGGCGGTGAGGTGCACGACGGCAAGCAGAAGCAGCGCGTTGCCTCGGCGCTCGAGGCTGTATCCATAGACGTGGGCGAGATATGGCCCCGCCCACAATCCGAACATCGTCACGAAAGTCGAGTAGCCGGCGAACTGCATTGCAAACACCGGGAGAAACGAACGCACGCGCACGACGTCACCGAGGGCCGCAAAGCTCTGCCACAGGGTTTCGCTCGATCTCGCCCGTTCCTTGCCCGGCGGATAATCCCGCGCGATGAGATAGACGAACAGACCAACCACCGCCGCCATTGCCGCGACGACGAGAAAGCTGCTGCGCCAGCCGATCGTCGCGGTCGAATAGGCGAGCGGCGCCGTCGCCCCCAATACCCCGAGACCCGAGAGACCCAGTTGGATCCCCACGAGCGTCGAGAAGCGCTCCGGCGGAAACCATCGGCTGTAGATCGTTAGTGGGCCCATAAAGAAGCTCGCGCAGCCGACCCCGATCAGGATGCGCGCGAGTACCAGCAGCTCCGAGGTTGGTGCGATCGCGAACAGAACCACGCCACACACCGCGATCCCCATCGACACGGACATCGACATTCGCGGGCCCCACCGGTCGATCGCGACGCCAAGCGGAACCTGCGCGCTTGCGAAGCCCAGAAAGAAAGCGCTCGCGAGGAAGCCGATACCTGCGGCGCCGAGCCCCATGTCGCGGGCGAGGTCGGGCGCGATGACTCCGATCGAATTGCGCAGAAACTGACTGACGACGTGGATCGCGCACATGGCTGCGACCAGCAGGACGAGCGTGCCAACCTGGACACCGCCCGTGCCGGGCGCCATTGGGCCGCGCATGATCCTCCCTCGAAACTTGTTCTTCTTGTCCATTGACGAGTGGCATGTGCCAGGCGCCGAAGCAACGCACCGCCGCGCGCGGGAGCGTTGCCGCGACGGCATGGCGCGGCTATGACCAACTAGCCTCAGTTGGATATCCTGCATGGGTGCGGTCGATTTCGCGGTCTTTGTCGATCAGCTCGCCAACGCGGCGGGCGAGGCGATCCGTCCGTTCTTCCGCACGGCCCTCGGCGTTGAGAACAAAGGGAAGGCTGGAACCTTCGACCCGGTGACCGAAGCCGATCGCGCCGGCGAGACCGCGATGCGGGCATTGATCCGCAAGACCTTTCCCGCACACGGCATCATCGGCGAGGAATTCGGCAGCGATCGTGCCGACGCGCCGTATGTCTGGGTGCTCGACCCGATCGACGGTACCAAATCGTTCATCGCCGGCATGCCGGTCTGGGGCATCCTGATCGGCCTCCTCAAGGACGGCGTCCCGGTCTACGGCATGATGCACCAGCCGTTCATCGGGGAGCGCTTCACGGGCGATGGTGCGACAGCGCGCTACCGCGGGCCCGCAGGCGAGCGGAGGCTGTCTGTGCGCAGCTGCGCCGCGCTGAAGGAGGCCGTCGTCTTCACGACGAGTCCACTCCTCATGAGCGACAGCGAGCGCATGCGCTTTCAGAAGGTCGAGCGTGCCGCGCGCCTCTCGCGCTACGGGGGCGATTGCTACTCCTACTGCATGGTCGCGGCGGGCTACGCGGACGTCGTGATCGAAACAGGTCTGCAGCCCTACGACGTGCTGCCGCTCATCCCGATCATCGAGGGAGCGGGCGGGATCGTAACCACCTGGGACGGCGGTTCGGCGCTCAAGGGCGGCCGCGTCATCGTGACAGGCGATCGGCGGGTGCACGAGCAGGCCCTGAAGCTGCTCGCTTCCTGAATTAGCGATAGCCCGGCGTGCCTATTCGCGGAGGGGAGCCGGGAATGAAGGCGTCGAATGCCGCCCAGAACTGCGAGCGAAACACGTCGCGCTCCATGAGAATTTCGTGTCTGCTTCCGGAAACGACGAGGTGCGCGCCCGCGCGCAAACGCGTTGCGAAACGCTCGATCGCCGCGTTCGACACGACATTGTCCTTGCCGGCGGCGAGGATCAGCAGCGGCTGGCGCAAATCGGCTGCATAGCTCGGGTCCTCGGCCCGACGCATCACACTGAACGCGGCGTTTGCCCATGCGATGGTCGGCGAGCCGAGCGCAAGATGCGGGGCGCTCTGCACGGTCGATGCCGCCCGTTCATAGCGTACAGGGTCCGACGTCGCGCGGTTGCCGAGAAAGGGCCCGTGCACGACAGGCACCGGGCCGCCGCCCGGCACATAGAGGCGGCCGAGGCCAACCGCTTGGCCGAGCTTGACGACGAACGGAACGATGGGGCCGCCCCGCATTCGCGCAAAATGCAGCATCGGCGCTGTGATCACCGCGCGATCGAACCAGCGCCGTCCCTGCTTCACCGCCTCGAGCAGAATGAGGCCGCCCATCGAGTGTGCGAGCGCAAACAACGGCGGCGGGCAATCCGGCAGGACCACCTCGCGGATCAACGCTTCGAGATCGAGTTGATACTCGTCGAAGCTCCGCACATAGCCCTTGCGCGGGTCGCGCAGCTTCCGGTCGGAGCCACCTTGCCCGCGCCAATCGTGCACCGTCACGGCGAAGCCGCGACCGCGCAACTCCTCCACCACCTCGAAGTATTTCTCGATCATGTCCGCGCGTCCCATGAGCACGCAGACTGTCCCGCGGCGCGGAGCGGTTGGATTCCAGCGCGCGTAACGGATTTTCACGCCGTCATTCGCGGTGATGTGTCCGGTCACGGCACCTTCGGGCACCGGGTTCGCCGGAATCGCTTGAAGAATCATGCGACCAGGATGTGTGAGATCGTACCAGGCGAATTCTGCAGCGGAGTTACAACAGCGCCGCCGCGACGGCAACGCCGCTTCGGTCAACGCGGCGGATTGATTACCCGCGCGCCGACGATTTCGCCGTTCGGGCCGATTACAAGCTGCACGCGCTCGCCCCCGGGACCCACCGCTTCGGTAATCGAGGTAGCGCCCCGGCGCTGCACGGGTCCGATGTTGTTGAACCCGCGGAGACGGAGCGAGTTCGCGACGTCGCCCGGCGCGATCGGCGCGTTTGGCGTGCTCGGTGCGATGACCGGTCCGCCGCGCTCGAGATAGTAGTTCGGCAACTGAGGAGAGCTGCGCCGTAGCGGCAGGTCGACGCGTGGCGCTCCGGGTGCCCCTGCGCCCGGTCGCCTCCAGTTCGGGAATTGCTGCGCCTCGCTCGCCAAGATCGGCAGAAGCAGGACGAGCGCGAGGGCTGCACTCAGCCTCGCTGTCATTCGCCTCGCCATAGCCGTCGCTCCGCGCCGGGTGGGAGCCGTCCTTACTCCGCCGGCAGGTTGGGCTAAACCCGTTGGCCTGAATAGGGTCCGAAGCGGCCGTTCATCCAGGGTTCATGTTGGTAAACGGCCCGTTTCACGATTGCCCCTTGAACGCACGGGGAGGCGAAGCCATATCGCAATCGCGCGGGCCCCTCGGGGCCGCGCAGAACGTCCGGCCCGGCTTCGGCGGGTCGTAGTCCCGCATGTCGCTTCAAAGGAGGATATGCCATGCGCTCATTCGATCTCACCCCGCTCTATCGTTCAACCGTCGGCTTTGACCGAGTGTTTTCGCTGCTCGACTCGTTCGGCGGCCCGGACGGCACCACGCCGGCCTATCCGCCCTACAATATCGAGCGCACCGGCGAGAACGCCTATCGGATTTCGGTAGCGGTCGCCGGCTTCACCAACGATGAACTGAACATCGAGGCGAAGGAAAACACACTGACGATCCGCGGCGAGAAACAGGTCAACGAGAAGGAAGAGAAGGGCGAGGTCCTGTATCAGGGCATCGCTGCGCGCGCCTTCGAGCGCCGCTTCCAGCTCGCCGATCATGTCGAGGTAAGGGGCGCGAGCCTCGAGAACGGGCTCCTGCACGTCGACCTCGTGCGCGAGATCCCGGAGGCCATGAAGCCCCGCCAGATCCCGATCGGGAATGGCAAGAGCAAGGTGATCGAGGGCAAGGCGAAGGCCGCCTGAATCACCTGACTGACGGCAATGAAGAGAGGGGCGCTCCGGCTTCCGGAGCGCCCTTTCGATTTGTCTTGACCGATTACTCGAGCGGCTGAACCGGGAACTCGGCCGGCGGTTGATCCAGTTTCGCTTTCGGCTCGGTGGCGGCAGGCTTGCTGGCCTCAGCTTTCGCCGGCGCACGCTCGCGCTGCGCAACCGTAGGCGCATCCGTGGGACGCGGGCGCGGCATCGGCGTCACCCGCGGCGAGACGTCGTCGGGCGCACGTGCAGCGACCCTCTCGTCCTTCGCGGGCGCGTTGCGCAGGGGCCGATTACGGAATTCCGGCGGAACCCCCATCAGCGGATCGACGGGCGGCGGAGCGCTAGTGCGCGGGATGGTTCCGGTCACGTCGGCCTCGCGCTCCATTCTCCGCGGATCGCCACCCGGTGGCGGCAGATTTTCCGATCGGATTCCCTCGCGCGTAATGACTTGCGGACCCGACGGGCCGGGCGGCGGGGGATTCGGCTGATAGTCTGCGTTCGGCACCGGTCTTGGCGGCAGCATCACTGTCTCGTCGGGCTCGTCATATGGGCCTGGCTGGATCGTCGCGACCTGCGGTGCGCTGGGGCCGATCCGGACGATCTGCCGAACTCGGCCGGTTCGGCGGTCCACTGTGACCCGCACCTGCGAGCCTTCTTGGCCGAGCGCGTAAACAAGGATCACCGGCCCGTGTACGCGCGGCTCCGCAATCGGCGTAAGGCCAAGCGAGCGGACGACGGCATCCGCCTCATGCGGCGGCATCAGGCCAAAGCCCGGACCCGGTGCGGGATATGCGGGGTAAGCCGGATACGCAGGCCGGACAAGATCGTATTGGGCGCCGGCGGGCGCCGAAAGGAACAACGCGACCGCTCCGAAGCCAAGCACAGCCACGCTACGATTGATCCGAGACATTGCCGTTCCCCGTTCCATCCACGTCCGCTGCTTCGACTTCCGCACTCGAATGCGGCACGCATACGACCGGACGCAGTCCATGCAATGGCGTTGCGTCACCGTAGAGCAAGCCATAGGTTTATTTCTCTGAACGCGCCCCGCCCGCAAGGATCGGGCTTCAAGCTTGTAAGGGGCACGGAAAAATGTATATTACCGACGATAGGACAGCGATACTGTCCCATTAGCGGCGATCGGCGCGCCGGAGTCACAACAAGATCGCCGCGACGCGCGGCGTGCGAGCAGAAGCACGCGAGCCGCGCCGACTGAACGGGCGACGAGCCGAAGCGGCGACTCCGCAGGACTCGCCCATCCGAAGCCGTAATGCAGAGGAGCAATTTGTGGACCGCCGCGTGGCGGCCTGACGGGGAAGAACGCGACGGGCGATGCACCGGAGTGAATGGGGCGACGATGACGAGGATGCGCACCGCAGACATGAAGCGGCGGGGCGGCGAGAGCCGGCCCGACGCTGAGGCCATGCGCGAAGTCATCTCCGGAATTCCGTCGGCCCGTGGTCTTTACGATCCGGCGCTTGAGCACGACTCGTGCGGTGTCGGATTCATCACCGACATCAAGGGCCGCAAGTCACATCAAATTGTCGAAGACGGGCTGACGATCCTTCTCAACCTCGAACATCGAGGCGCGGTCGGAGCGGACTCTCGCGCCGGTGACGGCGCGGGCATTCTCGTTCAGATTCCACACAAGTTTTTCGCAAAGGAAGCGCGCAGCCTTGACTTCGCGCTGCCTGCGCCCGGACAATACGCCGTCGGTTATCTCTTCATGCCGCGCGATCCCGAGTGGCGCGGCATCATTCAGAAGATTTACGCCGAAGAAGTCGTACGCGAAGGGTTGACCCTGCTCGGTTGGCGTGAGGTGCCGACCGACAACTCGACGCTCGGCTGGTCGGTCAAGCCCACCGAGCCGCACCACCTTCAGGTCTTCATCGGTCGCGGTGCGCGAAACAAAACCGACGACGATTTCGAGCGGCGCCTTTACATGCTGCGGAAGACGATTTCCGGCCGCATCTACCAGCAGCGCGAGCGCAACCTGTCCGGCTACTACCCGGTATCGCTGTCGTGCCGTACGGTCATCTACAAGGGCATGTTTCTGGCCGATCAACTCGCTACGTACTACCCGGACCTGCACGATCCCGACTTCGAGTCAGCCCTTGCGCTCGTGCATCAGCGATTCTCGACCAACACGTTCCCGAGCTGGCCGCTCGCGCACCCGTATCGGATGATCTGCCACAACGGCGAGATCAACACGTTGCGCGGCAATTTGAACTGGATGGCTTCGCGCCAGGCGTCTGTTTCATCGCCCTTGTTCGGCGACGACATTCAGAAGCTCTGGCCGATTTCCTACGAGGGCCAATCCGATACTGCCTGCTTTGACAATGCGCTCGAATTCCTGGTGCAGGGCGGCTATTCGCTCGCCCATGCTGTGATGATGCTGATCCCCGAGGCTTGGGCGGGCAATCCGCTCATGGACGAGGAGCGCCGCGCTTTCTACGAATATCACGCGGCGCTGATGGAGCCGTGGGACGGTCCGGCCGCGATCGCATTCACTGACGGCCGGCAGATCGGCGCGACACTCGATCGCAATGGCCTGCGTCCGGCGCGCTGGCTCGTCACCTCCGACGGTCGCGTGGTCATGGCGTCTGAGGCAGGCGTCTTGCCGATTCCCGAAGCGAAGATTGTTCAGAAATGGCGACTCCAGCCCGGCAAGATGTTTCTTGTCGACCTCGAGGAAGGCCGCATCGTCTCCGACGCTGAACTGAAGAGTAGCCTCGCGCGACTGCATCCCTACAAGGAGTGGCTCAAGCGCACACAGGTCTTCCTCGAAGACCTGCCGCCCGTGCCCGCGCAGGCGCAGCTCTCCAACCTGGCGCTGCTCGATCGTCAACAGGCGTTCGGCTACACGCAGGAGGATCTGAAGTTCCTCATGGCGCCGATGGCGTCCGTGGGCGAGGAAGCTGTCGGATCGATGGGCAACGACACGCCGATCTCGGCGCTGTCGGACAAACCGAAGCTTCTCTACACGTATTTCAAGCAGAACTTCGCCCAGGTTACGAACCCGCCGATCGACCCGATCCGTGAAGAGCTCGTCATGAGCCTCGTCTCCTTCATCGGGCCGCGGCCGAACCTGTTCGACCACAAGGGCGCCTCCAAGCGGAAACGCCTCGAAGTGCGGCAGCCGATCCTCACCAACGAGGACCTGGAGAAGATCCGCTCGATCTCAAAGGTGAAGGGCGCCGGCTTCGACGCGCGCACGCTCGATGCGACCTATCCCGCCGAGGACGGCGCGGCCGGCATGCGCACTGCCCTGGAGCGCCTGTGCGCCGAAGCGGAGCAAGCGGTCAAGGACGATATCAACATCATCATTCTCTCGGACCGCCGCGTCGGTCCCGATCGCATTCCGATTCCGGCGCTACTCGCGACCGCGGGCGTGCATCATCACCTGATCCGCAAGGGCTTGCGCACTTCCGTCGGTATCGTCGTCGAATCGGGTGAGCCGCGCGAAGTGCATCATTTCTGTTGCCTGGCCGGCTACGGCGCGGAGGCAATCAATCCCTATCTCGCGTTCGAAACGCTGATCGCGATCCAGAACGAGCTGCCGAAGAAGCTCGGCGAGAAAGAGATCGTGAAGCACTACATCAAGGCGATCGACAAGGGCCTGCTCAAGGTGATGTCCAAGCTGGGCATCTCCACCTACCAGTCCTACTGCGGTGCGCAGATTTTTGACGCCGTCGGCCTGTCGTCTGACTTCGTCAGCCGCTTCTTCGCGGGGACCGCGACGCGTATCGAAGGCGTCGGCCTCGACGAGATCGGCGAGGAAACCGCGCGCCGGCACCGTGACGCCTTCGGCGACGCGCCTATTTACCGCGACATGCTCGACGTCGGCGGCGAGTACGCTTACCGCCTGCGTGGCGAGGATCATGCCTGGAATCCGGAGACCGTCGCCAATCTCCAGCATGCAGTACGCGGCAATCTCCCGGAGAAGTATCGGGCCTTCGCCAAGCAGATAAACGATCAATCCGAGCGGCTCTACACGATCCGCGGCCTGTTCCGCATCAGGAGCGCGGAGGACGACGGCCGCAAGCCGATCCCGCTCGACAAGGTAGAGTCGGCGAAAGAAATCGTCCGACGTTTCTCGACTGGTGCCATGTCATTCGGTTCGATCTCGCGGGAGGCGCACGTAGCGCTCGCTATCGCAATGAATCGAATCGGCGGAAGATCGAATACCGGCGAGGGCGGCGAGGAGTCGGACCGGTACAAGCCTCTTCCGAACGGCGACAGCATGCGCTCGGCGATCAAGCAGGTCGCATCGGGCCGCTTTGGCGTCACGGCGGAGTACCTCGTCAATTCGGACATGATGCAGATCAAGATGGCGCAGGGCGCGAAACCCGGCGAAGGCGGCCAGTTGCCGGGGCGCAAGGTCGACAAGATCATTGCCAAGGTACGCTATTCAACGCCGGGGGTCGGACTCATATCCCCGCCGCCGCACCACGACATCTATTCGATCGAGGATCTCGCCCAGCTTATCTTCGACCTCAAGAACGTGAATCCGGACGGCTGGGTCTCGGTCAAGCTCGTCTCCGAAGTCGGCGTTGGCACGGTCGCCGCCGGCGTCTCCAAGGCGCGCGCCGACCACGTGACCATCGCGGGCTTCGAGGGCGGCACGGGTGCGAGCCCCCTCACCTCCATCAAGCACGCGGGTTCGCCTTGGGAAATCGGGCTCGCGGAAACGCACCAGGTCCTCGTCCAGAACCGCCTGCGCGGCCGAATTGCGGTCCAGGTCGACGGCGGCCTCCGTACCGGCCGCGATGTGGTGATCGGCGCGATGCTCGGCGCGGACGAGTTCGGATTCTCCACTGCGCCCCTGATCGCCGCTGGCTGCGTCATGATGCGGGTTTGCCATCTGAACACCTGCCCGGTCGGAATCGCGACGCAAGACCCTGTCTTGCGCAAGCGTTTCGTGGGGACCCCGGAGCACATCATCAACTATTTCTTCTTCGTCGCCGAGGAGGTGCGCGAGATCATGGCGCAGCTCGGCTATCGGAAATTCGACGAGATGATCGGCCAGATGCAGATGCTCGATCGCACCAAAGTCGTCGATCATTGGAAGGCCAATGGCCTCGACTTCTCACGCCTGTTCCTGAAGCCCGAAGCGCCGGCGGGCGTTAACATTTACAAGTGCGAACCGCAGGACCACAAAATTCACACGATCATCGACCGACAGCTCATCGCCGACGCCCGCGCGGCGCTCGACCACGGGGCGCCGGTCAAGCTCGAAATGCCGATCAAAAACACAGATCGCACCACGGGTGCGATGCTGTCCGGCCAGATCGCCAAGATTTACGGTCATGCCGGACTGCCCGACGACAGCGTCCACGTGAAGTTTAACGGCACCGCCGGCCAGAGCTTCGGCGCATGGCTCGCCCGCGGCGTCACATTCGAACTCGAAGGCGAGACCAACGACTATTGCGGCAAGGGCTTGTCCGGCGGGCGCATCATTGTCTACCCGCCGCGCAATTCGGGCATCGTGCCGGAAGAATCGATTGTCGTCGGCAATACGGTTCTCTACGGCGCGATCGAGGGTCAGTGTTATTTCCGCGGTATTGCCGGCGAGCGCTTTGCCGTACGCAACTCGGGCGCGATCGCCGTCATCGAAGGCGCGGGCGACCATTGCTGCGAGTACATGACGGGCGGCATCGTGGTCGTGCTCGGCAAGACCGGCCGCAACTTCGCCGCGGGCATGTCGGGCGGCATCGCCTACGTGCTCGATGAGAACGGTGATTTCGCGAAGCTGTGCAATCTTGCGATGGTGGAACTCGAACCCGTGCCTGAGGAGGAACAGATCAACGCCGAGTACTTCGGCCGTCCCGGCGACCTTGAAATGCATGGCCGAGTCGACGTGATGTCGGACATGACGCGCTTCGACGCAGAGCGGCTCCGCTACCTCATCTCCAATCACGCGCGCTACACCGGCTCCAGGCGCGCGGCCGAAATCCTGGCCGACTGGACCGCCTATCTTCCCAAGTTCCGGAAGGTGATGCCGGTTGATTACCGGCGCGCGCTCGCCGAACTCAAGGCCCAGGAAGAAACGGAAACACCGCGGCTTGCCGCCGCCGCCGGTGGCTGATCTCGATGGGAAAGACCACCGGCTTCCTGGAGATCGATCGTAAGGATCGGCCGTATGCGCCGGTGCCCGAGCGCGTGCGTCATTTCCGCGAATTCGTGCAGCCGCTGCCCGAGAAGGAAACGCGCGATCAGGCTGCCCGCTGCATGGACTGCGCGGTTCCCTATTGCCACACCGGGTGCCCGGTGAACAACCAGATCCCGGACTGGAATGACCTCGTCTATCGCGGACGCTGGGAGACGGCGATCCGGAATCTGCACTCCACCAACAACTTCCCGGAATTCACAGGCCGGGTCTGCCCGGCACCATGCGAGGCGGCCTGCACACTCAATCTCATCGACAGCCCCGTCACGATTAAAACGATCGAATGCGCGATCATTGACCGCGCCTGGCAGGAGGGTTGGGTGAAGCCGGAGCCGCCCGCACGCAGGAGCGGCAAACGCGTCGCCGTCGTGGGCTCCGGCCCGGCGGGACTCGCTGGCGCGCAGCAGCTCGCTCGCGCAGGCCACGACGTGCACGTCTACGAGCGCTGGGCCAAGGCCGGCGGCCTCCTGCGCTACGGCATTCCCGACTTCAAGATGGATCGACTTCACGTCGATCGCCGCATCGCGCAAATGGAAGCCGAAGGCGTGATCTTTCACTACAACGCCCACGTCGGCGTCAGCGTCGATGCCTTGCAGCTCGTCAGCACGCACGACGCCGTGTTGCTTGCCGGCGGAGCGGAGAAGCCGCGCGATCTGCCGATCCCCGGCCGCGACCTTGACGGCATTCATTTCGCAATGGACTTTCTTCCGCAGCAGAATCGCCGCGTATCCAACGAACCGCAAGATGGCGTGAAGCCGATTCTGGCTTCCGGAAAGCACGTCATCGTTATCGGCGGAGGCGATACCGGGTCCGATTGCATCGGCACGTCGATCCGCCAAGGCGCACTGTCGGTGACGAATTTCGAAATCATGCCGCGGCCGCCGGACAAGGAGAACAAGGACCTGACCTGGCCCGACTGGCCCCTCAAGCTGCGGACCTCGTCGAGCCACGAGGAAGGCGCCGGGCGCGAATTCGCCGTGTTGACAACGAAGTTCGAAGGCGCGAACGGCCACGTGCAGAAACTCCATTGCTCGCGCGCCGACGAGAAGTTCAAACCGGTGCCGGGTACCGAGTTCGAGATCAAGGCCGATCTAGTGTTGCTCGCGATGGGCTTCGTCAGCCCTGTGCACGCGGGCATGATCGAGAAACTCGACATCAAGCTCGACCCGCGCGGCAACGTCCAAGCCAACACGCTGAAGTATCAGACGTCCCTGCCGAAGGTATTTGCGGCCGGCGACATGCGCCGCGGCCAATCTCTCGTCGTCTGGGCGATCCGTGAAGGACGCCAAGCCGCGCGTGCCATGGACGAGTTTCTGATGGGAACGACCACCCTGCCGCGCTGAGCTCAGCGCGTGCGATTGGCTTCCGGCACCGAAATGATGCGCGCGCCGTCCTTGGATGGCGTGATTACGTTGGGCACTGGAGTCGGATTCTTCTCCGGGCTTGCGTTCATGGGGGCGGGAACGCCCGACGCTTGCGGAGCGGAGGCAGGCGTTCCTTCCGGAGGAACCGTCGCAACCGCCGGTCGCGGCCAACGGAAATCGTCGGCACGTCCGGCTATCGGCTCGACCGGCCGTCCCTCGACGAGCACGCGCGAAGCAGTGCCGTCATTGTTCGCCTGTCCCGGCGCCTCGCCGCCGGCAAGCTGCCCGGGCGAACCTGCCGGCTGGGTGAGCGGCAATACCGGTCCCGCGACCGGCCGGCCGGAAGGCGCCACCTCAGGCGTCTCCGGGGGCAGCAGTGGACCGCGCGGCCCCAAGTCGAACAGACGCACGAGATCACGCTCGACGTAATGCGCCGCCTTGCGCGCACCCGCCCGCGTGAAATGCACACCGTCGTCGGCGCGCAGCCTGCGCCGCTGTCCATCCAGCGCCGGGCCAAACAGCGCAAACTCTTCGTTCTCGCCGACGAATCCATCCCAGATATCGATGTAATAGGCACCGAGCCGCAGCGCCTGCTCACGCAGAATCTCGTTGATGTACTGCAGATCTGCGGAGAGCCGTGGAATACGCATCGACGGGAGGCCGACGATAAAAACCGGAACACCTTTCTTCTTCAGCTCGTTCACGAGCGCTTCGATACGCAGGACGTAGAGTTCACGCCACCGGTCGGAACGGATCTCATAGGCGCCCTTGTCGTCCCGCAACACCTGGCGGTCGTTGGTCCCGAGCATGACCGCGATCGCACTCATCCGCTCGCCCTCGAGCAAGGTGGGCAGCTGCCCTGGCCAATCGTAGAAGTCTGCGCGCACGAGACCGCTGCTGCCGCGCGTCTTCTTCACGATCGCAACCTCCGGCCGCTCGGAAACGAACGCATCGGCCAGACCCTGCGCCAGCTGATCGGCGAGTGAATCGCCGATCACAATTACATAGTGGTTCGCTTGCGACGTGCGGTACTTGTCGGCGAGATCCGCCGTGCCGTAGACGGTGCCAGCCGGTTCTTCGACCGCCGGCGGCTCGGCTTGCCGCTGCTGCTCGCGCGGAAAATTGTGGAATGGGGACGGCGGCGGCGGCGGACGGTGCTGCGGGCGATAGTATGGGTCGCGCGGGAAGAAAAATGGAAACTGCGCTGAAGCCGGAATTGCAGTCGAAACCAGCGCGCCCGCAAGAATCACGGCGGTGAGTAACCAACGCGCGGCCGGCCGAAGCATGCTGATACCGTTTCGAAGCCCGCTAGCGATGGCCGAGTTTGGCGGCCAATTCAAGGCTCTGGAAAACGGGCTGTGCGGCAACAAGTTCCGTCTAGCGGCCCTTCCTCAGCCGCTCGAGCACCTTGTTGCTCGCGAATCCGTCCGGGACCAGCCCGGCACGCGCCTGGAAGTCGCGGACCGCCGCCCGAGTACGGTCACCCAGGTGCCCGTCCGCACCGCCGCCATATAGCCCAAGACCGGCAAGCCGCTCCTGGAGTTCGAAACGCTCCGTCCGCGTCAGCGGGATTTCGTCCCGCGGCCACGCCTGCGCGAAGCTCTCGCCACCACGGATCCGGTCGGCAAGATGGCCGACCGCGAGCGCATATGATTCCGACGGATTGTACTTCATGATCGTCCGGAAATTTTCGATCACGACGAACGCCGGTCCGCGCGCGCCAGCCGGCACCATCAACGAGCCTACGTCGCCTCCGCGCGGGAACGGCTTGCCACCTGCGCGCTGCACGCCAATCGCTTCCCACTGGTGCAACGTCTTGCGTACCGCGCGATCTACGAGGTGAAAGTCGAAGCCCTGCGGCAGCACGACCTCGTAGCCCCAGCTCGCACCCGAGCGCCATCCGTCCTTCTTCAGGTTGTTCGCAGTCGACGCGATCACATCGGGGATCGACGTCACCACGTTGCGCTTCCCGTCGCCGTCGAAGTCGACCGCGTATCGCTTGAAGGAGGTCGGCATGAACTGCGTCGGACCGAACGCGCCCGCCCAGGAGCCCTTGAGATGCTCGGCCGGCACGTCGCCGCGCTCAAGAATCTCCAGCGCAGAAAGCAGTTCGTCGCGGAAATAATTCTGCCTCCGCCCGATGCACGCGAGCGTCGCGGTCGAGCGCACGACGCCCCGCTCACCGATCGCGGTGCCGTAGTTCGATTCGATTCCCCAGATCGCCACTACGACATGGCGGTCGACCCCGTACGCCTGCTCGACCGCATCGAACACCGCGCGATGCCTGGCGATGACTTCGCGCCCGCCGGCTATCCGGCTCTCGTTCACAAGGATATCGAGATACTCCCAGACCGGTTTCGTGAACTCGGGCTGACGGTCGAGCAGTTCCATGATCTGGAGGTCGGGCTCAA
The DNA here is from genome assembly GCA_036556265.1 of Xanthobacteraceae bacterium. GTDB lineage: Bacteria > Pseudomonadota > Alphaproteobacteria > Rhizobiales > Xanthobacteraceae > JAUSIF01. The sequence continues at coordinate 4,803 of DATBJU010000082.1, read as the reverse complement.
GCCCGCGCGTGGCCCGGTCGAACGTCGCACGCGACACCCCGCGTTTCGCCGCCTGCGGCCACAGCGAGGCGAGGCACCGGGGAAAGTCTGCCGTTGCCGAGAGGATCGCCTGCGGCGTCATCAGGGGATGGCTCGCCACCTCGGGTCGGACCGATGCCGTCACCTGCGCAAGCGCGCCGTGGCCCGGCTGGCAAAGGAACGCAAACGCGACAAGCGCGCGATGAGCGCGGCACATCCTGCCCGAAAAGATCCCCGCATCGGTCATCGGAACTCGTGCTTTCTCTTCCCGGTCATTCTACTCCCGATCGCCCTTAATAATTGCCTGTCGCGACCCGGTCAGCGCTGCAGGCGCAGGCCCAACATCACGATATTCGCGGTAAAATCTTGACCGGGAACACTCGAGTTCTGGCGCTCTCGGCGTGCTTCCCCTTTAATCGCGGCGTACCGGTTCAGCCGATAGGTGAGTGCTGCCAGCAGCCCCAGCCGCTCGTCACGCCGGCCCGCGCCGCGATAGTCCTCCACTCCGTAGGTGATGCTCGCCGAGCCGATCAGCCAGCGGCGAAAGGCGTGATCGATCGCGATGCTGGCTTGGCGCAAGAACACTGCCGAGGCGCCCACAAGCGTCGTCTCACCGATCTCGGAGTTCGCCCTCAGCGTGACGGTGGTCAGCGCCGTTGCCTTCCACGCGAGCGAAGAGTCGAAAATCAGGCCGGAGACGTCCTCAAGCGTCGGATCGGGATAGTGTCGAAACGCGAAACCGGCCGACGCCTCCCCCGTCAGCCACCCCATTCGCGCGAACTCAAAGCCGCCGCGCGCGCGCCAGCCGTTCGAGCTGCGCCCCACGCCCGTGAAATCGACGTCGCGATCGTACGCTCGACGATCGACGCTCGCCTCCAGGAACGGCTTGATTCCTGGCGTCATCTCGTAGCTGCCGCGCAGCGTCAGGGCGTAAGCTGTGTAGTCGCGATCCGAAAGATCCTGCACACCGCCGGAGGCGAGCTCGGCGCTCTCGTAGACGTTGCGCTCGACGCTTCCGCGCAATCCGGCTTCGATCCGGTTAAATCGGTGGACGTAACCGACCGATCCACCGAACGTATAAATATTCGGCGGACGCTTCACGGCCGTCACCGCGTCGGGGCTGCCCGCCGCCTCGGTCATCAATGCGGCCCGGCCCTCCAGTTCGACGCGACCAGCGGACGTCAAGTCGACCCTGCCGCGCAACTTCGCCTCGGCCTCAGGGCGATCGTTGCCGGAAACCTGATGATAGTCGGTGAAGGCGCCGCGTAATTCGCCCGCAAGCTCATGTCGCGACCAGTTCGACTTCGTCTCGACTTTCGCGGCAACGACGGTGAAGCGGGAACCGGGGCCACCGGCGGCGCGGAATGGATTGCTATCGTAGCCGCCGGAGATCTCGGCGCTCGGCTTCACATCGAAGCTGCCGACCCGCAGCCCAACCGGCGCGTATGGATCCTCCTCCTCGGCCGGACGGTGCGGCGGCAGTCGTCGCACCGCGCCGGTTATCTCTTCTCCTTGAGGCTGTTGCCGTACCGGTCGGCGAAGCCTCGGTGCAGCGGCCGCCACGGCGACCACTTCACCCTTCTGCCGCGCCTTCGCGCTCTTTGATGTCGTGTTGGTCGAGACGAAGCCACTGCTGCCCGCGCCGAAACCAGGCGGCGATCCCTTCGACTCGATAGTCTTGCGCGCAGGTTTCGCTTTGCCCGTCGGCACCAACGTCGGCCGCAGTCCATATTCTTCCTGGAAGATCGTCTGCCCGAAGGCCGTGACTCCAACGCACACGATCAGTGCAAGCGCGAGGCTCGCGCGCAGCGGCGCGGTCGAGGGAAGGCACGGCAATTACGGATTCTCTCGCGCGTTCGTTCGGTTAACGAATCTAAAATGCACATGGTTAACGGATTCTTGTCCCCAACGGCCGGGTGGCCTCAGGTACCTCGCCGTGCTAGGAAAATCGCGGGTAACGGGGAGTTTTAGCGCGTGGCCAGCCCAAGACGCCGGAAATCCGAGGGCTTGCACGGCAACTCGGAACCCATCCGGTCGGCCCTCCGCACACTCGACACCGAGGCCGCGGGCCTAACTGCGCTATCGGCGGCCATCGCTGATGGCCTGGGCGGCCCCTTCGCGGCTGCAATCGACAAGATCCGCTCTGCCGCGGGCCGAGCGATCGTCACCGGCATGGGCAAGAGCGGCCACGTCGGCCGCAAGATCGCGGCAACCTTCGCCTCGACTGGAACGCCCGCGTACTTCGTGCATCCCGGCGAAGCGAGCCATGGCGACCTCGGGGTCATCTCACCCGACGACGTGATCATCGCGCTCTCCTGGTCGGGCGAGACAGTCGAACTCAAGGACCTCATTGACTACGCCAAACGCTTCCATGTGGCCCTGATCGCGATCACATCGCAGCCCGATTCCACGCTTGCCAAGGCCGCCGATGTTGCACTCATCCTGCCGGCCGCACGCGAGGCGTGCTCGCTCGGCCTCGCACCAACGACATCGACCCTCATGCAACTCGCACTCGGCGATGCCTTGGCGGTTGCTCTATTCGAAAGTCGCGGCTTCACGGCGCTTCAGTTCAAGGACTTGCATCCCGGCGGACGCCTCGGCGCGAGCCTCACCTTCGTCCGTGACGTGATGCACACGGGCACGAAACTGCCGCTTGTCGCGCGCGGAACGCGCATGAGCGAGGCGGTCGTGGAGATGTCCGCAAAGGGACTCGGCTGCGTCGGTGTCATGGAAGCCGACGGAACGCTTTGCGGCATCATCACCGACGGCGACTTGCGCCGGCACATGCGCGACGACCTGCTTGGCCGCGCCGTGGATCAAGTGATGACTGCAAAGCCAAAATCCGTTCGCCCCGACCAGCTCGCCGGCGAAGCGCTCGAGATTCTCAATGCCTCGAAGGTCACCGCGCTGTTCGTTGTCGAGGGCAGGAAACCGATCGGTATCGTCCACGTGCACGACCTGCTGCGGATTGGAGTGGCGTGACCAGGAATCAGTATTCAGTGATCAGTAATCAGAAAGATTTTCAGTTTTGGCTCTGATCTAGTAACTGCCCACTGATCACTGATCACTGATTACTGCTAAACCCACCCCTTCAACTCGCGCTCGACTATGCTGCGGATCACCCGCATGCCGTCGTCGGAATCGTTGAGGCATGGGATGGCGCGGAAGTTCTTGCCCCCGTTCCGTTGAAAAATCTCCGCGTTCTCGATGCCAATTTCCTCTAGCGTCTCCAAGCAATCCGCAGCGAACCCCGGCGTGACCACCGCAACATTCTTCGCACCCTCCTTCGCAAGGGCGCGCACGGTTTCATCCGTATACGGCTTGATCCACTCGGCGCGGCCGAACCGCGACTGAAATGTCATGCGCAGCCGACTGCCATCGAGCTTGAGGCGGTCGCGCAGGAGCCGCGTCGTCTCGGCGCAGTGCGATTCGTAAGGATCGCCCGCGAGAACATAGTCCACGGGCACGCCGTGAAACGACGTGAGGATCACGTCGGGCCTCCACGCGAGCGTCGCGAGATCCCGCTCGATCGATGCCGCCACCGCTTCGACATAAACCGGATCGTCATAGTAGGGTGGCGCCACGCGCAGGCTCGGTTGCCATCGCATTTTTGCTAGCGCCTCGAATGCCTTGTCGCAGACCGTCGCGGTCGTCGCTGCCGCATACTGCGGATAAAGCGGGACAAGCAAGATGCGCTCGCAACCGGCCGCGGCGAGCAAGGCGAGCCGCTCACCAAGCGGCGGATTGCCGTAGCGCATGCCCCAATCGACGATAATGCGCGAGTCGATCTCGCTAAGATGTGCCGCGAGCTTCTCGGCCTGCGAACGCGTGATGGTCTTGAGCGGCGATTCGTTGCGTTGCCGATTCCAGATCTTGTCGTAGTCGCGTCCCCTCGCCCGGGGCCGGCGCACGAGCACGATGAAGTTGAGTACGAACCACCACAGCGCGCGGTTCGTCTCGATCACGCGCGGGTCGGAAAGGAATTCCTTGAGGTAACGCCGCATCGACCAATAGTCGGTCGAATCGGGCGTTCCGAGGTTGACGAGCAGCACGCCGGTCTTTCGGGACGCGGCCGATGGAGTCTCGCCCGATCTTGCGGACATGTTCGGTGCCATCGTGCGTCTATGGGGCGGCAATCGTGGGGCCAATCGTGCCAAGACCACAAGAGATTACTTGTAGCTCCGCTCATCGGCGATGACCTTGCCATCGTTCGGCAGCGTGCCGGCGGCAACGAGCTCAACCTTCCCTTTGAGCTTGGTGATCGCCTGAAGTGTCTCCGCGATCTCGGCCAGGCTCGCGTCGCGCGAACTTGCCTCAGCCTTCAGCGTCATTGCGTCCGTTTCCCCCTCGCGCGTCACCACAAGCCGCAGGCGGGCGAGCTCGGGGTGTCTCCGGGCAATTTCCGCGACCTGCTCCGGCCGCACGAACATGCCCTTGATCTTGGTTGTCTGGTCGGCCCGGCCCATCCAGCCCTTGATGCGCGTATTCGTGCGCCCGCAGGACGAGCGCCCCGCGAGGACCGCTGACAAGTCTCCAAGCGCGAGCCGGATCCACGGCCGTTTCAGATCGAACGAAGTGACTACCACCTCGCCGACCTCTCCGTCCGGGACCGGATCGCCAGTGCCCGGCTTCACGATTTCGAGCAGCACGTCCTCGCACACGACCATGCCCTCGCGCGCCGACGTCTCATAGGCGACGAGGCCGAGGTCACCGACGGCATAGGTCTGGTACGCATCGATCCCCCAGGACTTCACTTCAGCCTGGAGCGGCGGCGGAAATGCTGCG